>NZ_KQ956850.1:0-2136 GCF_001546485.1 Gardnerella vaginalis | reverse complement strand
CTCTTCAAATACTTCTCTCTTAACGGCTTCTTCTGATGTCTCGCCCATGTGAACCGCTCCGCCAACTGAGTAGAAATAGTCGTCCTCATCATTTCTTGCAAATAGCACACAACCTTCTTCGACTATGATGGCTGCTGCTCTATATCTAAATGCTTTTTTATCGTTAATAAATCCGCAATTATGTTCCATGGTTTACTCCTTTAGAAAATCTGGTAAATATTTGTGTATAATACCTTCTTGCGAAAAATTCATTGTATCCATCGATAAAACATATTTAGGATAATTATCCTTAACCAATCGATAAACACCAAATTCCCAGCTACGAGTCTCTTCACCAGCCAGCAAATAAGAGACTTGATAACTCGTAGGAATAAGTCTTATCTAGAACAAAAGTAGACTGGGTGTGGCTGTCTAAAAAATGTCCGCACCACCGACGGTAAAGCCTATATGTGCGACATTTTTTAATCATACTTTCACTCTTTGGGGGTAATACAAGCGTAGGCATACCATATTTCATCCGGATAACACCTGTTATTCGCCAGAAAATCGACGCTGAAAGTCACTTATTTCTTTCCAAGCCTCCACACTTTGAGCACTACTTCTATTACTCCGTAAGTCAATGCAGCCAACGGCCAAACAATCCAACTTTTTCCCCAATCGGACGTGATGAAACTGTAGGCTAAATAAATGAAGATAATCATAAGCCAGTAAGCTTGGAGCAATAACCTAATCTTTGCAGGATAGACAATCTTTTTCTTCGGTTGCAGCAAACGGTAATAGGACGAGCGAACAATATTCGCCTGCACGAATAAATAAACAGCTGCTGCCACCAGGACAATAGCGATAACTACAAAAAAGCCGGATGAAAGTTGATAAAATTTCGACACTGCATCCGAAATTATAAGAAAAATAAAGGCAACCATACATAAAACGACACCGCTGACCGTCCGCAGCACATACGACGGCATGAACCGTTCCAAGCGTTCTTTGAGCACACTGTCAACGCCGTAAGCCGTTTCAAAGTCCTCTTTTTCCAAATATTGATAACGCTTTTCGTGGAAACTCTGAATAATAAAAATAACTACAGCTACAGTAATAATCGCAACGCTGAATGCTAAGCCAATAGTTTTACCGACTTGCGCATTTACTGTGGGAGAAAGCAAAAGATTACTGCCTATCAACGGGATTGCCGCCAGAATACAAAGAAGAACGCCTAGAGCAACATAGGCGGCAAATGATATTCTGTGAGCAATATAAGCGGAGGCTTCTTCCAGCTCAATTACCCGCATGCGAACGCCGGCTTCTTCCTGGCAGGCATTTTCATCTGCGTTGACGTTCTTCCCCATAACATCAATTTCATCTTTTACCAGAAGATCTGTACTAACACCAAACAAACGGCTCAATGCAATTATCCGTTCCATATCCGGGATACTTTGTGCGCCTTCCCATTTGGAAACAGCTTGGCGACTGACGCCCAATTTGTCCGCCAATTCTTCCTGCGACCAACCGTTTTGTTTACGCAGTTCCAATATTTTATCTGCTAAAATCATAAAAACATCTCCATTTCAAACTCGAATCCATCATGATCATGGTGAAATTATAGATGAAGCAGCAGTTGCGTAGTAGCAAGTGCGATTGGCAATTTCCGTTGAAAGCGCAATTTCTGCCGACAAATGAGCGCAACCGACCGCCAATTTGTTTTCTCTCATGTTCGTACAGCGTTTTCCAATCATCTTCACAAACGCAAGCAAACGCATCCGTCACAGACTGCAAATCTTCATCCTCATAATACTCAACAAGCAACTTCTTAAACTCAGGAACCTTATTTTCTGGAATAACCAACAAGCCATTACCATGATAAATCAAACAGTGTAGGGAACTTTTTTACAATTTTTACACCGATTTGTTCCCCAAAACATAAGCAACTAAATCGCACAACTACTCGACAGCAAAATAGCATTTAGAATCTCGAGAAGTAATATTAAATCCACCGCACGCTAAACCTTTTAACATTTAGTCTTTACAACCACATTTCCAAACAAAGCCAATCGTCGTACTAATATCTCACCAAACGTCGGAATAAAAGTTCAATAGCGCGCTAACTATTGTAATCTTGATAATATTATGATACTTTTT
>NZ_KQ956849.1 GCF_001546485.1 Gardnerella vaginalis | reverse complement strand
AATAAGCAAAACACCGTTACTAACTCAGCTAATGAACTGAAAAAGTAACGGTGTAGGCGATTGAGATATAAAGAAGCCCACACAACGTTAAGAAATGTGGGCTTTTGCTCGTTAAGATTCAGCTTACACCGAAACTTACGTTAGCGTTTAAATTAGCTAACTTCAATCACTTAGTGTAACGCTCGAAATCTTCTGCAGTATTCACTTGCACGCGCTGCTTAATAATGGACAAAATCCACTCTTTAGCTTGCGCAACAGGAACACCGTTCAACTGGCTGCCATCGCGGAAGCGGAAGCTCACAGCATTGTTGTTCACATCCTCTTCACCAGCAATCAATGTGAAAGGCACCTTAGACTTAGAAGCGTTACGAATCTTCTTGCCAAAGCGATCGTCGGAGCTGTCCATTTCGCAACGAACCATATTCTCTTCCAAATCACTAATAAACTTTTGCAAGTGTGGAGCAAACTCGTCCGCAACAGGAACGCCAGTTACTTGAACTGGAGCTAACCATGCTGGGAATGCGCCTGCATAGTGCTCAAGCAAAATAGCGAAGAAGCGCTCAATAGAGCCGAAGAGTGCGCGGTGAATCATCACCGGACGCTGGTGGCTACCGTCAGCCGCAATGTACTCCAACTTAAAACGCTCAGGCAAGTTGAAGTCAAGCTGAATAGTAGAAACCTGCCAAGTGCGACCGATTGCGTCGCGAGCTTGCACAGAAATCTTCGGCCCGTAGAATGCAGCTCCACCTGGATCGTCCACGAGTTCCAAACCAGACTCTTTAGCAACCTCAGCCAAAGTATTAGTTGCTTCTTCCCAAATCTCGTCGGAACCAACAAACTTGTGCTCATCCTTAGTGGAAAGCTCCAAGTAGAAGTCGTTCAAACCAAAATCTTTAAGAAGACCAAGCACAAAATTAAGCAAGCTCTTCAACTCATCGCGCATTTGCTCGCGAGTGCAATAAATGTGCGAATCATCCTGAGTCAATCCGCGCACGCGAGTTAAGCCATGCACAACGCCAGACTTCTCGTAGCGATACACAGTACCAAACTCGAACAAGCGCAAAGGAAGCTCACGATAAGAACGCTGGCGAGACTTGAAGATTAAGTTATGCATTGGGCAGTTCATTGGCTTCAAGTAGTAGTCAGCACCTTGGCGAGTTACGTTACCGTCTTCGTCACGCTCTTCGTCAAGCTTCATTGGAGGATACATGCCATCCTTATACCACTGCAAGTGGCCGGAAGTCTCATACAAGCCGCCCTTAGTAATATGCGGGGTTTGTACGAAGCTGTAGTGATGCTTGCGGTGCTGCTCGCGCGAATAATCTTCCATTGCGTTAATAATTGCAGCACCCTTTGGATGGAACACTGCCAAGCCTGGGCCAATCTCGTCTGGGAATGAGAACAAATCCATCTCTTGACCAAGCTTACGATGATCGCGCTTAGCAGCCTCTTCCATGCGAGTTGTGTAAGCCTTAAGCTCTTCCTTGCTAGGCCATGCAGTGCCGTAAATGCGCTGAAGCATAGGATTCTGCTCAGAACCACGCCAGTAAGCTGCAGCTACACGCTCAAGCTTAAAAGCCTTAATATAACGCGTATTTGGCAAATGCGGTCCGCGGCACAAATCGCTCCAAACCTTATTTCCTTCGCGATCCACATTGTCGTACATGCTAAGCTCATGCTTGCTAATTTCACCAGCAGCAGCCGGATCAAGAGCAGCTTCCTTATCCCCAATCAACTCCAACTTATAAGGTTGATTTGCTTCTTCTTCGCGCGCTTCATCTTCTGTGACAACGCGACGACGGAAACTTTGCGATTCTTTAATAATGCGCTGCATATGCTTTTCGATTTGTTTCAAATCGTCTGGCGTAAATGGAGTATCAACATCGAAATCATAGTAGAAGCCGTCTTTAATTACAGGACCTACGCCTAACTTTGCGTCTGGTCGAATTTCTTGAACAGCTTGAGCCATCACGTGAGTAGCGGAATGACGCATGATTGCGATGCCATCTTCACTATCAAGTGCTACTGATTCCACGGTATCGCCGTCATGAAGAGGCGTGTACAAATCACGCAACTCGCCATTTAAACGCACGGCAATAATATTTTTATCTTCCGCGAAAAGTTCAACGCCAGTGAAGCTTGCATCCACCTCCTTGCGTTCCTCGTTTACAGTGATGGAGATGGTATTTTCAGCCATAATTGTCCTTTTCTATCGGGGTCTTGCGTTACTAATGTGCAGACCTGGACTTGCGTGGCGCCGATAAAACTTACGCGATGAAACAATCAATAAAACGCGCAAAAACGACGTCAATTGCACGCATTTTTCACGCACAATTCATTGATACTTTAGGACAACAGAGCGACTTTTAAGACTCGTTTACTCAAGAGCGTTTTCAGCTACTTTTCCTCGACGTACATGCCCATCTTGATGAAAAATCATGAATTGTTATAAAAATACTTTCACTAATCTTAACTATTAAGAAGAAAGCACCAGCAACAATCGCAATAGTGCCGCCTGCAGAAAGCTTGAGTATTACAGCAAACGCTAATCCTGTGAGCGCTATCAAAACAGATGAAATTACGCATGCTAGCACAAATTTATTAATAGAGGCAATTCTTCCCTTGAGTGCAGCCGCAGGAGCAGCAATAAGAGATACAGAAACAACGGTTCCAACTGCTGGAATAATAACAGAAACAGTAACAATAATCAGTGCAAGAACCATACCTTGTATAAAACCAGATTTTCCGCCAGCAGCACGATAATTAATCGGGTCAAATGAGCAGTGCACAAGATTAGCTGCGTTAAAAACCCACAATCCGAGAACTAGTAGAAAAGCAACAGATGCTGAAATCACGTCTGCAGGAGTGCAATTAAGCAAAGAGCCAGTTAAAAATCCTTCAATACGTAAAGGCAGTGGAGCAAACCACTTATTTAAAAAGTATCCACTAGCAAAACCGACAGTAAGCGTAATTCCAGCTGCAGCTTGCGAAGAAATACCTTTAATATGCGAAAGCGCGTACATGACGAAAGAAAGTACTACGCATGCAAGAGCTGCACCAATAAATAAGCCTAAGGAAAGCACATTCTGATCAATCGTATACATCGACGTGCATACTACACCAAGAACAGCTCCTGGGAAAGCTGCGTGCGTAATGGATTCTGTAAAGAATATGCGCTGATTAAGAAGAGCAAGAGAACCAACAAAACCACATAAAGCACCAACCACTACTGCTTCAACTATAGGGAGTGCAATAATTTGCCAAATACTTACCATTTAAGCTCCCCGCTTTTCTAAGATTGATTCATGCAGTTTATGTACTTCATGCGATTCACGCACTTTATGTGATTTATGTGCTGGAATTATTGAGGAAACAAATTGTATACACCAACGGAGTATGAGCACAACTATAAACATTGCGCACATGCTTAAAGCGATTGCTGCTTGAGGAGAAACAGGATGATCCAAATCAAGATTCATAACATACATACCAAGCACAACGCCAGCAATACCAACCGCAATACCAACCGCAACCATTCGTCCCACGGTGCGAGCAACTAATCGCGCACTAGCACCAGGAATCACAAGGTATCCAATAACAAGCAGTACACCGACTGCAGAAGACGCAGAGACTACAACTGCTGCAATACCAACATTGAGCACAATATCTACTAACAGCGTACGAGCACCCATCAGCGGCGCGCTTGCACGGTCAAAAGCAACAATAATCTGCTGCTTCCAAGTTGCTAATAGCACAATAATTGCAAATAAGCAGATCCACATAGCTTGAGTCATGCGTTCGTCAGTAACATCAAGAAGCCTACCAAACATAAGCGATTCAAGCTGCCCAGACATATCACCTTTTTTCAAAGAAATTACTACGCCCAATGCGAAAAAAGTGGTAAGCACTGTAGCAATAACAGATTCGTTAATACGCGCCGACCGCGATGCCCATACCAACGCCGCAACTAAGAATACGGCACAAATTGCAGCACCTGGAATAATGTGATCAATGCCACCATACAAAGCTCCGACCACTATTCCGGGGAAAATGCCATGAACAATAGCTTCTGCATTAAATTCAGCACATCGCAAGTTTACGAATACACCGACAATTCCGCTAGCTATAGAAAGCACTATTAGTAAGCAAAACGGTCGAAAAATATAAGGCGCAGAAGCAATAAAATCAAAACCTGGAATTGGTTCCAACGCTTGCCTTAACGACTCAACTAATCCAGCAAGCATTATTCTTGACTTTCTTTTGCTTGATTATTTTCTTGAACATTTGATCGAGTTTCCGCTTGAACATTCACCCGAGTATCCACATCAGCCATTTGTGAAAGCGTAAGACCAGCAGATGCAGCAGGCATACTGCCACCGTAAGCGCAAGTAATATTTTCTTTCGTCATCACTTCTCTCAGCGGACCAAACGCAACCTGATGCCCTGCCAAAAGCAACGCTTTTTCGCAAATCGCATCTGCTATTACCAAATCGTGAGTAGAAACAACGAAAGCTATACCCTCTTGCTTCGCTGCTTTCATAATATGAAGAAGTTCACGACGATTCGGCTCGTCAAGACCATTAAAAGGCTCGTCAAGCAAAATAAGCGTAGGATGTGCAACAATGGCGCGCGCAAGAAGAATGCGCTGACGCTGGCCGCCAGAAAGATCACCAAATCGCACATCTGCGCGATGCAATAATCCAACATGATGAAGAGCGTCCTCAACGGCTTTTTTCTGATCTTTTTTCAGCAAACCAAGGAATCCAGTTTTTCTGCTTAAGCCCATTGCTACGACTTGCCGAGCAGTAATTGGAAAAGTTAAATCTAAATCCACTTGCTGCGGCACATAACCAATAGACAAGGTTTTTGGCATGCGCAGTTCGCCACCACTTACGCGCACAATACCAATAATAGCTTGCAAAAACGTAGTTTTTCCAGAACCATTTGGACCAATTAAAGCCAAAGCTTCCCCAGCTTCTACACTGCCGTTAAGCCCAGTTACTACCGTTTTATAACCGTAGGCTAGGTTGCAATTTTCCATTGCAAGGACGCTCTTATTCACTATATTTCCAGTCTTTTTAGTGTTTATTTATATTGCACATGTAGCTTTATTACTACTTTTTCAGTGCAGCTTTTACAGATTCAGGAAGAGCTGGAACTTTACCATCCCAAGCCTTCACAAGAGTCTGAACATTGTGAACAATAGAGCCAATGTAAGTTTCACCAGCAGAACCAACTGGCCCTAAGGAATCACCATAAAGCGCATCATCGCCAATAATAGCCTTAACGCCTGCAGCGGAAGCCACAGCCTTAATTGACTTGGAATTATTGGAATTTTCTGCAAAGATTGCCACAGCACCCGACTTCTTAACGTCTTCAGCAGCCTGCTTAATATGATCAGCGGTAGCATCTTGCTGGCTGTTGAAGTCAGAAAGTGCTGCACCAATGAACTTTACATTGTAGTCGCGAGAGAAGTAACCGAATGCGTCATGAGAAGTAAAGAGAACACGATGCTCCTGTGGCACACTGTTCAAAGCTTCAGTGGCCCAAGCGTCCAAATCAGTCAAAGCTTTAACGAACTTTTCAACATGCTCATCGAAAATCGTCTTGCTTGCAGGAAGGGCTTTGCCTAAGAATGCACCAATATTCTTCACCTGAATCATGGTGTTCTTCGTGCTAGTCCAAATATGCGGATCGTACTGGAACTCAGGCTCCTTTTCGCCTTCTTCTGGAGGGAATGGCCACTTTTCAGCATGAACCTTGGCAATACCGCGGTCAACCTTGTATGGAAGATTCTTTTCTTTAGCTAATTCTGCTTTTGGATCCTTGATTTCATCAGCAGTGAGAATGCCGGAGGTAACACCCATTGTGCCTTTGAAACCAGTAGCCTTTACTGCTTGATCCAAGAAGTGTTCAAGATCAACACCGGAAACAAGCATTAAATCAGCTTTGGAGAGAGCTTTGGATTGTGCTGGAGTCATTTCGTGCTCATGAGCAGAAGCGTTCGGCGCAAGTAGGCAGGTTAAGTTAATTATTGACTTTGCTTTGTTTGCTGGAGCACCAATTACAGACTTTTTACCCTGGGAATCGGTTTTATTAAGACTTAAACCAGAATTTGCGTCCGCAGTTGACGCGATTTGAGTTACGTAATCGCAAATTTGCGTTGTTGTTGCCACTACGTTTACTTGATTTCCTTTTGCATTATTTTCTGCAGTTTTAGCAGAGCCGCAAGCGCTCATAGAAGTAGCTAACAGTGCAACCGCAGCGGCAGTTGCGAAAATTCGTGAAGTTTTCACACTTGTTCCTTTCGGGAATCTTTACTGTTATTGCATGGCTTGATTGCAGGAGGTCTCATGAAAGTTGTTCATGAAAAAAATAATCATTCGCAATAACGCTTATAGCATATGAAAAATATGTACGTCGGTCAATGAAAAATACGAAAAAACGCGATTATTTTTACAAAAATGCGTTTCGTAAATTTTTTGTCTGATATAATGCACATTTTCAAAATAAGAGTCGTGTATTTTCGCTGTAATTTGTCGTAAAAAATGGCAATATATCAACAAAATAATGAACATGATTATAATGTTTCAACAAATATGAAATACTGCATATTGTTCACTAAAACACGCTGCAACACGCCGCAACACCCCCATTGCGCAGAATAACAAAAAATTACAAAAATTTTCAAAACTTTACAGATTAAAATAAGACATATGTTTATATAATCAAACAAATGCTTAAGCAATATTGAGAGTTGTTCAGGGACAATTAAGAGATATAACGCACGCCTATTAAACTAAACGGTATGATTGACGACATGCCTTTGTTGAAATACAATTCACACAATTCCAACGATGCCAGTAATGCCAGTGATTTCAGCACTCACCAAAGTTTCAGCACTCACCAAAGTTTCAACAATTCCCATACTTGCCACGATTCCAATGAAGTTCTTGTAGATACACATCTTGCTGCAACATGTCTTCGCACACCACGCTCTGAATACAACAAGTATTCTAGAGGCGTTCTTGGCATAGTAACCGGTTCTCAAGAGTATCCTGGAGCCGCAATACTCAGCACCCGAGCAGCAGAGTACAGCAATATTGGCATGGTTCGTTACGCAGGTCCTTTACGCGCACAAAATCTTGTGCTTCAATCAGCACCAGAAACAGTTGTATGTGAACGATTAGAAGGAACAGTTCAGGCTATAACTGTCGGCTCTGGAATACCCGATGCCACTCATTGCAATACCGATGAAACCAAAGCTCAACGAGATTATATTTCGGAAATACTAGCAAAATACGCTACTAACACAGAATCCACAAATGCACTTCCACCAATCTGCGTAGATGCTGGAGCATTAGATTTACTGCCAAAAAAAGTTTGCACAAAAGTAGTTGTAACGCCGCACACAGGAGAATTGTGCTCTGTTTTTCAACAATACGGATTAGCAATAAATGCGCAGCAAATAGCTAGCAATCCAGTGCACTATGCTCAAGAAGCAGCAAATCTTACGGGAGCAACAGTACTTCTTAAAGGTGCAAAAACGGTTGTTGCCTCACCAAGCAATCTCCATATGCCAATATATGTTGCTCAATACGGTCCAACTTGGCTTGCAACTGCAGGATCTGGAGATGTTCTTGCTGGTATTCTCGGTGCTTTACTTGCACAACAAACAGCACATTGCACAAACTACGCACTTGTTGCAGCAAGCGCGGCAGTAATTCACGGCATTGCTGCAATTTTGGCATCTTACAGTTGTAGCGACAATAATTGCACACAGATTATGCAAAGTATGGTAAAAACTGAAAAGCCACTTATGTTTGAACATCCGATTGTGGCAAGCGACATTATTACCGCACTACCCCATGTTTTCGGCATGCTTATCAACCTTAAGTAAGCATGTAAATATGTAGATACGCAAATACTCAAATACGTACGTAACAATGAGTGATAATAAAAATAAAAAATAATATGCATGAAATATGCAACATGCACGTAACAACAAATGCGCAAATACTGCAGCATAGAGGAAGGAATACTTATGACTGATACACCAAGTGTTGAAATTCACGACGTTATGTTCGATTATTGCCGAGTACTACTTGAGTGGAATTGCCGCAATTGTTTGCAACAACAGTTCCCGAATTTAGTTGATACGATTTGCCCTAACGGCAGTTTTGGAAAGGATGATTTAGCAGGATTCTACGAGTTTGAGGATCGAATGGACGGTGGAGAACTGTTGAACGATCTTATGCCTGAGTATGAGCATCGTTTTGGCAGTGAATTTGCTGAAGCCTTCCGCTGGTATTGCGCACATTATGATCAAGTTTTGACTCGCATGATGCCTGGAATGGTTGATTTATTGCGTGACCTGCGTAAAGCTGGATACGGCGTATGGGGGTTAACAAATTGGTCAAGTGAAACTTTCCCATTAGCACTTCGCAAATTCCCGGAACTGTCAACACTGTTGCAAGGTACGATTATTTCTGGAATTGAACACTTGCATAAGCCACAGCCGGAAATTTTTGAGCTTGCTATGAGTCGTTTCGGGTTGCGCGCTGAACATACAGTGTTTTTTGACGACAAGCCAGTAAATATTGATGGCGCTCACGCTGTTGGTATGCATGCTTTTGTGTTTACAACAGCTGAGCAAGCACGTAAAGATTTACTGTCTGTAGGCGTGCAACTCTCATTGTAGTGTAAATTCTCATAAACTATTTACATAATTCTTGAATAATTTACCTCTCAAAAGACTCTTATTGTATTGCACGAACTATGCCGATACCTTTTGCTACATTCATTACAGTTATTACAGTTTGTTAGTTATGTGATTGCTAGCTATGAGCTCAACTTTTAGCGCGTGAAGGATACTTAAGATGACTTTATTGCAGTTGAAATATATTGTAAAAATCGTTGATTGTGGATCTATGAATGAAGCTGCGCGCGCATTGTATATTTCCCAGCCTGCGTTAAGTTCATCGGTAAAAGAGCTTGAGCATGAGCTCAATATTGAGATTTTTACAAGGTCTACTCAAGGAATTGCGTTAACAGCTGATGGTGCCGAATTTTTGACGTACGCTCGACAAGTCATTGAGCAGGCTGATTTGCTTGAAGAACGCTACAAAAGTACGAAGCCTCGCCCACAATTATGCAGCGTGGCAACACAGCACTACATGTTTGCTGTTGAAGCATTTGTTGACATGATTCGTAGCATTCATTCCGACGAGTATGAATTTTCTATTCGTGAAACGCGTACTAAAAATATTATTAAGCAAGTAAGCGATATGCGCGCAGATCTCGGTATCTTGTATCTTTCTGACTATAACAAGGATGTGATCGGCAAGCTGCTTCGCGAAAAACATTTGGAGTTCCACCCACTTTTCCGAGCAAAATTGCACGTTTTTCTTTCCAGAAATAATCCACTTGCTGTACGCAAAAGCTTGAGCTTGGAAGATTTAAAGCCATACCCGTTTATTCAATACGAACAGGGAGAAGAAGGAAGTTTCTTCTTCGCAGAAGAAGCAGTGTGGCCTAGTCGTCCACCGAAAAAAATTAATGTTTCTGACCGAGCTACTATTTTAAACTTTATTATTGGGTTGAATGGTTACACTGTTTGCACTGGAATAGACAACGGCGATTTAAACAACGAGAAAATCGTTACTATTCCGCTTGAATGTGATGACACTATGCTTGTTGGCTGGATTACTAACGAACGTACGAAACTTTCAAAAGCTTCACTTGCTTACCTTGCGCAGCTTAAATCTGTGCTTGTAAAACACGGCTATACGCTTATTGATTCACAAAATTAACTTATAATTTATAACTTATTAGCTTATGACATGTTGAATTATCAACACGTCATCAAGGAAGACTCATGATAAGTAAAGCTAACTTGCTATTAACAAGGCGAGTACTCGTTTAGCAAGCACCCGCCTTCATCATTAACAACATTCTTATGCTATAGGTACTTCTAAAGAGCAGTACCATGCTCATCAAGACGAGGATTACGTTTTGCATTACCTAGCGTAAAGAACAAACCAAAAACGCCCAGAGCAAACAGCACTGCAATAGTTATAACAAGCACTATTGGTTGACTTGGGAACCACATAATCACCAAAAATGCGAATGCAGAAAGCAATAGCACAGTCCAGGAGCAAACACCCACAACCTTACGAACAGTATTCCACGTATCATCACCAGTCTCAGCACGATGAATATTACGTGCTAAACGCTCTTCTTCAGCCGTCACATTAGAAGTCGGCTTCCAAGGACCAGCACCCTGTTCCTGCAACCTGCGCGAACGCTCTTGTAAATTATACTCATCAAGCATGCCGCCACGAGCGCGACCTTTTGTTTCATCATATTGAGAAGGAATCCCCTTGCGACTTTGCCTTTCCCTAGCACGACGCTCTTTCCTGTTCGCCATGACTATTCCTTTCTACGTTGAATTTTCGCCTATTGCGCATTATGACACAATTACGAGTTATTTTAGCACGGTCAAGCCGTTTTCACACGCATCTACGATTTTTTCAATAAGCAAATCGTTTAATAGTCTTCCTTTACGCGTTGCTATGAGCCTATCTCCATGCGTATTTGCAAGAGCTTCATTTTTTACTTCAATCATTGCTTTTTGCAAGTAAGAATCGTCAAAAATGCCTTGATTTTCACCTTGATTTTTGCCTTGTTCTTCATCACAATTGTTGCGCATTTTTTCACATAATTGCGAAATATTAAGACCTTCTTTAAGACGAAGACCGAGCATGACTTCTTCTATCAGCGCATCTTCTGCGTTTATGCATTCGTAGTTTTGCCATGGCACGTTTCCAAGATTTATAGCATGCGCCCATCGCTTTGGGTGCAAAATATCCCATGAGCGAAGATTATAAAACTCGTCTGCATGAGCTAAAGAAGCGTCATCATCCATGCTTTGCTTACTTATGCGATTCGCAGCATTGTAGTGCGAGTGCGCTCCAGGACCAATACCAGCCCAATCAATATTTCGCCAGTATCCAAGATTGTGTTGAGATTCAAAACCTGGGCGCGCCCAATTAGAAATCTCGTACCATTCTAAGCCAGCAGAACTAAAAAGTTCGTCTGCTATTTCGTATTTTTGAGCTTCATCATCATCGTCTGGAGCATGAATAATACCTTGAGCGATTTGGCGACCCATTTTTGTGCGTGGCTCTACCGTTAGCGCATATGCAGAAATATGGTTAACACCTAGGTTTAAAGCCATTTCTACTGACTTTCGCCAATCGTCTAAACTCTCCCCCGGAGCTCCATAAATCAAGTCAACACTTGAACGCAAGCCACAAGCATTCGCCGCTTTAACTCCGCGCTCTACGTTTTCTGGAGTATGCGTGCGGTCAAGCGTTTGTAGCACATGCGGCACAGCTGATTGCATTCCGAACGATATTCGCGTAAATCCGCCTTCTGCAAGCGTCTCAATATACTTCTCGTCTGCAGTATCTGGGTTTGCTTCAGTAGTAATTTCCGCACCAGTTTTCAATCCCCACAAGTTTCGTATTTCTTGCAAAATACGCACTAAATCTTGTGCTTTAAGAACTGTTGGAGTACCACCACCAAAGAAAACAGATTGCGCTTCAGGCTCGAAAATCCCGTGAAATTCCTGCCATTTTTTTACAAGACGCATTTCACGAATCGCAACATCTGCATAACCTTCGCGACTTGCACCCTCACCCAAATCGCGAGCCGTATACGTGTTAAAATCGCAATAACCACAACGACGCAAGCAAAACGGCACGTGCACATAGACTTCAAAAGGCATGATTGAATGCGAATCTTCACTGGTCTTGTTCGATTCAAAATTCAATATAAGCCTCAGCCTTCAGACTTTTGTGCTGCACGAATCTTATCTTTCGTATCGCGATCGTTTGCACTCTCGTCTGTAGCCAAAGCAGCAACAAACGCTTCTTGCGGAACCTCAACGTGTCCAAGCATCTTCATGCGCTTCTTACCAGCCTTCTGCTTTTCGAGAAGCTTACGCTTACGCGTAATATCGCCGCCGTAACACTTAGCAAGCACGTCTTTCCTAAGAGCGCTAATCGTTTCGCGAGCAATAATACGCGAGCCGATTGCAGCTTGAATTGGAATCTCAAACTGCTGACGAGGAATAAGGCCGCGAAGCTTCTTCGTCATCATAACACCGTAAGAATAAGCCTTATCGCGATGCACAATCGCGCTAAAAGCGTCAACCTTATCTCCCTGAATAAGAATATCAACCTTAACAAGGTCAGCAGCTTGCTCGCCGTCCTCGTGGTAGTCGAGAGAAGCGTAGCCTTTTGTGCGGCTTTTAAGCTGATCGAAGAAGTCAAAAACGATTTCTGCAAGAGGAATTCTGTAGTGCATTTCCACGCGGTCGGCACTAATGTATTCCATTGTGCCCATTTCTCCGCGATGATCTTGGCACAAATCCATTACAGCACCAATAAACTCTTTCGGCGTAATAATATCAGCCGCAACCATTGGCTCAATAATGCGCTTAATCTTGCCTTCAGGAAACTCGCTAGGATTTGTTACGTGATGCTCCTTACCATCTTCGCTAGTAACGTCGTAAGTTACGTTAGGAGCAGTGGAAATAAGATCCAAGCCAAACTCACGGCTTAAGCGCTCGGAAACAATCTCCATGTGTAGAAGACCTAAGAATCCACAGCGGAAACCGAAGCCCAATGCAACCGACGTTTCTGGTTCGTAAAGAAGAGCAGCGTCGTTAAGTTTGAGCTTGTCGAGAGCATCTCGGAGTTCTGGGAATTGCGCGTTGTCGATTGGGAACAATCCCGCATAAACCATAGGCTTCGGGTCGCGGTAGCCATCTAAAGGCTCGGACGCTGGATTCGCAGCGCTGGTAATCGTGTCGCCAACTTTAGATTGGCTCACGTCTTTTGCACCTGTAATTACGTAGCCAACTTCTCCCGCTCCAAGCGCCTTAGTTGGAGTCATATCTGGGCTAATAACACCGATTTCAATAGGATCGTGCGTCATGCCGATTCCCATCATGTGCAGCTTTTCGCGCGACTTAAGTTCGCCATCAACCATACGGATATAGGTGACGATTCCGCGATACGAATCGTAGACGGAATCAAAAATAAGCGCACGCGCAGGAGCATCAGGATTTCCGTTTGGGGCTGGAACTTCAAGAACGATTTGGTCAAGAAGATCCTTTACACCTTCGCCGGTTTTACCCGAAACGCGCAGCACATCCTCCGGCTTGCAACCAATTAAGCCAGCTATTTCTTCAGCATGCTTATCTGGCTCAGCACTCGGCAAATCGATTTTGTTAAGAACAGGAATAATTGTTAAATCGTGGTCAATTGCCATATAAAGATTGGAAAGAGTCTGCGCTTCAATGCCCTGAGTTGCGTCAACAAGTAAAACTGCACCTTCGCATGCTGCTAGTGCACGCGAAACTTCATACGTAAAATCGACGTGACCAGGGGTGTCAATCATGCCAAGCGAATACTCTTTGCCCTCAAAGGTCCATGGCACTCGAACAGCCTGAGATTTAATAGTAATTCCGCGCTCTTGCTCAATATCCATGCGATCAAGGAAACGATCGCGCATTTCGCGCTCTGGCACGATTCCAGAAAGCTGCAAAATGCGATCAGCAACCGTAGACTTGCCGTGATCAATATGCGCAATAATGCAGAAATTGCGTATCAACGACTGATCCGTAAATCCTGGCTGGTTATGCGGTGTAATCAAAGCAAGCATCTCCTTAGTAAATACGCGTACAATATGAAATTGCGCAAGCTACGCAAGTAATCTATCCTACCAACTCTACTACCCTATTCTACGACAGTAAACGCCGGAGAAATAATAAAAACTAATCAAGTTATCCAAGAAGCATGATATGCTTATTCTTTGTATGTCCTTATATAGCAAACGTCGTTTGGAGTAACAGTGGCAAACATTAAGTCGCAGAAGAAGCGCGTTCTCACTAACGAGAAGGCACATAAGCGTAACGTAGCAGTGAAGTCTGCTTTGAAGACCGCTATTCGTGCAACTCGTGAAGCCATCACCGCTGGTGATAAGGCTGCAGCGCAGGCCGCTTTCGCAGTAGCCGCTCAGAAGCTTGACAAGGCTGCAGGTCGTGGTGTGATTCACAAGAATCAGGCTGCAAACCGCAAGTCCGGTCTTGCTGTAGCGATTAACGCTCTGTGAAGTTTGTGCAGGTAACTGCATAACACAGCATGTAAGGAAAATCCCCAGTGCCAAATTGGTACTGGGGATTATTTTTACAGCATATGCAATATTAGGGTTATAGGCCAAAAGTGTGTAAAGCTAAGC
>NZ_KQ956848.1 GCF_001546485.1 Gardnerella vaginalis | reverse complement strand
GCCTCAATAGCAGGATCAACAGCAGGAGTTGGAACAACTGGCGTCTGTCCCTTACCACCAACAAGCTCACTCACATCAGCTGGGTGCAACTTATAGTCAGCAACCGTATCACCATTAACTCGGCTCAAAGCTTGCTTAACAGCAGCCCTCTTACCCTGCTCAAGAAGCTTTGCCACAGCAGCAGGATCCTTATACTTAGCATAATCCTTCAAAGCATCAACAACACTCTTTGGCAAGCCAAAACGCTCAGCCTCAGCAATAAGTGCTGCTTTTTCAACCTTCGCTCTTTGAGTGTTAAATAGGGCTTTTTGAGCAGGAGTTATCGTCTTACCAGCTTTTTTCAACACCTCTTCAAAGTGCGAATAATCACCAAAGTTAGCCATTGTGATAACAGTAGCATCGTCTACAAGAGTATTGTTAATTTTAACAGTAACTACGTTTTCACCAGAATTAATCACCGAAGGGTAAACAATCCCATCAACAATACCATTACCCTCAGCAGGAGTAAGATTATTCTGCACCTGAGCTAAGAAACCAGCACCAATTTGAGCTGCAGTATAGTTGACATCATCCTGTGCAGTACCGTACTTATCACCCTTCTTGTAAAGAGTGGTAGCAGTAGTTTTATGATCCTTATCTCCTACCTTAAAGTTGAAAACAACATTTTCAAGCTTAGTAACTTGATTGCTCTGCGTAGTGGAAGTACCACCACTAGGATTATCTGCCAAAGCTGGCACGGTTAGAGCTAAGCCTGAAACAAGCGTAGCGCCGGCAGCAAATGCGGCAATCGCCTTTTTACTTAACATAATTTTCCTTTCTTCTTCCTTCTCACGCGTAAACGTGCGAAGAATATGCCTACCGAAATCGCATATCAATCGCAATTTCGGTACAACTCGAGACCGGCTATAAGCCAGCTCATCAATATCAACATACCCCCCCCCCGTAGGCAAAAATCAAGAGCAAAGGCAATATTTGTCTAAAAAAATTATTTACTAAAATTATTGACCAAAATTATTGACCGAAGCCGCTCAGCTGAATTGCTTACTTATTCTTCGCTGCCGAGTGCTGTTTTACCAGTCGCGCGCTGTTTTATTAGCCGCGCGCTGTTTTGCCAGTCGTAGTTTACCGCACGCGACGACCTGTTTTCGCGCTTATTCCTCACGGCATAGCCGTTCG
>NZ_KQ956847.1:18229-33251 GCF_001546485.1 Gardnerella vaginalis | reverse complement strand
TGCTTGTTTTCCGAGCCTTTTTCTTATGTTTTCTTATTGTTGAGAGTTATGTATGCTATTGGGTAAAATGCAGTAACTCTATATTTCATTGCTATCGGTACAATTTTTTAGCAAAATACGTATTTACGTCAAGTCTTTCGCATGGGGTAGAATACCAAAGTTATGTGCGATTTTACTGTTGTACTCAGCAAATGATAACGCACATATTTGCAAACACACTCCTGCTGTAGAAAGTCTACAGCCGATAGTCCGAAGGAGGTGGGTGATGTCTGCACATAAATATGAACTGATGTTCATTGCAAATCCTGAGCTGGATGAGCACGGTCTTAAGAAGTTAACCGAGCAATATCTTGAGCTCGTCACCAACGAAGGTGGTTCCGTCGATGGTACCGATTATTGGGGTCGTCGCAAGTTTGCCTACGAAATTGAAGGCAAGACTGAAGGTAACTACGTTGTTGTGAACTATACTGCTGAACCAGCTGTAAGCGACGAACTTGATCGTGTGTTGAACCTTAATGAGTCTGTAATCCGCACGAAGATTCTTCGTAAGGACGCTAAGTAAATACACGTTAAAATAAGTAAATGTGTGTAAGTTGCGCATATTTTGTGCGTACGTGCATGTTGGATTACGCGTGAAGCGAGAAAGAAAAGGCAGACATGGCAGGTGAAACAGTTATCACTGTAGTGGGTAATCTCACTGCAGATCCTGAATTGAGGGCGCTTTCTAGTGGTGCTTCTGTTGCAAGCTTTACCATTGCGTCTACGCCTCGTACATTTAATCGTAATACGAATCAATTTGAGGATGGTCCTGCATTGTTTATGCGCTGCTCTGCATGGCGTGATCTTGCGGAACATTGCGCTAACAGTCTTTCTAAGGGCATGCGTGTTATTGCACAAGGCAGGTTGTCGCAACGCTCATATCAAGCACAAGATGGTTCTAATCGCACAGTAGTGGAACTCACTGTCGATGAAATTGGTCCATCATTGCGTTATGCTACTGCACAAGTTAATCGTCAAAGCTCTGCGACTGGTTTTGCTGGAGCAACGCGTCCTGCCAGTGGTGCAGGAAATACTGGTGCTGTTGCATATCAGGGTGGTGGCTATGCTGGTGGCGCAAATTATGCTGCAAGTCAAGCTGCTTCACACTCTCAGGCAGTAAACGCTCCTGTAACAGATCCATGGAGCACTGCTGCACCAACAAACGATGGATTCTCAACTTTCGGCGCTAACGCTGATTTTGGCGCAGATTCGGAAGAACCAGAATTCTAGATTATGCAATAAACACTATCTACTTGTGTTTAGTATGTGTAGTTCACGTATTTACTTAATTTAATCCTTATAATTACATCATCAGTTAACGCGTTATGCATAACAAATAGCATAACGGATTTAAGAGAGGACATCTTATGTCACGCAAAAGGCCGCAACCACCGGTCAAGCCTTTCAAGAAGAAGCCAAATCCTCTGAAGGCTGCCAAAATTACTGAAATTGATTACAAAGACGTTGCATTGCTGCGCAAGTTCGTTTCTGATCGCGGCAAGATTCGTTCCCGTCGTATTACCGGCGTAACCGTGCAGGAACAGCGCAAGATCGCGAAGGCAGTAAAGAACGCTCGCGAAATGGCTTTGCTCCCATACGCCACTACCGGTCGCTGATTGAGAGGTTGTAACAATGGCTGAAACTAAGGTTATTCTTACCAAGACTGTTGCCAACCTCGGTCACTCTGGTGACGTTGTTGAAGTAAAGGCTGGCTATGCACGCAACTACCTGATTCCTCAGGGACTTGCTTTCGCATGGAACAAGGGTGCTGCTTCCCAGATTGAAGCGATGCGCCGCGCTCGTTTGGCTAAGGCTGTTGCTACTCGTGAAGAAGCAGTTGCTGCCAAGGCTCAGATTGAAGGCACTGTTGTAGAGCTCGCTGCTAAGGTTTCCGAGTCCGGCAAGCTCTTCGGTGGCATTTCTGCCGAGAAGATTGCTGCTGCTTTGGCTCCGAAGGTCGCTGTGGAAGCTCGCGCAATCAAGGTTGCTGCTATTAAGACCACTGGTGAGTTCCCAGCAACCGTAGCGTTGCATCCGGAAATCACCGCTTCCTTCACTGTGAAGGTTGTTGCTGAGTAGAGTAGTCTTATAGACTTTATAAAACGTGTTGGAGCTGGCATGAGGCTTGCTTGTGTGCTTGCATTTGGTGAGTGCTTAGGTGAGTGTCATTGCTGGCGAATCCATTAGGATTGAACTTAAGCATTGGCTCTGCGTTTGTGTTGCTCTGAGTTTTCTCACTGCGATGCTGCGCAGAGCTTTTTTTATGCTGTGATATTTTGAGAATGTGAATGTGTTGTAAGCATTGGGCTCGTATCGTAGTTTTTTATATTTGACGCGACTAAATTGGAACAGTCGGAAAATTGGGCAAATTTTGTAGGAGATGCAAACTGTGCTGCAAAGCAAATATGAACTAGCTGACGAGCGTAATCTTAGCGTAAAAGCGCGCAGTGTTAGCGAAACTGCAGATAGCATGCACAAAAATCAGCATCACATAACTTATGTGACTTCTGCAGACCAAACTTCAACGACTTTTGCAAACGCATCTTTTATAAATCCAACTTATGCAGCTTCTGTAAACTCAAGTTTCGTCAACTTATCTTTTGCAAATGCAGCTTCTGTCAATCATTGTCGAACTGGCTATGGTGAAACTTGGGCAAAGGTGATTCTTTTCGGCGAACATTCGGTGGTTTACGGTTATTCTGCAGTAGCTTTGCCGCTGAAAAATTTGCGCATGCGCGCTACCGTACATAGTTGCGATTACAAATCAGTATTAAACCCAGCATCCATCCAAAACCCAGCATCTTCTCAAAGTTTCGACTCGCAAATTACCCTTTCCTGTCTCGGCTTTACCGGCAAACTTTCCAAAATTCCGCCGCGATTGAGCAGCATTCGCACTGCAATACATGCTGCGCTTGAATTTGTTGGTTGGAGTGGTGAGCCACTACAAGTCGCAACTGAGTCTGATTTTCCGCCGGAGCGAGGTCTTGGATCGTCTGCCGCTGCTGCGGGAGCTGTAATTCGCGCAATTCTTGACTACTACGACGTGCGAGCGAGTGCGGACGAGCTTTTTGCGTTGACGCAGTCGGCTGAGCGTGTGGCTCACGGTCATCCGTCGGGGTTGGATGCCACAGCAACGTCGGCTTCATGGCCGGTGCGTTTTCAGAGCGGTGAGTTTGCGCGTATGGATATTACCATGCGCGCATGGCTTGTACTGGCAGATTCTGGTTGCAAAGGTATGACGCGCGTAACAGTCGAGGCTATACATTCTCGACTGGAAACAAATCCTGTAGCTGTTGACGCACAGCTTGAAGAATTAGGTGCTCTTGCGGTTGCAGCAGAGGATGATTTGGCGTTGGGGCGTGCTGAAGATATGGGCACTCGCATGATACGCGCACACCAGATTTTAGCAGATTTGGGTGTGAGTACGTCGCAACTTGACGCTTTGGTACGAACGGCATGTGCTCATGGAGCATTGGGCGCGAAACTTACCGGTGGCGGGGGAGGAGGCTGCGTGATTGCGCTCGCTGATAGTGAAGATTCAGCACATTGTGTTAGTGCTGCTTTACGTAACGCTGGTGCTTGCAACACGTGGATTGTGAATATAGGTGATTCTGTAATAAATTGAATTTTATCTCTACTTGAAATGTGGCATAAACTTTACAGTTACTTAAAGAAAAGACGCTTGTGCGCACTGTTTTGCTAAAATATTGTTTAACACATTAACAAACGAGAATTACTTATCCGCCGCAAAAGGAACAGCATGAAAAACGTTGAAATTCAGCCAAAAATAACGTTTGACTCAAGCATTTCTCCTCATTCTGCTGTAGCTAGAGCGAATGTAAATATTGCACTGATTAAGTATTGGGGTAAGCGTAACGAAAGGCTGATTTTGCCGTATACTTCCTCGCTTTCGCTTACACTTTCAGATTTGTACGCCACTACTAGTGTGTGCTTTGACGACCATCTTGTTTCAGATCGTGTTACGTTAGATAGCTTGCAATTGCCTGTAGATAATTCTACGTATTTGCGAGTAGTTGCTATGCTTGATTTAGTGCGTGAGATGGCTGGAATTTCAGCAAAAGCAAGTGTTGTGTCACAAAATCATGTGCCAATTGCAGCTGGTCTTGCTTCAAGTGCATCCGGATCTGCTGCGCTTGCTGCAGCAGCATCTTATGCAGCTGGGCTGAAGCTAACTTCGCGCGAACTTTCACGACTTGCTCGTCGCGGCTCCGGTTCCGCATGTCGCTCAATTTTTGGTGGATTTGTGATTTGGAATGCAGGTGAGGACGACGAATCGTCTTATGCTGAGCCTGTTATTGCAGCAGAAAATTTGAATCCTGCAATGATTGTGGTTACGTTGGATGATAGTAAAAAGCCGGTTTCAAGTCGAACCGCTATGCGTCGTACAGTTGAAACTTCGCCTGCATACATGCCTTGGGTTGAGCGGTCGAAGGAAGATTTTTTGCATGCGCTTGCTGCAGTTCGTGATGGTGATATTGAACAGCTTGGGGAAATTATGGAGCAAAATTCCTTGGGAATGCATGAAACCATGCACCAAGCTGTGCCGCCTGTGAATTATTTGACAGATAAGACTCATGCTGTGCTTAATGTTGTGAAGTCTATGCGCAAGTGTGGTTGGCCGGTGTGGGCTACGATGGATGCTGGACCGAATGTGAAGGTGTTGACGGTCGTTGATTGTGCAAATCGTGTTGAAAATGAATTGCGCGGACGTGTTGAAAATGAATTGCGCATAATGAGTGAAGGCACGTGTGCATATAGTAGAGGAGATCTCAAATTCACAGTTGCTTTACCTGGTGATGGTGTAACAATAAGGACTTGTATAAAAACTGGTATGAAGTAGGTGGCGGAATAATGAATGAAAATATGGTGGGAAATCTTCTAGAAAAGTTGGATTCAGCGGGCGCTACTACAAAAGATTCTTCTGAACGTACTGCTTATGTTCGTGCTTGTGCCCCAGGAAAGCTTTATGTTGCTGGCGAGTATGCGGTAGTTCATGGGTCAGCTGCGATTGTTGCAGCAGTGAATCGATACATAACTGCTGTAGTTGACAGTGAAAATTTGGGTGAAGATGGAAAATGCTGCGGTATCATTGACTCAAATACTAAAAAATATGAGCCGCTTCGTTATATGCGCGGTGTAGATGGCGATATTGAGATTGTTGGTGAATATGGCAGTAAAGGTTGCAATTCTGCGGATTCCATTAATGTATTTACCTCTGTAGAATCTTCTCAATGTATTCAACCCTACGCTTATGTACTTGCTGCAATGCGTGTAATGAATGCTTACGTATACGAAAAATATGGGCAAAGTGTAGCTGCCAGACTTTACAATCTTCATATTTCTAGCGAGCTCGACGACGCAGAATCTGGGCAAAAATATGGTCTCGGATCTTCAGCTGCAGTAACTGTTGCAACTGTTCGTGCGTTGTGTCAATGGTATGGTTTGTCGCTTTCGACGCCAAGAATTTGCAAGCTTGCGCTGATTGCATCTGCAATGGTGAAAAAGTCAGGAAGTGGTGGCGATGTGGCTGCTATTTCTTACGGTGGATGGATTTTGTATCGAGCTTACGATCGTAACTGGCTTGAAGCTGAACTTACACTAATACAATCAGGTGATTCTAACGTATGCTTACTGTTGAATAAAAAGTGGCCGCGTTTGGAAATTAAGCGATTGAAAGTGCATTCGGCACTCAAACTTTTGGTTGGATGGACTGGTTCTCCAGCATCAAGTGCGAAGTTAGTAAGTAGTGTAGAAAATGGCGCTCATGTTAGCGCAGGTAATAGCGCAGGTAATAGCGAAAGTAACAGCGCGGGTAGTGGTTTGGATAAGAATTTCTCTAGTTATACTGAGCCTTTTACTTATGAAGATTTTTGTGTGCAAAGCGAAATTTGTGTGCAGAAATTGGCGAAATCACTGGAAAATTTTGAATTAGATGATATTGCTGCTGAATTTGCGCAAAATCGCGAACTTTTGCGAAAATTGAGCGTACTTACTGGAACTGTAATCGAAACGCAGAAATTGACACAACTTATTAAAGATGCTGATTCTGTTGGAATTCCAGCGAAAACAAGCGGTGCTGGTGGTGGAGATTGTGGCATTGCGTTAGCAACAATTTACGAAAAAGATCGGATTGAAAGTATAAAATCTGCTTGGCAAAACCACGGAATCAAGCCATTGAATATTGAGGTTACGAAAATTTTTGGAACAGGCGAGTCTTCTGAAAATATTACGATGGGAAAGAAGTTGCTCCAGAAGTCGCAATTATCTCAAACATCTTTACGTTCTTCGCGATTGCTTCAAGAATCCTCTCAATCTCTCACAATGCAGAATCGAAAAGACGAACACATAGCACTTGCGGATGCACAGTACAAAACATTCGCATGCTCGGGTTTTGATACCGTTCAATTCATGCCGAATGCGTTACCGCAGGTGGCGTTGGATGAAGTGAATCCTAGTGTGTGTGTACTGGGAAGTGATAGTTTACCTAACACTTCACATGCAGATGCTGCTCCAAGAAACTGGCGTTTGCCGTTCTACATTAATGCGATGACAGGCGGAAGTTTAGCAACTAAAAACATAAACGCTAGTCTTGCTAGAGTTGCAGCGAAAACTGGCGTTGCTATAGCAAGTGGGTCTTTGAGTGCAGCACTTCGCGACGATACGTTGACTAGCACTTTTAGTGTTATGAGAAGTGAAAATCCGAACGGTTTTGTGATGGCGAATGTGAGTGCTGGCACGAGTGCTGATGATGCCTTGCGCGCGGTGAATATATTACAAGCAAATGCGTTACAAGTGCATTTGAATGCCGCCCAGGAGCTTGTGATGCCGGAGGGTGATCGCGATTTTCGTGGGTGGATGCACAATATTGAGCAGATGGTGAGCGTGTGCGAGGCTCAGCAAGTGCCAGTAATAGTGAAAGAAACTGGTTGTGGGATGACAGCTAAGGATGTTCAGAGGCTGCAAGAAGTTGGTGTGCATACGGTTGATGTTGGTGGACGTGGTGGCACGAATTTTGTGGCGATTGAGAATGCTCGTCGATTGCATGGCGACTATGATTATTTGGCGAATTGGGGACTTACAACCGTTGAGTCGCTGCTAGATATACGCAAGTGCGAAATGTTGAAATCTGTAGAAATTTTCGCGAGTGGAGGCGTGCGAACACCTTTGGATGTTGTGCGAGCATTGGCTCTGGGTGCTTCGGCAGTTGGTGTTGCAGGTGAATTCTTACATACGCTGATGCATCAAGGAGAAGATGAGCTCGTGCAACAAATTACAGCTTGGAAAGAACAAATTTGCGTGATTATGGCACTTCTTGGATGTAAAACTGTTAAGGAATTGCGTGAGAATGTGGACGTTCGTGTGCGCGATATCGTATGAAATGTCTTGGTAAGTGATATACTTGTGTAGTTGTGCGTTCAGACGTGCTATTTGTTTATGCGATATGCGTGAGTAGTTTGCGTGAATAGTTTGTATGTTTGAATGACGCAAGACTTGCAAGTCAAAGAAAAATAGGAGTCCAATTATGGCAGCTCGTTGCGCAGTATGTGGCAAGGGACCTCAGACTGGTTTCACTGTTTCACATTCGCATATCCGCAATAAGCGCACCTTCCGTCCGAACCTTCAGCCGGTTCGCACCACCATTGATGGCGAGAATGTTCGTCTTCGTGTGTGCGTGAAATGCATTAAGGCTGGCAAGGTTCAACGCGTTGAGGCGTGATTCGCGTATTGATTGCGTTTAAATTGTAAGGCCCTGAGCAGTGCTCGGGGCTTTTTTGTATTTGCAATTTTCCTCGCGCTTGCGCGACGACATGCTTTACGAATGATTTATAATCGTAAGTATGCCTACCAACTCAGCTCAGACGTACAGTGTGCTTTCCTCGCCCATTTCTGTGCATACTTCGCTTTCTGCAATAATCACAAATAAGCGCCGCGTTTCTGCATTAAAATCTTTAGGCATAGTAACAGTTGAAGATGCATTAACCTACTACCCGTTTAGAGTTACCAATCCTCTGAAAGTTAAGCGCTTACAAGATATTCGTATTGGTGAGGGAATAGCGTTTTATGCGCAAATTCAGTCCCTGCACGTGGTGCCAATGAATGCTCGCCGTGGGTTTAGACTTGAAATTAATGTTGTACAAGATCAACAATCAAGTGCGCAGCTTATTTATTTTTCTAAAAACCGTCAGTATGTACAGTGGATTGCGTCAAAGCTATATGTAGATGCAACCATAGTAGTTGGCGGTGTGTCGAGTACATTTAATGGACGATTACAATTTACGCATCCGCAGATTTTAATAGTAAATTCAGTAGAAGAAAGTGACAGTTCGCATCAGAGTGAAGGCACTGTTTGTAGTATCGACAAGGGATTGGAAATTTTGAGCGCTCCACAGCCTATCTATCATGCCAATTCGCGTATTGCTACTGAGCGTATTCACGATACAATTACTGATATACTTACATTGCTTCAAACACAAGAATCTACTCAATGCTCTGCACAAGAATGTAATCACACGCTCATACGTGAATCTGCTCAAATTCCCAATATTCTACCTCAATTTGTGCGTGAAAAGCATCATCTTATGGAGCGTGCTGCGGCAATTTACGCACTTCACAATCCACAATCCACTGAAGAATTTCATAAAGCTCTTGAAACATTACGTTACGAAGAAGCATTCGTATCACAAATGGCGGTATTGCAATTTCGCGAAAATGGAAACAATAATCAAGCAAAAGTTTGCAATAATTCGCAACTTCGACAGCAGTTTGTGGAAAGTCTACCGTTTACTCTTACACAAGGTCAGCAAGCAGTTATTGATGAGATTGTCAATGATTTACGCAGTACGCATCCAATGCGTCGATTGTTGCAAGGAGAAGTTGGCTCAGGGAAAACAGTGGTAGCGCTTGCTGCAATGCTTGAAGCTGTAGGATCGGGACATCAAGCGATATTAGTGGCGCCAACACAAGTACTGGCTTCACAACATGTTGAAAACTTGCGTCATATGATGCATCGTGCTCAACTTGACGTTCCTGTTATAGTAGTTACTGGTGGCATGAAACTTGCAGAACGTAGACGTGCGCTCGCAGAGGTGGCGAGTGGTAAACCTGCGTTAATTGTGGCTACTCATGCAGCATTTTCTTCGACTTTCCAGCCAACTAACTTAGCAATGGTTGTGATTGATGAGCAGCATCGTTTTGGTGTTGTGCAGCGTGATGTATTAATGCGGAAGATGAGCACAGATGTGAATTCGGATGGACGGGCTGAGCATAAAAAACAGTTTGTTCCGCATCTCTTAGTAATGACTGCAACACCTATTCCGCGTTCTGCCGCTATGACTTGGTTTGGTGACTTGGATGCGTCGTATTTAACAGAGCTTCCAGGAGGTAGAAAACCGATTCGTACCTTTGTGGTGCAAGAAAATGATTCAAATACGATGTCTCGCATGTTTGCTCATATTCGTTCGCGTATTGATGCTGGGGAGCGAGCATACATTGTTTGTGCTCATATTGAGGATGATGATTGCGATGGTAATGATGATTCTGAAAATTTTGACGATATTGCACGATTTTCTCAATCCGACGAAGCTCACGCTGTGCCTTTGCGTAAGCTTCATACAGTTGTTGGCATATTAAAACGGCTTTCTGCATTACCGCAGTTTCAGGGAGTGACTTTTGCGCAGCTTACTGGTCGTGACGATGATGCTACTAAACGTGAAACGATGGAACGATTTGTACGTGGTGATGTGCAAGTGCTTGTTGCAACAACGGTTATTGAAGTTGGTGTGGATGTTCCGCAAGCAAGTTGCATAGTGATTTTTGACGCGGATCGTTTTGGGCTTGCACAATTGCATCAGTTGCGTGGTCGCGTTGGTCGTGGAGGCACGAATTCATGGGCCTTTTTGATTGCACAAATTGAGGAAGGGAGTATTGCTCAAGAGCGGTTGCGAGTACTTGAGCAGTCACTTGATGGTGCTCAAATTGCGCAGAAAGATTTGGAACTTAGAAATGTTGGGGATGTGCTTGGCGATAGTCAGTCGGGTGGTCGTTCGAGTTTGAAACTGTTGCGAGTAGTTCAGGATGCGAAAATTATTGCGGAAGCGCGTAATGATGCGTTGGAAACAATGCAGCGTAATCCGCAACTTACTTCGTTGCCGCATCTTGCTGGTGCAGTACTTGATTTTACGCGTGGTGGAAACGCGGAAATAATTAGCAACTGAAGGTGTTTCTTCAATAGACGTTCCTGCTGATTGCGTAAAAAGGTGACGCAATGAAAAATATACTTTAAATAAAAAGTATACAGAAATTATTATACATGCTCTCAAAATTTATAGTAAAAAATACAATAATAAGGTAATTGTTAATTGAGAATCATACTCAACTTTTGTTTGTTGAATAAGAAAGAATAAACAAAATTATATAAATTTTATTAATTTACGTGCATAATATGAAAATTGTGAATATCCTAGAAAGTGGGCATCATTTGTAATAACAATAGAGATGAGGCAGCAATGACTGAACGTGAACAGCAAATCTTGACTTGGATTCAACAAAACCCAATGATTAGTCAACAGGAACTTGCAAATCTTGCAGGTATTACACGTTCAGGTGTTGCTGCGCATATTTCCAATCTTATTCGTAAAGGATATTTGCGCGGCAAAGGCTATATTGTAACGCCTCCAAGCTATGTAACAGTTGTTGGCGGCATCAGTATGGATGTACTCGGTATTGCGTGCGGTGATTTGATGGATTACACTTCAAATGCTTCGCGTGTGCGTTACATGCTTGGCGGTGTTGGTCGAAATATTGCGGTTGCTTTGGAACGGTTGAACATTCGTACGAGTATGGTGTCTGTGTATGGTGGCGATCATAATGGTGAATTGTTTAGGATTGATGCTGCTGCAAATGGTTTAGATATTGGGTATGCGAAGCAACTTCCTGATTCTATGACTGCTTCATATATGTATGTTGGTGATGCTTCTGGTCAGCGTCTGTTGGCGCTTGATGATATGAGTATTTACAATCATATGACTCCTGATTTTTTGCGTGAGCGCATGTCGATTATTGAAAATGCAGATATTTTAGTAATGGATACTAATATTCCGCAAAAATCTTTGGAATGGTTATGTGATCGTTATCGTCGACCTATTGTAGTGCGTGCGATTACTGATGCGAAAGCTACGCGAGTGCTTTCACGGTTATCTCGCATTGATACTTTGATTTTAGATACTGCTGAATCGCAGGCATTGACTGGTATTAATGCTATTGACGAGCGTTCTGCAGTGCGCTGCGCGAATGTGTTGTTAAAGCGTGGTGTAAAACATGTGTTTGTGAATGCTGGTCGTGCAGGAGTTGCTTATGGTGTTGCAGGTGAAGGTGTGTCATTCTATCCTGTACAAGTAAAGCGTGTGCAGCGCATGATGTTAGCTAAAGGTAACGGCAATATTGGTGTAGAAGCAGTTGGTAACGATAATGGCTCAAGTGATGCTGCTACTGCTGCGTTGATCTATGCTCGTTATAACGATTTTGATGCTGCGAAAACTGGTCGTTTTGCTGTTGCTGCAGCTGCGTTGAATACTGAATCAGTGCAACCTGTGCATGAGTCGTTTACGCCAGAGCTGATTATGAACCGCATGGCTAATGTTCACGAGCGTATCTGAGTTGGTCGTTGCGCGTGTGTTGAGCTTTGCTTCGTATGTGTAATTTTTTTGCGTAATTTTTTTGCGTAACTGTTCGTAAATCTTCCTGTAAATATTGTTTGCGTCGCAACAGTGCTTTGCTATACTTGTTAATGGTCATTTGTTTATTGTTATAAACAAATGTTAAATAAGAAATGTTATATGACGCAATGATGCGTATGAGCATACGGAATGCGTATTAACGTACAGCGCATGAATCATACGGTAAGTTACGTATACATTGACTTGTTGTTAGTAGCAGACTGTTATTAATAATAGTCTGTAACAAACTGTTGCTAGCAAGAAGCTAACTATTCACAAAGGAGTAATAATGACTTCTATTATCCTTGACTGTGATCCTGGTCATGATGATGCCATGGCCATTTTGCTTGCGCTAGGTAATCCAAATATTGATTTGCTAGGCGTAACAACGGTTGGTGGAAATCAGAGTCTTGAAAAAGTGACCTATAATGCGCGAGCAACACTTGAAATGGCGCATGCTACGAATATTCCAGTACATGCAGGTTGCGATCGCCCAATGATTCGTCCGTTGGAAGTTGCAGCTGCAGTACACGGTGAAACTGGTCTTGATGGTGTAACGCTTCCAGAGCCTACGCGACCATTGGACGAAGGGCACGCAGTTAATTGGATTATTGACACTATTATGAGTCATGAACCTGGTACGATTACGCTGGTTCCAACCGGGCCTCTTACCAATATTGCCATGGCTGTGCGCATGGAGCCTCGAATTGTGAGCCGAGTAAAAGAGGTTGTGCTCATGGGTGGTGGCTACCATGTTGGCAATTGGAGTGCTGTTGCTGAATTTAATATTAAGACTGATCCAGAAGCAGCACACGTAGTGTTTAATGAAGCCTGGCCAATTACTATGGTTGGTCTGGATTTGACACATCAAGCGCTTTGCACGCCGGAAGCACAGGCGAAGATCGATGCTGTTGGAACTCCACTTGCTGCGTTTGCTAGTGGATTGATGAACTTCTTCCGCAAAGCATACCAAAATAACCAAGACTTCATTGATCCGCCTGTTCATGATCCTTGTACTATTGCTTATTTGATTGATCACAGTGTGGTAGAGACTCGTCGTTGCCCATTGGATGTTGAGATTAAAGGTGATTTGACGCTTGGCATGACGGTTGCAGATTTGCGTGGTCCGGAGCCATCGGCTGAGGAATGCCATACGCAGGTTGCTACAAAACTTGATTTTGATAAATTCTGGGATTTGATTGTTGACGCGCTTAAGCGTATTGGATAATCATACTAGAATGTGCGATGGTTGCAATTATCTCAACTTTTTATGCACTAAAGTTCGTAGATAATTACAAGGATAATTATTTGGATAATTGCATGAAGTATTGCCTAGATAATGTAGCAGAGCAAATCTACTGGATTATCAAAAATCCAATAAATTATCAAAAATCTAATAATTAAATTAAAAATTTAGACGGAATTTGATACGAGGTTATGATGACTGAGGTTTCATCTCCAACGCCTTCTATGCTAGATAAAGGCGGTCGTTCAATCGTAGCGCTTATGACAGCGCTGCTTGTTGCTATTTTCGCGTTCCAGTTGAACGCTTCTATGCTATCTCCAGCATTAGCAACAATGACAAAAGAGCTTCACACAACCGATACACAAATCGGCTTAACTCAAACGGTATTCTTCACCGCAGCAGCTTTGTTCTCGCTGTTTTTGCCTCGATTAGCTGATTTGGTTGGTCGAAAAAAGGTACTCATTGGCATTTTGATTTCGACGATTTTAGGTTGCGTTGTTTCTGCGCTTGCTCCGAATGTCACAGTTCTTATGATTGGTCGTATTTTGCAAGGTGCGTCTGGCCCTGTGGTGCCAATGTGCTTAATTATGCTGCGCGTAAAAGTTACAGAAGAAAAGCGTTACGCAAAGTTGATGGCAATTTTAACTTCCGTCAACGGCGGTATTGCAGGCGTTGATGCATTACTTGGCGGTTGGCTTGCAGGTCACTATGGATTCCGCTCAGTATTTTGGACGATGGCTTTTATTGCTGTTATTGCCGTGGTTATGGTTGTGTTGGCAGCAGAAGAATCACATGCGGATGATACACCAAGTATGGATTGGGCTGGCGTAGTGACGCTGGGTATTGCATTCCTTGCGGCGTATCTTGCTATTAATGAGATTGATAAGCTTGCTTCCGCAAACTTGACTATGATTGCAGGACTTGTGGTTGTGGCTGTTGTGTTCTTCGTTGTGTTCTGGAAGATTGAGGGCAATAGCGCAGCTCCGCTTGTTTCTACGCATTATATGAAGCAGCGTCGTACGTGGGGATTGCTTCTTTCCACGCTTTTGACTATGACTGGCGTATTCGCTTTGATGAACGGCGTTGTGCCGCAGCTTGCGCAGGATGCGAAGGCTGGTGCACATTTGGGAGCTGATGTTGTGAGCTTTGCAACGCTTACCCCTTACGCAATTATTGGATTCCTGTTCGGACCTATTGCCGGTATTTTGGCCGCAAAGTTTGGATACCGTTTGGTGCTTCGTGCCGGAATTTTGGTAAGTATTATTGGCGTGCTATTTGGCATTTATGTTGCTGGAGTACCATCCGTTTGGGCACTAGTTGTGCTCTCTCTTGCGATGGGTATTAGCTACGCTGGTGTTGCCAACATTATGCTTAACGGTCTTGGTATTGTGCTTTCTCCAAAAGATAATCCAGGTTATTTGCCAGGCATGAATGCTGGAGCGTTTAACTTGGGTGCCGGTTTGAGCTTTGCAATTCTCTACGCTGTAATGACGAATGTTGCCGGAACGAATGGTGCAACAGGCGGATACATGGCTTCGATGGTTGCGGGCATTGTGCTGCTTGTACTTGCGTTTGCTTGCTCCTTCTTGATTCCGAATCCTGAAGAAGTAAATAAGTAAGTTAAGTAGGGTTGTTTTTGACTGCAAACGCCGGGGAATTTTCTCCGGCGTTTGTTGTTGCGTGACGACCTGCTTTCGCGCTTGCTTAATGTGGCGCGAGTTTTGGGGGATTTCTCTCCTCGCACGTCCCGTCCTTCAGTCGCTTTGGCTGTTAAAGGTGTTTATTGTGTTCGCCTTTCTTTAAAGAACGTTGCTCCATCAGTCCTCTTTTAGTGCTCGTAGAGAAATCCCCCAAACTCTGCGTGTTTAATCTTTAATAACCTCGTTTTATCGCAGAGATTTTTCGATTTTTCTTCTTCGCTTGGCGAATCAGCAGCCTACGGCTCTGCGCGACGACCTGCTTTCGCGCTCAGAGCGTAGCGCGCGAAAGCAACTCGGAGCGG
>NZ_KQ956847.1:5629-18129 GCF_001546485.1 Gardnerella vaginalis | reverse complement strand
GGACTTCCAACGCGAGTTTCGTAGCGAGCGCGCCTAGACCGCGCGAGCGTACCGCGCTCAGTGCGAAAAATCTCAAATCTCTACCACACTGGTATTCGTATACTGAAGTCGCAAAACAAACTGTGGGTTGGTGTGTGGTATGTGTGCTTGGCGTGATGTGTGCAGTAGCAATGATGCTAGTGTTCTTTTAAGCAATAAATACTCAACGTAAGCAGAGCAATACTGCAAAGCTACAGGAATATTTACCAGGGAATTTTCTCCGGCGTTTGTTTCCTTTTGAAGTTACAGCTAAGCTAGAAGTATGCATATTATTGCGGGACGTTTCAAATCTTTGCCATTGACTTCGGCACAATCTTGTACGAGGCCGACCACGGATCGTACGAAAGAAGCTATATTCTCTAGGCTTGATTCGTGGGATGTTACCACGGATGCGCGCGTACTTGATTTATTTGCTGGCACTGGTGCGCTCGGCGTTGAGGCGCTTTCTAGAGGCGCGCGCGAACTTGTGTCTGTTGAGGCTAATGCTCAGGTTGCGTCTCTTATACTTCGTACATCGAAAGCGTTACAAAGTTCAAAGGCTTGGGATTCTGCACTTTCGATGAGGGTGATTCGCAAGCGTGCGGAGCAGTTCGTTGCAGACTATAAAGGGCAAGCGTTTGAATTGGTTTTTATTGATCCGCCATATGCCTATGAAACCACGGATTGTGAAAAGCTGCTGCTTTCAATGATTGAACATGGTGTTGCTAGTGCTGATGCTGATACGCTGATTATATTAGAACGAAGTGCGCGCAGTGTTCTGCCAGTGATGCCTGATGGCTGGGAACTATTCGATACGCGCAATTACGGTGAGACTTCTGTTTTGTTTATTCAGCCTTCTCGCGACTAATCTTATTTTTTCATAAGTTTTTGCGCGGATGATCGCCTGAAACTTCCCAGCCGAGCGATATAAGGGTCTTTCGATCCGCCTTATTGAGCGCCCTACAATCAAGTCGTTCAATGAGATCCGGTCGAATTTCACTGGTTCGCGCAATGGCTTCATCTCGACGGAATCGGTCTACTTTTGCATGGTTTCCTGAAGTCAATACATCTGGAACGCTGATGCCGCGCCAAGTAGTTGGCCGCGTGTACTGATGATGTTCCAACAGCGCGTCCGTACCTGTATACGACTCTTCAACAATCGACTCAGGATTGCCCATAAACCCAGGAATTAGGCGCGTAATCGCCTCAAGCATAACGCTTACTGCAACTTCGCCGCCATTTAACACGTAATCGCCAATAGAATATTCGCGTACATCAACACCTTGCATACGGTAGTATTCTGGAATACGCGCGTCGTAGCCTTCGTATCGTCCGCATCCAAAAACTAAATTCTGAGCACGACTTAATGCTGTTGCATCTTTTTGTGTAAATAGTGGGGCAGAAGGGTTCGGGAATATAAGAATTGGCTTACTTGGGTCTACTTTATTTGATGTGACTTCTGATTCTTCGTAAGCATCGCAAGTTTCATAACTATCGCAAGTATTTTTTATTTCAGATTTTGGCAAATGAAGCAGCTCGTCCAAACATTCTGCCCATACTTCTGGCTTCATAACCATGCCAGCTCCGCCGCCAACAGGCGTATCGTCAACAGACTGATGTACATCGTGAGTCCATTGACGCAAATTGTGAGCTCGGATTTGCAACAAACCATTATCTTGCGCTTTTCCAAGCAAACTTAAGTCAAGCATCTGAAAATATTCAGGGAATACAGAAATAATATCGATGTTCATCATAATAGTTTTTTTTTAATGGTAGATATGGCTTATGTACTGCTCTGCTCCTACGCTTTTGCGTAATCGCTGATTCATTTGCGTTAGAAATCTATGGATTCGTGATTTAGCAAGTGTACGCTCCATAGTTCTTCACGTGCTGCGCTTTTGTTGTTTTGATAAGTGATTATGCCAATGAATTTACAGTTTAACGATTAAAAGTGGTAGTGTTGAGCATTTTGTGTGCTACGACTTCTTGTTCATTGCGACAATCCGGGAATTAATCCGCCTGGAGGATCAATCATTACGTAACCTGCAGTAACGTTAACTTCTGGCACAAGCGCCTCAACAAACGGTACAAGCGCGGTTTTATGTTCGTCGTCACTTGGCTGATCTAAGCGAATTTTAAGCAACGATTGCCCGCCATCAAGCACGTCCACGATCGTACCAATAATCTGGGAAGGTAATCCCAACTGATTTCCCTCACACAAACGCGCTTGCAAGCCAACTAAATCCTTAATATACCAGGCGTTTTCAGCAGCAAGTTTTTGTGCATCTTCTGCCTGTACGTATAATTCCAAACCATTCAGAGCTTCAGCATCGTTGCGATTTTGCGATTCTTCAAACAGCAGAATCCAACGGTTTTTAAAGGTTCGCGCGCGCTCAATAACAAACTCGCGTGAACCATCCGCAGTATAGAGTACGTTACCAATCTCGAAACGTTCATATGGCTCGTCAGTGAAGATTTGTACAGTCACTTCACCTTTTAAACCTTGTGCTTTACCGATACGACAAACCCTCAGCAGGTCGTTACGATGTTGCTGAGGGTTGTCAAAAGATTGTTGGTCTAAGGCCACGTTCATCTCACCTACGTACGTCCATAATATCCACGCGCACATTGTGATCGCTTAAAGCTTGCACAACGACACGAATAGCATTAGCAGTACGACCATTGCGACCAATAACACGACCAATATCCTCAGGATTCACGCGTACGCGTAGCAGTTCGCCGCGAGCGTTTTCGTGAGAACGTACAGATACATCATCAGGGAAATCCACGATGTTCTTAATGAGATGTTCCACAGCTTGAGCCAGCATGATTACTCAGCCTTTTCCTCAGCTTCAGCTGCTTCGGCTGGAGCTTCTTCAGCCTCATTTGCAGCGGCTTCAGCTGCAGCCTGTGCCTTAGCGGCGGCTTCAGACTTAGCAGCCTTCAACTTCTGAGCTTCAGCTTCAACAGCTTCCACGCGAGCCTGTGCATCTGGACCAGCTTCAGAAGTCTTCAATGTGCCTTCAGCACCATCGAGACCCTTGAACTTCTGCCAGTCACCAGTAATCTTCAGCAGCTTCAATACTGGTTCAGTTGGCTGTGCGCCAACGCCAAGCCAGTACTGTGCGCGCTCAGAATTAATCTGAATCATAGATGGCTGCTTATTTGGATCATAAACGCCAATCTCTTCAATGGACTGACCATTGCGCTTATTGCGTGCATCGGAAATGACTACGCGGTAGAAGGCATAGAACTTCTTGCCCAATCGCTTGAGACGAATCTTGGTTGCCAAAATGGCTCTCCTTATAACTAGAGTCGTGGAATTTCGTTCGGGTGTGGGGCACTCCTTGCGAGCTTCCACATGTTCCTCACGTGACCGGGAAGAGGGCGCCGATTCACGCGAATAACTTATCCATTATGCCTGTTTGTTTGGACGTTTTTAGTTTAGTGGATAGATGGTTTAGCTTAGTGGATAGATGGTGATTGTGGCGATGTAGGCTAGGTGATCTGTGCCATCAATTATTACATTTTTTTGCCAAACAGCTTGAGCTTCGCAGTTTTTTGCGCAAAATAGCACGTGATCAAGCGTAAGATTTGGCCAGTTAAGCCAGGTAGGCCAGGTGCGTAAACGCTTTCCAATCGAGATGCCAGAGTCTACAAAACCTGCTTTGGTAAGTGCTCGAAAGCTTGGATGATCGACTGCAGAATTAAGATCGCCTGTAAGAACTGTGAGAGTTGCTGTGTTGTCAGTTTCCTTAGTTTTTCTTGTTCCTGTAGACGAAGTCTCCTCTATATTCATGTCTTTTGCAATCTTTGTAGTTGCTATGTTTTTTGCAGTTTCTACTGCTTGATGAGTCGATATAAGAGTTACGAGTGTGCGGATTCCATTGCTCCAAGCTGTACATCCTCTCATTGGCGACTTTGGATGCGCGGAAGCAAATTTCACACTAACTTTTTTAGTTGCACCAAAATCTAAACAAGTCGTAACGCTTGGTACGCTTGCAGCCTCAATTTTTATGGCATTATTACAAGTAGCAATCGGTGAATATTGTGTAAAAATCGCGTTGAATCCACCATTATTGTGCTTGCTTTGCGCACCTACGCAAGAAGTCGGAAAAATTTCATAAATGCCGAGTTTTTCAAGATTTTTTACTAAAGATTCGCTTAATTCTTGTAAAAGTAACGTATTTATATGATATTTTTTTGCGATTTTGATTATGTGAAATGCGTCTGCTTTTCCGTATCTGCAATTTAGCGTCATAACGCGGATTTCTTGGTGCTGCTTTTCCTGGCGTTTGCGCGACGACCTGCTTTCGCGCAACCTACGCAACCTTCCAAAACAGTACGGTGTATACGACTTAAGTGAAATCAAAAATAGTACAGCGTATGCAATGCATAAATATGCGTAAGATTGGGCTAAAGTAAGCGATTGTGTCACTTTCTCTGCGTAGCATGCGAAGAACAAAAAAGCTCCAAAATTACACAGAAGTAGTGCTCCTGCAATGTAAGTTGCAAGTGGAAGCAGCGCAATAATATATGGAAGTGGGTTATATTTATCCGCACCTGTTGGCAGCCACCGAAGTAACTGCCACAAAAGAAGCGGCACAAATATAACCCACAAAAACGCCAATACTAAAATCATCGACCGAATAATCCAGCTAATCCGCCGCCAAAGTTAGGTGGAAGTTGATTATCTTGATTTGAATTTTCAGAATTCATAAGTTCTTGCAAGCCTTCAGGAAGATTCTGAAGATTTGGCTGCTGTGGCTTTGCAAAAGCAGAACCAGCAACATCGTTACGATTAGATTCTCCAGAAAGGCGATCTCGTAACGCGCGCTCTTCAGCTTCTCTACGCATTGGATTTCCAGACTTTCCGCCCTTCTTCTTTGACTTTTTATCCTTACGTTTCGACTTGCTTCCAGCGCCGCCAAATCCTGGTATGCCACCCATTCCAGGCATGCCAGCGCCTCCACTCATGCGTTTCATCATCTTTGCAGCCTGCTCAAAACGCTGCAAAAGCGTATTAACCTGTGAAACGCTTACGCCAGCGCCAGCAGCAATTCGCGCGCGACGAGATCCGTCAATAATTTTTGTATCTCTACGCTCTGCCGGAGTCATAGAGCGAATAATTGCCTCAGTGCGGTCAATTTCGCGGTCATCAAACTGCTCAAGCTCCTTACGATGTTGAGCCATGCCAGGCATCATGCCTAAGAGCTTCTTCATTGAGCCAAGTTTACGAACCTGCTGAAGCTGCTCCAAAAAATCATCCAAGCCGAAGCTGCCTTCAGCAATCTTTTCAGCAGCCTTGCGTGATTCTTCCTCATCAAACTGCTTCTGCGCATGTTCAATAAGCGTTAAAATATCGCCCATATCGAGGATTCTGGAAGCCATACGATCAGGGTGGAAAATCTCAAAATCCTTCAACCCTTCACCGGTAGAAGCAAACAAAATTGGCTTTCCAGTAACGCTTGCAACCGAAAGTGCAGCGCCTCCTCGAGCGTCGCCATCAAGCTTAGAAAGTACAACGCCTGTAAAGTTTACGCCGTCGTTAAAAGCTTGAGCTGTGCGAACAGCATCTTGACCAATCATGGCATCAATAACAAATAGCACTTCTTGCGGTTGCACAGCATCGCGAATATTGCGAGCCTGCTTCATAAGCTCTTCGTCAACACCCAAACGACCTGCGGTATCAATAATCACAGTGTCGTACATCTTTTCGCGCGCGTAATCAATAGAATTACGTGCAACTTTAACCGGGTCGCCCTTAGTAAACCATGGCAGAGAAATTGCGCTTCCGCCTGTCTGTACGCCCTTTTCTGGTGCAAAAACAGGAACTCCTGCGCGCTCGCCCACAACCTGCAACTGTGTAACAGCGTTAGGACGCTGTAAATCTGCAGCCACAAGCAGAGGAGTATGTCCAGAATCCTTCAACCAGTAGCCAAGCTTGCCAGCAAGAGTAGTTTTACCTGCACCTTGCAAACCTGCGAGCATAATGACAGTCGGTGGATACTTCGCAAAATTAAGCGGCCTATCTACACCTGCACCCAACACCTGCGTAAGCTCATCGTTTACAATTTTCACAACCTGCTGAGCAGGGTTCAGTGCGCGCGAAACTTCCTCGCCAAGAGCGCGCTCGCGAATGCGCGCAGTGAAGGAACGCACCACTTCCAGTGCGACGTCGGCATCGAGAAGCGCGCGGCGAATCTCGCGAATTGTGCCGTCAATATCTGATTCAGAAAGCTTGCCTTTGCTGCGCAAATGCTTGAAAGCATTGGAAAGGCGGTCTGTTAACGAACTAAATGCTGCCATAATGTTCCTATTCTACCTGCTGCTAACGAGTGCTTCTTATTTTTACTGATAACTGATACTTTACTTCTTTATTATGCTACTTCAAATGCCATGATGAACCTTGCGCACTATCTTCAATAATTACTCCGGCACTATTGAGATTGTCACGAATTGTGTCAGCAGTAGCAAAATCCTTCATTTTGCGCGCATTGGCTCGAGCTTGAAGCTGCGAAGTAATAAGAGCGTCCAGAGCATTGTGCTCCTTGCTGCCTTCACTGTTTGCATCAGATTGATGAGTATGTGATAACCAAGGTTCTCCGTAAGGATCTAATCCGAGTGTATCTAACATAGCGCGCACTTGCAGAACGGCAAGATATAGCAATTTTTTGGTGCTACTGTTTTGGGATTGCGAGGATTCTTGCGAAGAATTTTGCATACAATCGTCAAGAATCGCATTTCCTTGACGAATAGCAGTAAATATTGCTGCGTTTGCACCGGAAACGTTCATATCGTCGTTCATTGCGCGCGTAAAATCTTCCGGAAGTGAGTCAGCATCTACAGATTGCACTTCTTCGCGCGTTGGTGTCTTTTCAAGTAATCGGTTTGCTCTCTCAAGAAAGTTGACAATGCGGTCGTAAGCAGATTTTGCTTCTACCAAAGCTTGGTTAGACCATTCCAACATAGCGCGATACTGCACTGCTCCCAAAGCGTAGCGAACAACCCATGCTGAATTATTTGCCAAAACAACTGGTACGGAAAGGCCATTTCCCAAGGATTTAGACATTTTTTCACCCTTGGCAGTTACCCACGCGGAATGCATCCACACATTCGCGCTTTTCCACCCAGCAGCTGTTGTTTGTGCCATTTCGTTTTCGTGATGGGGGAATCGCAAATCTAATCCGCCGCCGTGAATATCAAAATTATCGCCAAGATAACGATGGCTCATAGCTGAGCACTCAATATGCCAACCGGGGCGTCCTTCGCCAAAAGGAGTTTTCCAACGCGCATCCGGCTGATCGAAATCGCAAGGAGCTTTCCAAAGTGCAAAATCTCTAGGATCGTGCTTATCTGGTGAAGCGTCGGCAGGGTCAGTCGGATTGTAAATATCGTTACCTGCTGAATCAATGCTTGGACCCTTTGCATCTGCAATTGCTGCGGCTTCATCACCATCAATTTCATTACGATTTTGATTTTGGTGCGTAAGCTCGCCGTAATGCTCCCAACTTGGTACGTCGAAATAAACATTTCCAGTAGGATTTCCAGAATCGTCTCGAATAACGTAAGCGTGACCACGCTCAATTAAGTGTTCAATCAGCTCAACCATATCCGTAATATGACCGGTAGCGCGCGGCTCAACTGTCGGTGGTAAAACGCCCAAAGTGTCATAGGCTTCACTAAATTCGCGCTCGTAAATGTAAGCGCGCTCCCACCAAGTTTGACCTGCTTCGCTAGCTTTTTTCATGATTTTATCGTCAATATCGGTGACATTGCGCACAAACGTAACTTGATAGCCGAGTCGTAATAACCAACGACGAATTACGTCGAAGGCTATTGCTGCACGAATATGACCAATATGCGGCGAGCTTTGTACGGTTGCGCCGCACACGTACATTCCAACTTTCCCCGGTTTTGTAGGCTTAAATGCGCTTGTTGTATGGGAGGCGGTGTTGTATAAGCGTAAGTTTTCCGCGGCTTTAGTAACGTTTGCGGTTTCTTCGTTCAAAGTCTTATTAAGCATAATTGCTATTATAAGTGCTTCTTCATACTCAGAGTGATTTTGAGAAGTTGTATTTCGTGCGTCGGCTCTTTAGTTAGCGATACAATTATTGCGATTTGGTTTTAGATTTAACTTTAGTAATCCAATTAGATTCATATCTATTACCTAGCAGTTTTTGATTTGTTCGTTACTGAAAGGAATATCATGGCTGAGATTTCATCTGCTCTTATGACGGACATGTATGAATATACGATGCTTGATGCGGCGTTGAAAGACGGTACTGCAAATCGTAAGTGTGTTTTTGAAATTTTTACGCGCCACTTGCCTCAGGGTCGTCGTTACGGCGTTGTTGCTGGAACTGGTCGCATTTTGGAAGAGCTGCAAAAATTCCATCTTTCGGAAGATGATTTGCGTTTCTTAAGTGATCGCAAAATCGTTAGCGCTGAAACGCTTAAATGGCTGGAAAATTTTCGTTTTAGCGGTAAAATCTCCGGTTATCGCGAAGGGGAGATGTTCTTCCCGAATTCGCCAATTTTGCAGGTAGAAGGCACTTTTGGTGAGTGCACATTGCTTGAAACTGTGCTTCTTTCTGTGCTTAATTACGATTGCGCTGTTGCATCTGCTGCAGCTCGCATGGTTTCAGCATCAGCAGGACGTCCTTGCATGGATATGGGAGGTCGCCGCACGAACGAATATTCAGCGGTTGCTGCTTCTCGAGCTGCAGTAATTGGTGGTTTTAAGGGCACAGCTAATTTGCTTGCAGCAAAACTTTACGGCTTAAAGGCAATCGGTACCGCGGCTCACTGTTTTACACTTGTACACGACACTGAGCGTGATGCTTTTACTTCTCAGATTGCTGCTCTTGGTAAAGGTACTACGCTTCTTGTTGATACTTACGATATTGAGAATGCGGTAAAGACAGCTGTGGAAGTTGCGGGCCCTGATCTTGGTGGAATTCGTATTGATTCTGGAGATTTGTGTGCTTTAGCTCGTCGTGTACGAAATCAACTTGACGAATTGGGTGCGAAGAACACAAAGATTACGGTGACGAACGATTTGGATGAGTATGCGCTTGCTTCTTTGCAGAACGCTCCTGTAGATTCTTATGGAATTGGAACCATGCTGGTAACTGGTTCTGGTGCTCCGACTTGCGCAATGGTTTATAAGCTTACTGAGCGCGAAGGTGCGGACGGTGTTATGTATCCTGTTGCAAAGAAGTCAAAGAATAAAGCAACTGTGCCAGGTCGCAAGTTAGCATATCGTTCATATGATTACAGTGCTGATTTGCATGGTGTTGCCGATTGCGAGCGTGTAATTTCTGGATCGGAAGATGCTTTGGCTCAGTTCAAGCCTAAGGATTCATGGGAAAATCTGCTTGTTGATTATATGGTTGATGGCGAGGCTGATAAGCAGTTCATGGGTCACGATGCGATTATGCGTGCTCAAGATTATTGCGCTTCGGCTTTGCAGCGTTTGCCGTTGGCTGCGCAAAGTTTAATGCGCGGCGATCCAGCAATCCCAACTGAAATCCACGTTCTCTAAAATATTGGTATAGTTCATCAATATTGTTCATAAATTAGCGTTACTTTTATGTTGTGAAAGATAAAAGTAACGCTAATTTATAACGAAATAATAGTAATATTAAGATATTAAAAACCGAAGTGGCTCATATTTTCGTATATTTTCTTGCATTCAGGGCATACAGGATAATCGTTTGCTTCACGGCGAGGAATCCACACTTTACCGCACAAAGCAACTACCGGGCGACCAGTTATATGAGACTCTTCAATGCGATCTTTAGAAACGTAGTGTGCAAAACGATCGGCATTACCACCGTCGTCTAAACGAGCATCTTCATCTACTTCAGGACGTTCAAGTACTGAAGTGTTTGTGCCTGAGTTGGAATCTGGGTGAGAGGATTGCGAATCGGCTTCCATAATTGCACGAAGTGTGTTATCTGCGAATAATGTTGAAAGCATTGCACATTCCTTTCTATAATAGTGTTTCATTAAATCTCATTGAATCTCATTAAATTAAACTTAACTTCACTCAACTTAACTAAACTCAATCAAAATCTAATTAAACGTTAGTAATAAATAGCATAAAGCATTATTGCAACAAAATCACGAAAAGTTGTTAAATAATAGCTGCATTTATAAGCACATTTTTTGTTCTCATCCATAATAGTGATACTCTAAAAGCATGACTATAGCTGTGTGTCCCGGCTCATATGATCCAGTCACTGCCGGCCATTTAGACGTAATACAACGTTGTACGCATCTATTTGATGAAGTGCACGTGCTGGTTGCAGTGAATGCTGCAAAAACGCCACTGTTTTCGGAATCTGAGCGCGTACAAATCATTCGTGAAGCCGTAAGTAGTTTGCCTTATGCGCATAATGCGCATAATACACATGATGAGCATCATCAATTTGGCAAAATAATAGTCGCATCAACCGAAGGATTGATTACTGACTATTGTACGCGCGTTGGTGCCACAGTGATTGTAAAAGGTTTGCGTCAAAACGGTGATTATGAAGCAGAACTTGGTATGGCTTTAGTAAATCGTAAATTAGCTGGCATTGAAACACTCTTCTTACCAGCTGACCCTATACTCGAGCATGTATCAAGCTCAGTAGTTAAGGATGTTGCGCGTCACGGAGGAAATGTTACTGGTATGGTTCCAGATAACGTAATACCTTTGTTACAGAAACGTTTTGCTGAAAATTCGCTACAACGAAGTGATAATGCAGCTACGCTAAGTAAAAGAGACAGGAGAGTAGAAGATGACGAGTGAAAATAGTATGAAAGATGGTATGGTTGAACATGCTGCTACCTCAGTTACTGAAAGTGATGACACTATGGAACGTGAAGTACATGTTGATCGCAGTCAGCAGCTTCCGCTACATCCGGTGCTTGCTGATGATGAAGATGCTCAAAGCAGTGTTGTAAACGCAGTAGTAGACGCACAAAATTCTTCGATGCAGGGTGATTTAATAGCGAGTAATGATGCTGATAACACGGAAACATCTACTGTTGCTGCTGTTGGCAATGAGAGCACCAATATCAATGACATGAATGTAAAAACTGATGCGCATGGAGGCGTAGACAACACATCAGCATCTACAGCAACACCACTTTCTGCTTTTCCACTGCCAGATTTGCGTGAACGTGAAGATGGTGGAGCAATCAATTTTGATGAAGAAGAATCAGTCCCATCATCAATCGCAACAACTACAGTAAGTGATGAAATACGTTCAAAAAGTCGTGCTGAATTCACCACCGTTTACGACATTATAGATGCTATGGAAACAGTACTATCTGAAGCTAAAAATGTATTGTTCTCTCCAGGAATGGTAAAAATTGATCGCGATGATTTCATCGATCAATTATCGCGTTTAAAAAATATGCTTCCAGTACAATTAGAGCGCGCTTCAGCATTAATGCGCGAAGCAGAGCGACGACTGCGTACTGCACAATCACAAGCTAGCTCTATTGTTTCTTCCGCACAATCCCAGGCCGCGGAGATTATTGATGAAGCGCAAGAACGCGCACAATTCCTAGCCGGTCAGGAAAACGTTACAGCTTTAGCTAAGCAGAAAGCACGCGATATTCTTACCACAGCACAACACAAATCCGATAAACTTACTCAAGGTGCTGATCAATATTGCATAACTGTTATGGAAGGACTAAAACAGCAGCTTGATAAATTAGAACAGGATGTGCAAGCAGGTCAGCGCGTGTTAGAAGAGCGTCAACGTGCTGCCGCACATGTGCAAAATGATACGAATGCAGCATTGTACAATGATGCTGAAGATGATGAAAGGAATGAGTAATGACTTCGCATCCTTCCCAGTCACCATGGGCAGTTCCAGTAGCGCAAATGGCTGCGCGCGCTGGTAGCAGTATGTCATTGCACCGAGTATTTCCAGCTCCAGATGGTATTGGAGATTATGTTATCGGCGTAAAACCAGGCAGTGATGTGATGGTTGATGGCGACTTTGATGCCGTAGTGGATGGCTTAATGTTCCAAGGTAGTATTACTGCTCCTGTGCATGCAGAATGTACACGCTGTTTGATGCCACTTCGTCGTGACTGGAAAGTAGATGTATGCGTGTTCTTTCCATATGTAGATTCGCGCTCGCAACATGCTCATAAGCACAACAATGCAGATGAGAATGAATCACAGATTTGGGACGATAATGATGAGTCTGGTAATGTGTATCCGCTAGTTGGTGGTGGTGATTTTGCCGATATTGAGGCACTTATTCGAGATACCATGGTGAGCGAATTACCATTGCAGCCGTTGTGTGAGCCGGATTGTCGTGGATTGTGTTCGCAATGCGGTGAAAACTTAAATGAACATCCTGAGCATCATCATGATGTTACAGATATTCGATTTGCAGATTTGGAAGGCTTAAAAGCACAACTTGAGCAATCTGAAAAGCGCGACGACCTGCCTGAGCGCTGCGATTTAG
>NZ_KQ956847.1:0-5529 GCF_001546485.1 Gardnerella vaginalis | reverse complement strand
TGGACTTCCAACGCGAGTTTCGTAGCGAGCGCTTAGAGCGCGAGCTTTTGCGTAAAGCAGATTTCGCTTAAATCTCAAGTAAGTTAATAAATTGTACGGCGCTTGCTGTAATATACAGAACGCTTAAGCTCAATCGATTGAACGAAATAGAGGAAAGATTATGGCACTGCCTAAATACAAGACCTCGCGTGCTAATACGCATTCGCGTCGCGCTAATTGGAAGGCGTCTGCCGTGCAGACTGTGACTTGCCCAAACTGTGGTTCTGAGGCATTTCCGCACATGGCTTGCCCATCTTGTGGCACCTTCCGTGGTCGTGTGTATCGCGAAGCTATTCGCTCTGCACACACCAAGTAGGTTGTACTAATAAAACCCTGCCATCGACGGGTGGCGGGGTTTATTTTTTATTTATTTGATTGCTTAATTTTTTTCTTTGTTTGTATGTGTTGTTTGTATGTGTTGTTTGTGGTAGATGAGTGTAATGTTGCAAATTTAGCATTTTTGCTGTGAGTGTTCAAAACCTGCGCGAGTAAAAAGTGGTTACTGTGAGTGTTGATGAGGGGGACTATAATAATGACTGCTATGAAGACTCAGAATAAACAAGAAGATCAACAAAATCGTAAGCATCAGCATGAAGAACATGATTTGCAAGTACGTCATAACGCAGGTGGGGTGTTGAGATTGGAGAATACTTCAGCTCGTCCTGGGGATCCGACGCAAGAGCTTTTAAATGCTTTGGGGACTACTATTTCTCCAGATTTACTGGTGGAAGCATTAACTCATCGTTCATTCTCGCATGAACACCCTGGTACAAGAAATTATGAACGGCTTGAATTTTTGGGTGATGCTGTGCTGGAACTTGTGTCGACGGAAACGCTATTTTCTGCTCATCCAGATATGACGGAAGGTCAACTCGCTAAAATGCGTGCGAAAGCAGTGTCCGAATGGGCTCTTTCGGCTGTTGCACGTAAAAAGCTTCACGTTGGTCCGTATATTCTACTGGGTCGAGGTGAAATGGAGCAGGGTGGAAACAACAAAGATTCGATTCTGTGTGATATTGTCGAAGCGCTTATTGGTGCAACATTTGTTGAGCACGGTATTGATGAGGCGCGCTTAGTTGTGCATCGATTGATTGATGATACTTTAGCAGAAGTGCTCACTGAAGGTCCGGCTCTTGATTGGAAAACATCGTTGACTGTGAAAGCGCATGATATGGGTTTAGCGGATCCAGAGTATCGCATGGCGGTTTCTGGACCAGAATATGCTCCAGTATTTGAGGCTCGCGCAGTGTTGGCTCATGCTGACGGTGACGAAGTTTTAGGCGTTGGAAGTGGTTCTAGTAAACGTAAGGCCCAGCTTGCTGCTGCAGAGCTTGCTTGGCATGCTCTTGATTCGCGTACAGTTACGCAAGCTAAGCCATAATTTTATGCACCAGCGTTGTTGTTAACGCTGGTGCATTTTTACAGTTTATTTTTACAGTTTTTAGATCTGTTCGGAAAGCTCCATCCACTCGTCCTCAAGAGTATTGGTTTCTTGAGTATTTTGTTGTAATTCTTCATTGAGTGCTTGCAATCCCACGAAATCGCTTGGGTTATGAGTAGCCATACGTTCCTCAATGTCAGATTTTTGATTTTCGAGTTTGGTAAGTTTGCGTTCAATGGCTGCAATACGTCTGGTTGCTTCGTAATAGGCTTTTCCTGTGAGTTTTGATTGACTATTGGTAGTGTTGTCAGCGTTGTTCTGATTATTTCCTATATTGTTATCGCTGACGTGTGTTTGTGGTGTGTTAATACTACTTTCGTGGTCGCGTTGAAGTTGATCTACGATCTGCAAATACTCGTCTACTCCTCCTGGGAGGTGACGAATTTTGCCGTCGATGAGTGCAAACTGCTGATCAGTTACACGTTCAAGCAGATAACGGTCGTGGGATACCACAATAAGCGTTCCTGGCCATGTATCGAGCAAATCTTCCATTACGGCAAGCATGTCAGTGTCAAGGTCATTGCCTGGCTCATCCATAATCAACACATTTGGTTCATTCAAAAGAATCAGCAATAGTTGCATTCGTCTTTTTTGACCGCCAGAAAGATCAGCAATTGGTGTCATAAGCTGTTCTGGCTTAAAACCAAGTCTTTCCATAAGTTGACCGGGTGTTACTTCTTTGCCGTCAATAATGTAACTTGGTTTGTATCGGCTCAGTACTTCCTTTACTTTATATTTTCCGAGCTTTTCCAATTCTTCTAAACGTTGTGAAAGTACGGCAAACTTTACGGTTTTGCCAATATTGACATGACCGAGTGTAGGTTTGAGCGATCCATCAATAATACTGAGAAGAGTTGATTTTCCGGCACCGTTTGCACCAACAATTCCGAAACGATCTCCAGGACCGATAAGCCATGTTGCGTCGTCGAGAATCATACGTCCGGTAATTGTTTTGTGTTCTGCCGCCGCAGTTTCTGGATTATTTTTGTCTGAGTTTTCTTGATGTTCGTCGACTGCAATCGTAACACTTCCTGTGTGCGTTGGTTGCGCAAAAACTGAGTTTACAATATCGACTTTATGTGATGTTTCTGCAGTAAGTTCCGACAATGCTTCATTTTCTGCAATATCTGGATCGATATTTGCTAGCATTTTCTCATCGTCAAAAATTTGTGTCACATCAATCAAATCGACAACTTGTTTGCCAAGTCTAGAAGTTGCCATTCTTTTAAGCTCAAGCGTATTACGTAATGGTGGCACATCCGCAATAAGTTCACGTGCTTGCTTTACATGGAACTTCTGCTTCGTAGAGCGCGCTCTAGCTCCGCGTGAAAGCCAAGCCAACTCTTTTCGCGCCAAGTTTCGTCTGCGTTCCTCGCGTACATCTGCTTGACGTTCTCTTTCAACGCGTTGCAACATGTAAGCACTATATCCACCTTCAAACGGATCGATTACGCCGTCGTGTACTTCCCACATAGACGTGCAAACTTCATCCAAGAACCAGCGGTCATGCGTTACAATCAGCAATGCTCCTTGCCCGTCTTGCCAGCGGTGAAGCAGGTGTTCTGCTAGCCAGTGAATTGTTACTATGTCTAGGTGGTTTGTAGGTTCATCTAAAGCTAAGATGTCCCAGTCGTGAAGCAAAAGTCTTGCTAAATCTGCACGTCGCCGTTGTCCGCCAGAAAGTGTGCCAACTTTTGCTTCCAAATTGATTCCGCCAAGAAGAGCTTCTACGATTTCGCGTGATTGTTGGTCTGCAGCCCATTCGTAATCTTCGCGATTTTCCAAAGCTGCTTCGCGTACAGTTGCGTTATCGTCTAAAGGATCGCGCTGGTCGAGCATGCCGAAAGTGAGCCTACCGCGTTTTGTTACGCGACCAGAGTCAGGTTTCATATGTCCTGCAAGTAGGCGAAGCAGTGTTGACTTTCCATCACCATTTCGTCCAACAATACCAATTCTGTCACCTTCAAAAACGCCTTGTGTTACGTTTGTAAAAATCGTTTTTGTAGCAAACTCTAGTGAAACTTGTTCTAATCCCAAATCATACGTAGGCATAATGCATAAATATAGTTGTAGACTTCTACGAAACAGCTCTCATGCAATACAACGGGTGTAGAAGATAACCGCCACGTGCTAGATTGGTGAGTTATGGCTCAAATCAAGGATATGCTGGATTCAATAAAACCTATTCGTGTTGATGGTCGTGCAGTTGACGAATTAAGACCGGTGCATATAACTCGCAATTTTACTGATGTTCCTGAGGGCTCTGTGCTTATCGAGTGTGGTAATACGCGTGTGATGTGCACAGCAACGTTTACGGTCGGCGTGCCTCGTTGGCGACGCGACTCTGGTTTAGGTTGGGTTACTGCTGAATATTCGATGCTTCCTCGTGCTACAGCTGAGCGCACTGATCGTGAGTCTGTTCGTGGAAAAATAGGTGGTCGCACGCACGAAATTAGTCGCCTTATTGGTCGCTGTTTGCGCGGTGTTGTTGATATGAAAGCTATGGGCGAGTGCCAAATACAAATCGACTGTGATGTGTTGCAGGCAGATGGTGGTACGCGTACAGCTTCAATAACTGGTGCTTACGTAGCATTAGTAGATGCGCTTCGTTGGGCAGAAAAGCATAACGCTATTCGTTCTGCTTCGCATGTGCTTAAGGATTCTGTTTCTGCTGTTTCTGTAGGAGTTATTAACGGTACGCCTATGCTTGATTTGCCATATGTTGAAGATAGTCAAGCTATGACAGATATGAATGTTGCTATGACTGGTTCTGGAACTTTTATTGAGATTCAGGGTACTGCTGAACATCGTCCGTTTAATCGTGATGAATTAAATATTTTGCTTGATTTAGCTGCTAAAGGTAATCGTGAATTGCAAGCTGCTCAGAATGCAGCATTAGAAAAATAAAAAGAGTTGTTGCAAAATAACAATATTTGTAGCAAAATATGCAGAATATTTTATAGAAAAGTGAATATGTAGAAAAATGAATATGTAGAAAAATGAATAATTGTACAAATGTAATGTAATTACATAATAAGTAACTATAAAAGAGATTGAAGGAGAGCGGGCGTGAAACTTGTTGTGGCGACGCATAATGAGGGAAAACTCGTTGAAATTAAGCGCATTCTCACTGAACAGTTGGCAGAATTAGCGAATCAGTTTGAGCTTATTACTGCCGGTTCACTTGGTCTACCAGATCCTGTAGAAACAGGTGTTACTTTTGAGCAGAATGCGTTACTGAAAGCTCGCGATGTTGCTGCTAGAACTGGTTGCCCTGCTATTGCTGATGATTCAGGTCTTATCGTTGACGTATTGGGTGCAGCTCCTGGTATTTTGTCGGCACGTTGGAGCGGTGTGCATGGTGACGATAAAGCTAATAATGCGCTTCTTTTGAAGCAACTTTCTGATATTCCAGATCAATGTCGTACTGCACGTTTTCGTTGCGCTGTGGCTCTTGCTATTCCTGATGCTTGTAGTGAAGTTCCGGAAAGTAGTGTGATGTCGCATGCTCGTGGATTTGAAATAGTTCGTATTGGCGAGATGATTGGTCATGTATTGCGTGAAGAACGTGGCACTAACGGTTTTGGCTATGACCCTTTGTTTGTGCCTGATGAGCAGCCGGTGCGCAACGGCGTGCAGATGGAAGGCTTGACGAGTGCGGAATTAACGCAAGAAGAGAAGAATGCAATTTCTCATCGTGGTCATGCATTACGCGCATTATTACCTGAGTTGCAAGCGTTATTTTTGACAGAATAAGAATAAATTATTGCAAACCGATGTTTATAAACCGATGTTTGTAAAGATATTGCCAATAATTTGCAGTGAATTATAGGTAAGTAGTAAGACTGTATTCAAACTTCGGGTTTTCGTTGAGATACAAGGAAAACCCGAAGTGACGAAATTTAGTAAGTCTATCATTTAGTCTTATTTGACTTTTGATGAAACATACTATCGAGTGTGTTATGCATTGTAATACAAGCGTTTTGCGGTAATCGAACCTGTTTGCTGCATATTCGCCACCCGGACAAAACTGTGTAAAAATAAGCTCA
>NZ_KQ956846.1 GCF_001546485.1 Gardnerella vaginalis | reverse complement strand
CTTAGCTTTACACCCTTTTTGGGAAATAACCCCCAATAGGGTATTGCTAATATGCAAAAGCTCTCGCAAGTATGTACCTGCGAGAGCTTTTTGCTTGAGCATTAATCGATACTACAGAAGAGTGTAAGGGTTACGATTTATTTACCTGTAATAATCTTCGTTACAGGTCCAACTCCGTCAACAAATGAATCGGAATTAGAGTTTCCTGGCTTAGAAGGATTGCTTGGCGGAGGAGTTTCTCCAGGCTTAGTAGGTTCACTTGGTGAAGGAGAATTTTTGTCGATAATATCTAGTGGATCCTGCTGACCTACTGACGGTTTAGATTCTCCCTGTTCGCCAGATTTTCCTTTCTTATCAGTGTTGTTAGTTTTATTGTCCGTATCGTTAGGTTTCTTGGCATCTGGTTTCTTGGCGTCAGGTTTCTTGGCATCTGGCTTCTTGGCGTCTGGCTTCTTGGCATCTGGCTTCTTGGCGTCAGGCTTCTTGCCTTTTCCTTCGCCTGGTTTTGCATTGCCCGGAGCGTTTTGTCGTCTTTGTGGAACAACGCTCGACTTACGAATTACGTTGTTAGTGGCTTGCTGAACCTCTTGTGTTTCTTCTTTTGTTTTTTCTTCTTCTTTGCTGGTATCTTTGTTGTTGTCCTTATCTTTATCTTTCTTTTTATTGAGCAAGGCGACAGACAAAGTTCGTACTTTTTCTGCTCTATTTAAGTACCAATCATATGAAGCTAGTGCTTGTGCACTTTGACTGCCAAGTTCTTCTGGAGAATTTGCTGTGCATGCTACATAATCTGGAACTTTTTCACTAATAACACGTGCAAGTTTTTTAGCATCAGAAGAGTTATCTTTAGTAAGACCCAATATTACTTTGTTGGCTATGAGCTGCTTCCATAAATTATTTGCTTGCATCACTTGTGCGACTTTAATCTCACACTGCTTGCGTGCTGCTTTGGTGCGCTCAGTTTGCTTTATATACCAGAATGTTCCCAAAGTGGTAAGTGCTAAAGCGAGTACAACAATGCCTACAACCAGAACAATAAGCTTCCGCTTTCTGTTCTGGTCAACATTAGCAAAGATACGTTGAATCATATGCTTCCTCTGTTTATCGATAATTACTCAATATTGTTATATGCTCAATACAACTGTTTATATAATACGCCAAAGTGTTTATGTTATCCATGCACAGGAGCATGGCAGACATAGCACGTTGAGTTACGCTACTATGCTAGCTTGTAACGCAAAAAGCCACTGGATAACCAGTGGCTTTATGGCTCCTGCGGCTGGGCTTGAACCAGCGACCATTCGATTAACAGTCGAACGCTCTGCCAACTGAGCTACGCAGGAATATCTTGTGCTTGACTGTGTGCCGCGCACAAGACATATATATTACACGGAATTTCTTAAGATGCAAATACGGCGTGTTTTGGCGTGTCGCGGTGAGTTGGTTGACACGTATGTTTTATCCACAATGCAATAAAATCCTATGTTTTTTGTACTTGACTTGGAACACTTATATCAAAGGTAAATTCCGTTAAATGGTGCATAGGAGTACGCATGCATATGTTCAATAATAAATATTCGCATGTTAGGATGGCAATGAAGCGGTGGTTACAACAGAGTAGCAAAAGGCGAAATACTTATGGACTATTCTGTCGTTTCTTTGCTAGTTTGGGAATTTTTGTAGCACTAGCTGTGCTACTTACTGCACTCTTGTCGCAATCTGAAGTGTTACGGCGCAATCAACAGTTGAGATATTATATTACAAAATCAGCAAGTGCATGTTGTTATAAGTGTGCTCTTGTTAAAAGTGCTTCTAGCGCAGATACTTGTCGTTCTGTTATGCAGTGGCCAGTAAAGCCTGCACGTATTGTGAAAGCATTTAGTCCACCGCCTAAACCTTGGTTAGCAGGGCATCGCGGTGTTGATTTAGCGGCAACAACTGGTACTGCTTTATTTGCGCCAGCAGATGGCGTTATTAGTTTTGCTGGAAAAGTTGCTGGAAAGTCAGTAGTGAGTATTCGACATGGTGAGTTGACTTCTACATTTGAGCCTGCAGTCACGAAGCTTACTGTTGGAGTAGGAGTAAAGAAAGGTCAGAAATTTGGGCATGTTGAAGGTGGTTCTGATCATTGTGGTAAACGATGTGTGCAATGGGGTTTAAAGAAGAAAAATCGTGTTTATGTAAATCCTGCTGCTCAAACAGTGCGCCGTCACATTGTTTTGAAGCCGGCAACCTGAATGGAACACAATATGAGTATGTTTTGTGCGCTGGAGAAAAAATCAAGTGAAACACGGAATGTTTGTAGAATAATGAATAAAATTTACGACAATCTTGTAGATATGAGCATAGGCTGATTATTGTGAATCGCGTATAGTAAAGATATACGATAATGCGGCAAACACAGAGGAGCGCATATGCAAGAGTACTCTCGTCCACTTGATGATGCTATCGATATTGATGTTAACGTGTTTTCTCTGTTAGAAAATCGTGTGGCGCGCAATGCTAACGGTTCCTTGGTTGAATATGTTGATAATAACGGTGTTTGGCAGTCGTACACGGCTCAAGATTTTCGAGATACAGTTATCGCTGTTGCTAAGGGTTTTATTGCGCGTGGAGTTATGCCAGGTGATGCTGTGTCGATTATTGCTCATACTTCATGGCAGTGGACTGTGCTTGATATGGCAATTATGTCTATTGGTGCGCTCGCAGTGCCTATTTATGAAACAAGCTCATCGTTGCAGATACAACATATTGTGCAAGATTCTCAAGTTGTTTCCATGTTTGTTGAGTCTTCTGACATGTTGCCGAAAATAGAGGCAGTGCAAGCTGAGTGCGATACGCTTCGCGATGTGCATGTTATGAATCGTGGTGCGCTTGATGCATGCATCGAGTATGGTAAAGCGGTCACTGATGCGGAATTTTACGAGCGCATGCATGCTGTTCGAGGTAGTGACATTGCCACAATTGTGTATACTTCAGGTTCAACTGGCGAGCCAAAGGGTATTGAACTTACACACAGTAATTTTGCTTTTATTGCTCAATCGGGTGTTATTTCTATGCCAGATATTGCTTTAAAAGGTAACCCTCGCTTGTTACTGTTTTTGCCATTAGCACACGTTTTTGCGAGGTTTATGCAATTATTCTGTTTTGCTGGAAATATTACGCTTGGTTTAACAAGTAATTTAAAAACAGTTCTTAACGATTTTCAAACTTTTAAGCCAACGTTTATTTTGGGTGTTCCGCGTATTTTTGAAAAAATTTACAATGCAGCTTCACAGAAAGCCGGTAGAGGCATGAAGGGCTTTATTTTTGCTTATGCTGCAAACGTTGCTCGTCAATGGTCGTACGCGCAACAATCTGAAGCAATGGTTCCGCCAATGTTAGCGCTGAGTCATGCAATATGTAAAAAGCTGGTATATAAGCCATTATTACAAGTTTTTGGTGGCGCTGTTTCATATGCTATTTCTGGCGGAGCTCCGCTCGATCTTTCGATTGCGCATTTCTTTAATGGGATTGGTTTACCGTTGCTTGAAGGTTACGGTATGACGGAAACATGTGCGCCTTCGATGGTGAATCCTACAACAGGTTATCGTATTGGTACTGTTGGTTTGCCGGTAAAAGGTGTGTCGGTGGCGATTGCCAATGATGGTGAATTATGTATTAAAAGCCCTGCAGTATGCAAAGGGTATCATAATAATCCTGAGCTTACTCGTCAACAAATTGTTAACGGGTGGTTGCATACGGGTGATTTTGGTTCCTTAGATGCCGACGGTTTTGTGCGTATTACCGGCAGAAAGAAAGATCTTATTATTACTGCTGGTGGTAAGAACTTATCGCCAAATGCTTTAGAGGCTTCTTTAATGTCTTCTCCAATTATTGCTCAAGCGGTAGTAATTGGAGACAGAAAGCCGTTTATTGCAGCTATTATTGCGCTTGATATAACAGAAGTAAATACTTGGCTTGCTTCTCGTGGCGCCTGCCAAGTGCGTTCGTTGCAGGAAGCTTCGCGCAATAGTATTGTGCGCGCAGAAGTTGAGCGTGCTGTTACTAGAGCTAATGCTTTGGTTTCGCGCGCTGAGTCTATTCGCAAGTTTGAAATCGTTTCGGATGAGTTTACGCAAGCAAACGGTTTAATTACGCCAAGCTTAAAAGCGCGTCGCCAAGCTGTTGCGGAGCGTTACCACGATCTTATTGAGCATGTGATATACGCTCCACGTAAACGGTAGGGAGATGCTTACAAACCCGCGTCAGCTAAGGAAATATAGCCTGGATCAATTAAACGAGCTTTTAAGTTTGTAGCGCTTACTGCCAGCAGTTGCTCGCGAACAGTAGGTACGCTAATTCCAGCTGCCAATGTTGTTGACGTTGTGGTGATTTTTGGTGCGAGCTTGCCAGTACGGTTAAGCGAATCGCATGTAGCGACAATATCGTGAACTATTTGCGCTCTGTGCTCAATAGTTGTCATCCACTGTTTGCCGTTTACAATATTCGGCATAATATTCTTGTACGCGCCGTAACCAGTTATTGCTGGCCATTTTTTCGCTTGTGCTGCATCATACTCTTTAGGTTGCTGTTGCTCTTGCACATCTTTTGCCATGTGATCCTGAGTGCTGCGTGGAGCAGGAACTGGTCGTTTAATAAGATTACGTTTACCAATAAAACTACCTATAACATCCGGCAGTGTAAATGACGGGTTGATATCTGCGGCACTACCTTCGTAGCCGAAATCTTGCAAAGCTTGCGCAGTTTGCCATGCAATCTGATCGTCGAGCGCAATAATGCCATCAACATGAAGTGGTGAAGGTGTTAGTAAATGCGTGTTGCGTGTAATGCGATTCTTTAATTCTGTTTTTACTGCGTCTGCAGCATCAGCATCAAAAGCTACGTTAACCCAATCTTTTTCTGTGCTATGAGCGTGTAATTTTCCAGACGTGCTTCGCAATACGCCAGAAGCAAAATATGGTCGTAACACTTTCCAAATTCCAGCGAATGCTTGTTGTGCGAAATCATCTTTGAGATTTGCTGTGTCGCTGCCTGTAGTATCCGACATGTTATCAGCATCCAAAGGTGCTTGGTCATTGTTTTCACTCATATTGTTAGCGTGTGTATTGATATTCTTTTGGTTGTGGCATGGTAAAAGCACTTCAATATAGCGAGGATTTTCTCGTGTAGCGCGGTCAAGAGCAAGCTTTTGTACTAAAGTTGCTGCTTGTGTTTCTCCAATGCTGCTGGCATCAGAGAGGTGGAAAAGCACGTCAGGCTGAGAACCTTGAATATAGTGAGAAAGCATAACTACGTGTATGCCAGTTTTTTGAGCAAGACGAAGTGCTGAAGCTAAACGCTGTTCCGCTCGAAGCGTATGTTGATTGTCTTGTGATTGAGAATCTTGTGACTGCGTTGAGTCTGTTGGTGCTGCAACTTGTTGCGCTGTGTTTGCAGTAGGTGATGATACGTAATCGCCATAATTATTATTGCCATTTTTGTTAGCCCACGGAGCGATTACCAGTGTTGTTGCTTGCAGTCGCTTTTTTATAGTTGTATTTGTGGCTGTTGTGCTTGTGGTGTCAATCTTTTGTTTGCTACTATTGGTCTTTTTTGTGTTACCTGTAATCTTCTCTTGTTGTAAGTGTAGGGGTGTGAGCAAATTTACTACATAATCTTGCACGTCTTGACTTTGATCTTCAAGACTTGAAGAAGTTTTAGTAACAATAGCATTGTCAGTAAAACCTTTGCTTTTTAGGCTTTTTACTAATTCTGGAACTAGCTGATCCCACGTGCTTAATGGTTTGTGGCGTGTTAATGCTAATCCGTCAGCAGGTGTGAAAATAACAACATTGCCATGATGAATGCGCGCTGGACTTGTTGGTGTAGGAGTAGCTTGTGGCTTCGCACCACAAGAACTAGTAACAAGTAGCATCGAAACTAATGCTGTTAGCACAATAAAAGTGCGATGCCAAGCATGCTTGCGCAAACGAATCATAATAATAATGGCCTTTCGTAATGGTTACGATGAAGTCTATAGGTTAATTGCAGATTATTGTCGTATAAATTACGCTACTGTTTATTGACAGTAACGTATTGTTGCTACTTGCTGTTTGTTTGTTAACAGTGTAGCAAGTTTTGACACATATCGCGATATTCTTCTACGTATCCTCCACCAAAGAATACGCAATGACCAGCAATAGGGTACAGTTGCCAAACAGTCATGCGCTGCTCAAAACCTGATTTAAGTGGGTGCACAGATTGGTATCCGTCTATAATCTGCTTAAAGTAACTTATGCCAAATAAGTGCAGCATAGCTAAATCTTCTTCACGATGTCCACCGTGTGCAGCTGGATCTATAAGAACAGCTTCAGTATGCTTGCTGTCGTCACTTTTTGTCCACAAAACGTTTCCGCTCCACAAGTCTCCGTGAACTCGAGCAGGCTTATCTTCTGCAGCTTTTCCTAATAAATCAGGCAGTGCATCAATAACTTCGTTGGTAAGATCTAAATCGCTTTTAGTAAGCTCTCTGCGAGCAATCCCAAGCTCAACCATAGGGCGCAATCGTCCGTCCGCAAGGTAATCAATAACACTATGCCATGTGCCAGTCGGCATTGGAACCGGATCCGTAAGCGGACCAAAGTAGCAAGTGCCATCGTAATCTGCTGGAGCTTCTCCAAAATATTGTGCTCCATAATCGTGCATGTGGGCGAGTGCAGCGCCAAATTCAAATGCTGCTAACGGTGTAGGAGAAGTAGTGTTAATACGTTCGATATTGAGGTAATCATTTCCCCATTCAAATACTTTCGCTACGCGTGGGCCGCCATGTGCGTGAGCTTCTTGCATCCATTGCAAGCCTTTGCCTTCGCATTCAAAAAAACGATCTGGTGCGTATGATCTGCTTTTTGTGTACACATTATTATTCATAGCAACCTTCTTAACGTTGTAGCACGTGCGATATGAGTATTACACATGTTGGAGAGTTGCATGCGTAATAATTCGTGGGTAATTTATTGTTTGCAAAATCACTATTTTACTGAAGTCTGAGCACAATGAGTGATGCTGTGTTTAATTTGCAATAAAATGAGTACAATACTTACGCCAAGTAGGATGTGCCCGATTCCTGCTAAACCGGTGATGGCAAAATCTATAGACGGACTGAGATGGAGACGTAGCACTTGTGTAATGCCGCGAGTAACCATCATTACCGCTGTGAGGTTGAGTCCAATATGATACGTTATTAAGATTCGTGTAGTCTTTTCGTTACTAAAACTGAAGTTTTTCTCAACGAGTATGAGTAACAGAAAAACAACCATGCCCAGCATAAAGTAGTGTGTGTGAACTACGGCAAGCACAGTTTTTGCGTGGAAAGCGTTAAATTTTGTAAATTCACGATAAAAGACGCCGCCAATCATGGCGAGGACAGCATACAACAAAGACGTATTAATATAATGCTTCATAGCATGGTTCATAGTAACTTCCTTACATAGAGTGCGAGTTAAATATTCCTTGGAAATATTGCCGGTGTTGCAGGTGATGCAGGTATTTGTGAGCGCTATTGCATAGTATGAGTGTTTTGTAGTGCTGGGCATACAGCTTTAGCAAATTGATATCCAAAAAGCAGTCCTGCGCAAAATAGTGCAGCGCCTAATCCTGTGTAAAACACTGCAATAAACTGTTCGGGAGCTATATTGCTTGCGCGCAAAGCAATGCCGCCAGTCATCATAAAAGCCATAATGATAAAGGATTTTACGTCAAAGAATTTAAGGAAAAACTGTTTTTCTTCCTCATAATTGTGGATTCGTTGAGTATGTTTTTTAACAAGTTTGCCAAAAATGAGGAATTGAAATATCGCAAAAACTAGCAGTGACAAAGCGTAATTTATTGGTGATAGGTAGGATGGGTATGCAATGAATCCGATGCGAAGAATATTAAATCCTGCAGCGCTCCAAACTAAGCAAGCAATAAGTAGCAATGTATTTTTTGATACTTTCAAAGCGCATCCCCTTTAATATTTATAGTTTTAAGTAATTTTTATCTGATTTTTTAATATTTATTTACTAATAAACTGTAATCACTATTCTAACGACTTATTACATAAAATGAGTAGCATAACGTAATTTTGTGCACTTATTGGGAAAACTTACACAAAAGTGCATGTTTTCTTCATAAAACTTGTAAAAAGTGTTGCGTAATGACGATGTGAGACGCTATAGTCCTAGGGTATGAACGACAACGATCAACAGTATGCAACAGCTGACAACAAAGCTACTATTGCTGAGCCAGCTTTTCGTTACAATGCGCAGCTCGCACAAGATATCGAGCAGCGCTGGCAAAAAACCTGGGACGAGCAAGGCACGTTCTGGGCTGCTAATGTTAAGGGCGATTTGAAGGATGGCGAAGGCAAGCTTGCTGATGGTCGTCCTTCTTTCTTTGCAATGGACATGTTCCCATATCCTTCCGGTAAGGGCTTGCACGTTGGACATCCTCTTGGATACTTGGCAACGGATGTTGTAAGCCGTTACCATCGCATGAAGGGTGAGAATGTTCTTCACGCAATGGGTTACGACGCTTTTGGTTTGCCAGCAGAACAGTATGCTGTGCAAACTGGTCAGCATCCGCGCATTACTACTGAAGCAAATATTGCTAATATGCGCAGGCAATTGCACCGCATGGGCTTGAGCTTTGATGATCGTAGGTCTTTTGCAACGATTGACACAAATTATGTGCGTTGGACGCAATGGATTTTCTCGAAGCTTTATGATGCTTGGTACAACCCTGATTTTGTGCGCAAAGATGGCGGTAAAGGTTCTGCTCGTCCGATTGCTGAGTTAGTTGACGAATTTAAGAGCGGCAAGCGCGAAATTCCTGGTTTTGCAGGCAAAAAGTGGGAAGAGCTTAACAAGGTAGAGCAAGCGGATGTATTAAACGATTTCCGCATTGCTTATATTTCTAAATCTCCTGTAAATTGGTGCCCAGGATTGGGAACTGTGCTTGCAAACGAGGAAGTTACTGCAGAAGGTAAGTCTGAGCGCGGAAACTTCCCAGTATTCCAGCGCAACCTCCGCCAGTGGTCCATGCGAATTACCGCTTACGGACACCGCTTGGTAGAAGATTTGAACACTATTGATTGGCCTGAAAAAGTTAAGCTTATGCAGCGAAACTGGATTGGCGAATCTCACGGCGCTTCTGTGCATTTTGAAGTGCCATGTGCGGACGGCGAAACTCGCGATTTGGAAGTGTATACGACTCGTCCAGACACGCTTTTTGGTACTACTTTTGCGGTTGTTTCTGTGGATCACCCAATTCTTGAGCATGTGCCAGAAGCTTGGGGTGCAGACGTTCCGGAAAGCTGGAAGGGCGGCTACGCAAGCCTTAAAGAAGGCTTAGCAGAGTATCAAGCTCAAGCTCGCGCAAAAACTGCTAAAGATCGCACGGAAGATGCAGGAGCAAAAACCGGCTTGTTTACTGGTCTTTATGCAATTAATCCTGTAACTGGAGCAAAACTTCCACTCTTTACTGCAGACTACGTGCTTATGGGCTACGGTACGGGCGCAATTATGGCAGTTCCTGGCGGCGACCAGCGCGACTACGATTTCGCAAAGGCCTTCGGTTTGCCAGTAATCTACACTGTTGAGCCGCTTGCTGATTCTGGCGAAAAGTTGGCGGATTACGAAGGTGAAGCTCCATTCGTTTCTCACGACGGAATCGTTATTAATTCAGCAGTAGAGCATACGCATAAGCTTGGTGATGCGTTGTCTATTAACGGTTTGCGCGTGGACGAAGCTATTAAAAAGGTAACGACGTGGCTTGAAGCTGCAGGCGTAGGAAAAGGTAGGGTTTCTTACCGACTTCGCGACTGGCTGTTCTCTCGCCAGCGCTACTGGGGCGAGCCATTCCCAATCGTCTACGACGAGGATGGTGTCGCTCATTTAGTTCCAGATAGTGAGCTTCCAATTGCTTTGCCGGACGTTCCTGATTATCAGCCAAAGACTTACGCTCCAGACGACGCAAATTCGGAGCCTGAAGCACCATTGAGCCGAAACGATGATTGGGTAAAAGTTCAGCTCGACCTTGGCGACGGCGTAAAAACCTACTATCGCGATACCAACACTATGCCAAACTGGGCTGGTTCTTGCTGGTATTACATGCGCTACTTGGATCCAAACGACGCTGAGCATATGGTTGACAGCGACGAATATGACTACTGGATGGGCACGAACCGTCCCGGCAAAGAGCATGTTTCTGGCGGCGTTGACCTTTATGTTGGCGGTGTGGAGCACGCAGTTTTGCACTTGCTTTACTCGCGCTTCTGGCATAAGGCGCTTTACGATTTGGGTTACGTGGATTCTGCTGAACCATTCCACCGCCTGTTTAACCAGGGTATGATTCAGGCTTACGCTTACACGGATGAGCGCGGACAGTACGTTCCTGCTGATGAGGTTGAAGAAGGTGCTGCAAACGGCGCTGGCGAGCCAACCTTTACATGGCATGGCGAGAGCGTGAACCGCGAGTTCGGCAAAATGGGCAAGAGTCTAAAGAATATTGTGACTCCAGACTACATGTACGAAAACTATGGTGCAGACACGTTCCGCCTGTACGAAATGAGCATGGGGCCGCTTTCTGAGTCCCGTCCATGGAATACGCGTAATGTTGTTGGCGGCATGCGATTCTTGCAGCGCTTGTGGCGTAACGTTGTGAATGAAGAAACCGGAGCTTGTGTGGTCACAGACGACGCGCTCGACGAGAGGACGTTGAAGCTTCTTAACAACACAATTGCAGAAGTGACTGTGGAAATGGAAGCAATGCGTCCAAATACTGCAATCGCTAAGCTGATTGTGTTGAACAACCACTTAACTTCTCTTCCTCACGTGCCTCGCGCAGCTGTTGAGCCACTGGTGCTTATGTTGGCTCCAATTGCGCCTCATATTTGCGAAGAAATGTGGAGCAAGCTTGGGCATAACAAGTCTATTGCTCACGCAGATTGGCCTGTTGCAGATGCTCGCTACGTTGGTGAGGATACTGTTACTGCCGTTGTGCAAATCAAGGGCAAGGTTCGAGCAAAGCTTGAAGTTGATCCAAATATTGACGCTTCTGAGCTTGAAAAGCTTGCGCTAGAAGCTGTAGCTGATCGCTTGGGCGGTAAGGCTCCGCGCAAGGTGATTGTGAAGGCTCCTAAGATTGTGTCTATTGTGCCAGACGAAAGCTGAGTCAAGGTTAAAGTCGGCTTAATGAATGCTGTATTGCGCGATTTTTCGCGCTTTACAGCATTTTTTCGTTATTCTTGCGTATCGTCTATGAGTTTTGATTAATGTT
>NZ_KQ956845.1 GCF_001546485.1 Gardnerella vaginalis | reverse complement strand
GAGGCTATGGTTTATGCCACAGAATATTCATCCGCTTAGCTTTACACACTTTTGGGGAATAACCCTATAACCCTGTTTATACGGAAAGGGTGGGCTGGAAGATAAAAACACGCTAACGACACGCCGATTTTGTACACACTTTTGGGAAATAACCCTCAAAAGCGAGGTTATAGGGTTATAGGGTTATTCCCCAAATATGCAAAAAACGCGGAGCCGAAGCACCGCGTTTTACTTGTGCGCCAGACAGGATTCGAACCTGCAACCTTCTGATCCGTAGTCAGATGCTCTAATCCGTTGGGCTACTGGCGCATGTTTCCAGTCTCAAGAACCATGTCCTTGTTTCCGGCAACTTGACTAATATACAACTATTCCATAGAAAACACAAACCCCGGCGTGTCGCCAGGGTTTGTACTGTTCATCACGATTGTAAGCAGCCAGTGAGGAATGCTATATGAGCACCGACACAGTAACATGCTTATATAGCTACACAATGAAACAGCTACATATTCATATGACTATGCCTTCGCGCAATCATATACTCACATACTTGCAACCCTTATAGCGTCACATTATTCTCGATGCTCAAGCACTTCATCAACCATGCCATAAGCTTTCGCTTCTTGAGCAGTGAGAATAGTATCAACTTCAATATCTTTACGAATACGCTCAATATTTTGACCCGTATGTTTAGCAAGCGTTGATTCCAACCACTCACGCAAGCGCAGCATTTCCTTCGCCTGAAGCTCAATCTCGGTTGCCTTACCAAAATCCTGACCCATAGAAGGCTGATGAATAAGCACACGCGCATTCGGCAAAATCATGCGTTTACCAGCAGCTCCAGCAGCAAGAATAATAGCCGCAGCAGATGCCGCCTGTCCCAAGCATACCGTTTGAACATCTGGCTTAATGTATTGCATAGTGTCGTAAATAGCAGTCATGGCAGTCATGGAACCGCCTGGGGAATTAATATACATCATTACATCGCGGTCGCTGTTCATGCTTTCTAACACAAGAAGCTGAGCCATAATATCGTCAGCAGAAGTGTCATCAACTTGAACACCCATGAAGATAATGCGGTCTTCAAACAATTTCGTATATGGATCTTGCGTTTTCAAGCCATATGGCGTTTGCTCACCAAATTGTGGCAATACGTATCGGTTAGTAAAACGCTGGGCTGAAGCAACACCACCAAAACCGGCTAAACGTTCAGCGCGCGCAACAAACTTTGCTTCTTCACTTGCCATAAATTACTCCTCACCACGCATAGAAGCAGGAGTGGTTACAATCTTATCTACGAAACCGTACTCCAAAGCTTGCTGAGCTGTAAACCAATGATCATACTCGTTATCTCGGTAAATTTCTTCCACCGTATGACCAGTTTGTTTTGCAGTCAGCTCAGAAAGTGTTTTCTTCATATCCATAATCAGCTCAGCGTTAATACGCACATCTGTAGCAGTGCCACCAACACCGCCAGAAGGCTGATGCATAAGCACACGCGCATGTGACGTAATGTAACGCTTACCAGGCGTTCCTGAACTCAACAAGAACTGCCCCATAGAAGCTGCCATACCAACTGCAATAGTTGCCACATCTGGCTCAATGAGCTGCATTGTGTCGTAAATTGCCATACCGGCGGTAATAGAACCACCTGGCGAATTAATATACAACCAAATATCTTTCTTAGGATCTTCTGCCGCAAGCATCAGCATCTGAGCGCAGATGATATTAGCATTCTCGTCTTTTACCTCAGATCCCAACCAAATAATGCGATCTTTTAGCAACCGATTGAAAATAGAATCAGTTGGGGATGATGCTTCACCCTGCTCTAACACAGGAGAAGTTGTAAAAAGCTCAGTCACCTTATCTCCTTACCATAAACTTAAGTATTCCTAGATTATCGTGTGCGCGTGACCGTAAAAAACAAGAATGCGAAATAAAACACTCAACACAATTAGCTACTAAATGAGACACAATCACAGCAAATAACATAAGAAAAAGTAATGCAAACGGTGCGTTTACTAATTCAGCAACTAAAAGCCACGCCATAATCGGAGCTTTTCTGGAAGACGCAAGTAAAGAAGCAGAGCCAATAATAGCTACAGAAATTGCAGAAACTTGAGAAATACCAAATGTTGAGTAGAAAATAGAGTATAAAATCACACCAATGCAAGCACCAGTTGAAATACTCGGCTGCAGTACGCCGCCGGAAGCACCGTAACGCAGAACAAGCAAAGTAGCAAGCATTTTCAGTATTGCAAGAATTAGCAAAATAATCATAATATTCGCGCTAGCTGCCACATGCGGAAACGAAGATACAGAAAACGCAAGCTGAGAAAGCGACCTGCCATTCCCCATAATATGCGGAAAACGGCAAGCTATAATGCCAATAATGAAGCCGGCTACAGGCATAAAACACAGCATTTTTACACCGCGCAAAGCATGAGTTCGACACCAAATAATACCCAAGCGAAAAACGTAGCCGACTAAACCGCACACTGCACCAACAGCAATAGCTAAAACACAAATTTGCCAAGAAATAGCGCAAGAAAAGTGCGAAATATTGTAGTAGCTAGAATGATGCATTACAAATTCAACAACAAACGCAGCAACATAATTCATTACAAGAGCAAAAGGCAAGCAATACAAGCGCTCCGAGTGCGCAATATTTTTAACAATATTAACTGCTACAGAACCATCGTCGCGATTGAGCCACGCGTAAAAACCAAAACCCTGAGTTTTACTAAGCAAACCTAATGCAAGTACAGTGCCAGCTAAAGGCGCGTGATACACTGCCGCCAAGCCGGCACCAGCAGCTGAGGCAATCAGTACGCGCTGAGTTTTAGCAGACATATGAAAAATACGACTGTAACGTTGAGCAAACATTGCAGCTAATTCTCGCGGAGCCACTTCCCTACCAATTGAAATTCCAGAACCAACAATGCCAATTTGCAGTAAAACATGCGCAATAGTAGAAAAAATTGGCATCTTACTTCCGCTAACAGCTTGCGGAATGGTAACAATACGAGGAGGATTCTCTCTCTTACGCAGCAAATACCAGGCTACACCAGCAATAGCCATAGCTATTGTGGTAGATAGCATGTAACGATACCACGGAAAGCCTGAAAATACAGTGTTTTTGGCAGATTCAATTGATCCAAAAGCAAGGTATTGTACTGCGTAAAGAATAAGTGTAAGAACTGTTGCACCTAAGCCTGCAAGAATGCCAAGAACAACAGAAGCTGCAGCAAAACGCAGTACTTGAATTGCGAGATTAAGTAACCTGCCAAATCTGCAGCAAGATTTAGGCTTCGTTTCAGCGCTACTATCCATAACTTCTCACAATTCTTAAAATATGTAGATTCGTCCTTTAAGGAGTTAATTAAACTATAAAATAAGACCCGGCAGAACATCATTCCGCCAGGTCTTACTTCAAGCCATTACGAAGTAACGTAGAACTTGAGTTACTACTACTTGGAAAGTTCGTCAGCAACGGCTGCAGCCTTAGTTGCAGCTTCTACGCTTTCATTTTCATCACTTTCGTCTTCCTCAGTCAAGAAAGCGCTCAAGTCGATAGCTTCGCCGCCAGAAACAAACTTTACAGCACGCATACCAGCAAGCAAGCCCTTAGAACGAGCCACTTCTTGAACAGCGGAACCAAGTTGACCATTGTTCACAATTGCGTTAATGAACTGGTTTGGATCCATGCCATACTGCTGAGCAACAGAAACCAAGAAGTTGGTGACATCAGCTTGGGAAACAGACACATCCATCTGCTCAGCCAAAGCATCAAGCACCATTTGGTCGCGAAGTTCCTTTTCAGCAGACTTCTGAGCTTCATCTTTCTGCTCTTGCGTAGCCTTTTCTGGGTCTGGAGTCGTAGCCTTCAAATGTTCAGCAACAGCCTTGTCCAAAACACCCTTAGGAACAGGAATCTCAACCTCTTCCTGGAGCTTAACAAGGAATGCGTCACGAGCATTGGTTGCCTGACGACCTTCAGCAGCCTGTTCGCAAGCCTTACGAACATCAGCTTTCAGCTCATCCAAAGTGTCAAACTCGGAGGCTTCCTGAGCAAAATCATCGTTAAGTTCTGGCAATTCCTGAGTCTTTACGGAATTAACCTTAACTTTAATCTGAGCTTTCTCGCCCTTATGCTTACCGGATTCAAGAGTACCCTCGAAAGTGGTTTCTTCACCAGCAGAAAGGCTATCCAAAGCCTCATCCAAACCGTCAAGCAACACACCAGAACCAATTTCGTAGCTAACGCCTTCTTGTGCGTCAACAACTTCATCGTTAATGCGAGCTTCCAAATCGATATTAGTGTAATCACCCTTAGTTGCTGGACGATCAACACCCACCAAAGTAGCGAAACGCTGACGAAGACCCTCTAAACGATCATCCACGTCTTTGTCGGAAACTTCTGGCTTCTCGACTTCAATCTCAACACCCTTGAACTTGTTCAACTTAAAATCTGGACGACGCTCAACAGTAACAACAAACTTAAGTTTGGCATCTTCAGCAGTTGACGTTGGCACTTCTTGCACGTCAAATTCTGGCTGATCCATTGGGCGAATCTTCTTTTCTTCCAAAGCCTTAGAGTAAAGCTCTGGCACAGCGGAATTGACGGCTTCACCGGCAACAGCACCGAAACCGACGCGCTGATCTACAATCTTGCCTGGTACATGTCCCTTACGGAAACCTGGCACGTTAATTTGCTTAGCAATCTCCTTACGAGCTTCATCCAAGAATGGCTTGAAGTCTTCGAGATCTGCGGTAATGGTGAGCTTAACCTTAGTTGGCTCAAGATTCCTGACGCTGATTTTCACGCTTGCGCTCCTGAAATTACGTTTTCTTACCTTCTGCCGGATGGCACAACCGTTACATGATAACGCGAGTTACGGACTCAGCAATAAGTGCAACCTGCCACGCTCTAGCACCTTGAGCTAAAAGAAAGGTTGAAACGTCAACTTCGTGTATATTTTCACTCCAACAAAGATTGCGAATAATTTGTGGTTTAATAATCACTTCTACCGGAGTATGAGTATCTTCAGCAATACACATCAGCAAGGAACGAACACGCTGCAACAAATCATATCGTGCAGGATGATGCTCCTTCCAGTAATGCATGGAACGAGGAGCAGTTTGTGAATCCTGCAAATATTGAGCACCTTGAGCACCTTGAGCACCCAACGAATCTTGCGAATCGGCAAAATCCTGCGCATCCTCAGTATTATTTGTTGCCCGCAATGAAGAAGATTTGTGCGACTCGCGCGAATCAAATTGCATAGTTCCATTTGGCAATATTGGCGGCACATCATCCATAGCTGTTTCACCAGATTTCGCACGCAAAATTGCTTGTTCAATAACATTTTTCCAAAGAGATGGCTTAATTTTACGCTGAATTGGTGCGTACCGTTCAAACATTTTATCTTGCTCACTGCCTGTGTGTATTCGCACTCGCTCATTTAACGAGCGAATACTACGAAACGCACGAGCATTGCACGGCTTGCGCTTTCCCGCTTCAATAATCGCAGCATCAGAAAGCAGTAGTGTAGGCGCAATATCGTATTGACGAGCAAGAGCATCACGCTCTTCCCACAAAGATTTTGCAATAATTAAGCCAACGCGATCGTGCATAAGCACACTAATATGCGATATTTTAAGCCACGGACGCGGATGCGGAGCTTTCTTCTGCGCACCCTGCTTCAGTAAGTGCGCAAATTCTTCTTCAGCCCAAGAAAGTTTACCCTGTTTTTTGAGTTCCGCGCGCATTGCTTCTTCTAATTCGATAAGCAATTCAACATCTAAAGCCGCATAATTTCGCCAATCTCGAGGAAGTGGACGGTAAGACCAGTCAGCTGCAGAATGTTCTTTTGCAAGAGTAAGCCCCAAATAATATTCAGTTACCGAACTTAAACCGAAGCGCTTTCTGCCAAGTAATTTAGCGGCAATCTCAGTATCAAATAACGCACGCGGACGCAAACCAATGTCAAAGAATCCTGGCAAATCCTGCATAGAATCGTGAATAATCCAAGGCGCATCCCCTACTGCCGCGTTAAACTCATGCCAATCAACGCCAAGTTTTCCTAGTGCTACAGGATCAAGCAAACCAATGCCGGCACCTTTGCGCTTAAACTGAATCAACCAATCTTCATGACTGTAACGAAAACCGGAAGCTCGCTCAGCATCCGCAGCCAAAGATCCCGTTCCTGCTGCCAACAAGCTACAATAATCTTTATATGCTTCAAGCGTATCAATGACTTCTGGAACTCCTTCTCTAGGCTCTTTTAAAAGCTTTGGTTCCTCGTTCAAGAACGCCTCCTGATTGTACGCTTAGCAAACACATGCACTTAAAACTATACGTAATATTACACACATAGTTTGCACATTGCTACAGCGAGTAACGCAACCGGATATTCTAATTACGAGATTTACGCAACAATAGTATTCCTCGAGTAATCGCAAAACCTAATACGCTTATAACTAAGGTTGGAAGCATTGCATTAAGGAAATACGACGCGTCCAAATAGAAGAATCTTAACGATATTGAGCCAAGACTAAAGCACACATTCTCGGCTACATTTTTAGAACCACAAGGCAAACCGAGCAAATGCAGAGGTACTGCAAAATACACTAAAAGCGCGTCGTAAATAATGCCTACAAGCACCACAATCCATCCGCCTTTGCCAGCCATTCCAGCGCACACGCACACTCCGGCCATAAGCAAGAATGGGAATATCATAAGCGAAATCATAATGCCAATGCCTTCGCTCAATAGCACGAGTACTGTAGAAGCAATATAACCAATAACTAAAGCAAACCAGCAACCAGCAAGAATCTTATGCTTAGAAATCCAACTATCTTCTTTCATAAAATCTGTTTTACGCAAACAATATTCTTTAACAGCATCCAAAACGTAATATCCAAAAGCGTAACCAACCCAAGTACCAATAATTCCACCAAAAGCAATAGCTAGAAGCGCAAGTACTAACAATCCGGAAGAAAGCTTACTGCCTACATAAGGATAAAACGCAAGAAAAATGTCGAAAAGTACGCCACATAACACGCTTAATATCGATGTGATTATCGGCAACGTTAAGCTTCTGGAACGCAGCATAGCAAATAATGATTGAATAACCAAAAATATTACAACAAGTAAAACTGCTGGACCACACGCAACTGAAACACTTAAATGACTACTATGCACCAATGCGTAAGGAGCGGAAGCAAGAACAGTCAAATAAAAAATAAGCGAAACAATCACAGCAACCAAAGCCACAGTATGCGTGCGATTCCAAGTACAATTCTCCTTCAATTCCTTCAACTTCTTCACGATAAGCTCCTTTGCCTATGCAATATTGGATATTGTTGAAATCCTATCATAAACAAAAAAAATGTAAATATAGAAAAATACGCTCTTAACAGAATTATTACAACTTACAGAGCGATATGATTTAAGCACTCTGGCAATTCAATGCGCATATTTAGCTTTAATACACAACAAAACCGTGGTCTTTGAACTGGTTTACAACTCGCTCTTTAAGTGCTCTAGAAGGCCCTTTTTGATTCTCAAGAGGGTATGGAATCCTAAGCTCATGCCACTTTGGGCGGCCTAGTTGATGGAAGCCAAGCACGTCAATATGCTCAACAGCATCCCCAAAGGAATCGCAAATCTCAGCAACTTTTTCAACGTTTTCTTCGCTGTCGGTCAAACCTGGAACGAGCACAAAACGCACCCAAATCTTCTTACCAGCTTTTGCTAAGCGCTGACCAAAGTCGATAGTTGGCTGAAGCAAACCACCGGTAACTTTTTTATATGTTTCTTCAGTGCCAGATTTAACGTCAAGCAAGCAAAGATCAATATCGTCAATCATTTCGTCCGTGTAATTACGATTCAAAAAGCCGGAAGTATCTAAGCAAGTATGCACGCCCATTTCTTTTGCAGCGCGAAACACTCGAGATACAAAAGCCGGTTGCATCATGGACTCGCCGCCAGAAAATGTGATTCCGCCGCCTGTTGCCTTAAAAAGACTTTGATAACGGTCAACTTTTTTAATCATCGCGTCTAAGTAGACTGGCTTTCCGTCGCGCATTTTCCAAGTATCAGGATTTTGGCAATACTGGCAGCGAAGCGGGCAGCCACTCATAAACACCGTCATACGAGTTCCCGGGCCATCAACAGAAGTGTTAATATCCCAAGAATGAACGAAACCAATATCGCCTGTTTTAAGAGCAACTAAGCGGTCTTTACGATCCAAACCAATTGGAGATTCAAAGCCAGAAAGTCCACCCATTAACGTTTGGCGAGCATACTCTTTCGACTCTTTCAACATATGCTGAGTCGTGGTACGAAACGCTGTATTTTCAACCATAAAGATGCCCTCCAAACTTATTTTTACACAATATACGTAATATATGCGATATGCATAATATACACAATTAACAAAAGCCGGGAGCGAAACTAACCTCACTCCCGGCGGTGTTCAACAATCAACCAAATCAGTCAGTAACAGAACCTTGGTGGAATGTACGAGAAATAACGTCGAGCTGCTGCTCCTTAGTGAGCTTTACGAAGTTCACTGCGTAGCCGGAAACTCGAACCGTCAAGTGCGGGTACTTTTCTGGGTGCTCAACAGCATCTTCAAGCTGTTCCTTACGCAAAACGTTGATGTTTGCATGGTACAAGCCGTGGCCGTTGCCAGCATCCAAAATACCAACCAAGTTGCTGATACGCTCGTCTTCGTCACGACCCAAACCGTCAGGAGTAATGGTGTTCGTAAGCGAAATGCCGTCGAGAGCATCGTCATAATCAATCTTGCCAACGGAGAACATGGATGGAAGCATGCCGTGCGAATCCATGCCGTTTTCTGGATTTGCGCCTGGAGCGTACGGAGTACCCTTCTTGTGGCCAGACGGGAAGGAACCGGTGTTCTTGCCGTACTCGACGTTAGAAGTAATAGTCAAGATGGACTGAGTTGGAACAGCGTTACGGTACACAGGCAAACGCTTTACCTGACCCATTACAGTGCTTACAACCCACTTAGCTAAGTCATCAGCGCGATCGTCGTCGTTACCGTAGATTGGGAACTCACCAACCGTCTTGTAACCAACGATCAAATCGTCATCGCCGCCCTCGATGTACTCGTACTCGTGGCCTTCGGTAGTCTTAGCATCCTTGTTGTAGATTGGGTAAACTTTCGCATACTTTAGAGCAGCCAAGGAATCTGCAGCAATCGACAAGCCAGACATACCGCAGCCGAGTGTACGGTAGACTTCCCTATCATGCAAAGCCATTTCAATGGACTCGTAAGCATACTTATCATGCATGTAGTGGATGATATTCAAAGCCTCAATATAAGTCTCGGAAAGCCATTCCAAAGCCTTCTCGTAGTTGGCCTTAACCTTCTCATAATCGAGAGTGCCGTCTGCTTCTGGACGAATTGGCTCAATAACACCCTTATCAATAACCTGCATGCCGGTCATTTCATCGCGGCCGCCGTTAATCGCGTAAAGCAAAGCCTTTGCGGAGTTCACGCGAGCTGCGAAGAACTGCATTTGCTTACCAACGCGCATTGGGGAAACGCAGCAAGCAATAGCAGCGTCATCACCCCAGTGCTCACGAATGTCTTTATCGGACTCGTACTGGATTGCAGAAGTGTCGATAGAAATTTGTGCGCAGAAACGCTTGTAGGCTTCTGGAAGCTTTGGATCCCAGAAAATAGTGATGTTTGGCTCAGGACCAGGCCCAAGATGCTCAAGAGTCAAAGTGTTAAGCAAACGGAACGAAGTCTTAGTAACAAACGTGCGACCATCATCACTGAAGCCAGCATCAGACCACGTTGCCCAGTATGGATCACCAGAGAAGATTGCATCATAATCCTTAGTACGCAAGAAGCGCACAATGCGAAGCTTCATAACGAGTGCATCAATGATCTCCTGAGCGTCAGTTTCGGTAATCAAACCAGCCTTCAAATCGCGCTCAAAGTAGCAATCGAAGAATGCGGAAACACGGCCGAAGCTCATTGCAGCGCCATCCTGGCTCTTGACAGATGCAAGATAACCCATGTAAGTCCACTGAACAGCTTCCTTAGCAGTTTGTGCAGGACGAGTCAAATCCAAGCCGTACTCGTTACCCAAATTAATAAGCTGCTTCAAAGCCTTGATTTGCTCATCATGCTCTTCGCGGAAACGAATCCAATGCTCAATTTCCGTCTCGGTAAAATCGTTACGATATGGAATTGAATCCTTATCACGCTTCTTAAACTCAATAAGCATATTCACGCCATAAAGAGCCACGCGACGGTAATCACCAATAATACGACCGCGACCGTAAGCATCTGGCAAACCGGTTAAAATCTTGTTGTGGCGAGCAATCTTAATGTTCTTAGTGTAAACACCAAACACACCATCGTTATGAGTCTTACGATAGGTAGTAAAAATCTTCTTAATTTGAGGATCTACTTCCTTGCCAGCTTCCTTAATAGCCTGCTCAACCATGCGCCAACCACCATTTGGCATCATAGCGCGCTTGCAAGGCTCATCAGTTTGCAAACCAACGATAACGTTATCTACTTCTGGGCTTTCAATGTAGCCGGCTGGCATGGCGTCAATGCCTGCAGGAATGTGAGTTTCAACATCATAGACACGACGCTCACGCTCAACAGCTAAGTAATTGTCGTCGAGATACTTCCACATGTGCTTTGTTTTCTCAGTAGCATCAGCCAAGAAAGTCTCATCGCCTTCATACGGCGTGTAATTCTTTAAAATAAAGTCACGAACGTCAATATCTTTCTTCCAGTTGCCGTCAGTAAAGCCATCCCAAGCCTTAGTACGAAGATCCTCTTCGGTGAGAACCGGTGCATCAACTGATGTCATATTAGACTCCTTTTGTACCCGCAGCGCACCTTCACGCTGTCTTACTTAACTATGGTAAAGCATGCGCAAAAGGGTACGCGAGGAGTTTTGCAAAAAATCTAGTGAATTACGTCACATTTTATTGAAAAAATGCATTGTTTACTCCCGAAATGCGGTAGTAACAGGTATTCTGCGATCCCTGCCAAATGCAAGAGCACTTACTTTTGGTCCAAGTGGATACTGTCTACGCTTCCATTCAGCACGATCAACCAGTCGCATAACAGTATCAACCGTGTGAGCATCAAAGCCGTCAGCAAGTAAATCCGCTCTACCGTGCGCTCGTTCAATATGTGCTTGCAAAACACGGTCAAGCAAATCGTACTCCGGCAAAGAATCAGAATCCTTCTGACCTGGACGCAACTCTGCACTTGGCGGTTTCACAATAGAATTAACCGGAATAAGCACACCATCTTGCGGAGCTGCTACTTTTACGGCATCCTCATTGCCAACAATCGGCAGCATACCAACACCCACGCCAGCAGCTGCAGCGCGATTGCGCCAACGAGAAAGTGCCCACACTCGTGTTTTGAGTAAATCTTTAATAGGAGCATACCCCCCTACCGCATCACCATATATGGTGGAATATCCACACGCAAGCTCTGACTTATTGCCAGTTGCGAGCGCCAAAACACCGCGCGAATTTGAGTAAGCCATTACAATTACGCCACGCACGCGAGCCTGCAAGTTTTCTGCAGCAACACCTTCTAAAGAAAGTTGCAATTGAAAAGCCTTAAAAAGTGGTTCAATAGGCTGCACATCGTAATGTGCGCCAATGCGCTCAGCTAAGTCGCGCGCATCATCTTTAGAACCATCCGAAGAGTACATGCTTGGCATAGAAATGCCGTACACGTTTACTCCACCGCATGCATCTGCAGCCATAGTTGCTACTAATGCTGAATCTATGCCGCCAGAAAGTCCCAAACACACGCCCTTAAAACCATTCTTACGCATGTAATCTCTAAGACCTACGACACAAGCGCAATATACTTCTTCATCCGCATCAAGTTTTGGAGCAATGCTGGAAACTTTCTGCTTTTTCAGCGAGCTATCGAAATCTACAAAAGCTAAATCTTCAGCAAACATTGGCGAGCGTTCAAGCAAAGTTCCGTCCGCATCAACCACAAAACTTCCACCGTCGAAGACTAAATCATCCTGCCCACCGACTTGGTTCACATACACAACAGGCGCATGAACTTCAGCTGCGCGCTTTTGAGCTAAGTTATAGCGCACATGGGTTTTGCCTTCTTCGTAGGGAGAGCCATTCATGGTAATAAGCGCATCAATACCAAGCTTTGCTAAGCGTGCAACAGGGCCACCATCTTGCCAAATATCTTCACAAATTGCGAATCCTAAGCGCAAGCCGTCAACTTCTATAAGTTCGCACTTATTTCCGGAAGAGAAAATACGAAACTCGTCAAAAACGCCGTAATTTGGCAGAAAATGTTTATCGTATTGTAATACGGACTTACCTTCATGTAACACGAGCAGGCGGTTACGAGGCTTTCCAGCAGACTCGTCAAAGCCAACAGTTCCAACTACTACATAAAGCTCCCCCAAGCCTTCTTCCGCAAGTTTTACCGCAAGTAAGTCGGCAGCTTGTTGAGCAGATGCGCGAAATGTGCCACGTAAAGCGAGATCTTCAATTGGGTAGCCGGTTAATGTCATTTCCGGAAAAACTACCATACGAGCGCCTGATTGTTTTGCACGCGCCGAGTATTGCAATACTTTCGCAACGTTATTATCAATATTCCCAACGCATGTATCTATCTGCGCTAATGCCAATCGCAAAAAACTCATATTTTATAGTTTAGTAGATTGCTTTATTGCAAGTAAGAGACGTGTTGCAAAACTTAAACGAAAAACTTTTGTATCTTCCCACATTGCAAGCATTCGCATTAGTAACACGTCATAAATAATACTAATAAGCAAAGTGTAGAATTATTAAATTTTCTCGCTTATATTGATAATTCGTTACTCGCGAAGGGGAAATTCAAAAAGGATTTCAACAAACAAGGAGCAGAAAATATGCGCAGGATTAAAGTTATTGCCTCGATTACAGCTTTGGCAGCTTTGGCAACTTTCGCCTTAAGCGGTTGCGGAAGCGCTAAAAATGCAAATAGCCAAGACGACAAGACTGTTACTGTAGCAGCATCGCCTACTCCTCATGCTGAAATCCTTAATAAAGTAGTAAAGCCGATTTTGCAGAAGGAAGGCTACAAGCTGGTTGTTAAGGAGTTTACAGACTACGTGCAGCCGAATACCGCTACCGAAGAAGGTGAAGTTGATGCGAACTATTATCAGCATCTTCCTTACCTTGACAATTTCAACAAGGAAAAGGGAACGCATCTTGTTTCGGTAGGCGGAATTCATTTTGAGCCTTTTGGATTGTACCCAGGAAAGACCAAAACCATTAAGGCTTTGGCTGATGGTGCAACCGTTGCAGTGCCAAACGATCCTACGAATGAGGCTCGCGCACTGCTACTTCTGCAGGACGCTGGCTTGTTGAAGTTAAAGAATCCAAAAGATATTAACGCTACTGTAAAAGATATTACGAGCAATCCGAAGAATTTGAAGTTTAAGGAACTTGAGGCTGCAACCGTTCCGACTGCAATTAAGGATGTGGATCTTGCTGCCATGAATGGCAACTACGCAATTCAGGCTGGTTTTAACCCAACTAAGGATCCGCTTACTTCCGAAAAGGTTGGCGGAATTGCTGCTAAAACTTACGAAAATATTATTGTAGTAAAGAAGGGTTCCGAAAAGCTAGCCAAAATTAAGGCATTACTTAAGGCTTTGAAAACAAGCGAAGTCCACGACTATATTACTAAGACTTATAAGGGCGCTGTGCTTCCTGTTTTCTAAATAGTACTTACCATCAATACTTACCATGTAGCCATATAATGCCGTAAATACGTGTGATTTCTAGCGCGCTTTGCGGCATTATTTTTGTAAGTGCATGAGTACATAGGTACATAAACGCATAAACCCCTGCATAGTATGCGTACAATATGTAAGACAGTACGTAACACAACTTGATACGTAATTTGATACGTAATTTGGTACGTAATTTGATACGTAACGCTAGTATGTTGCACAGAGCACAAAATAATCTGTAAGGAATAGCATGATTCAGATTGAACATCTTCATAAAAGCTACGGCAAAGGTAGCGAAGCGCATGAAGCATTGCATGATATTAATCTCACTATTGAGTCGGGAGAAGTTTTCGGTATTCTCGGTTCTTCCGGTGCTGGAAAATCTTCGCTCGTGCGTTGCATGAATCTGCTTGAGCACCCAACTTCCGGTAGGATTGTGATTGATGGCAATGATATTACTGGAGTCAAAGACCGCGAGCTTGCTAAAGTTCGAGCAAATATCGGCATGATTTTCCAGAATTTTAGTCTTTTCCAACAGCGCACAGTATTGCGAAATGTAACTTTCCCGCTTGAACTTAATCACGTTGATAAAAAGAAGCGTGAAGAACGCGCGCATTATTTGCTTAATTTAGTTGGTTTGCAAGATCTTGCCGACCGCTACCCTAGCCAGCTTTCTGGCGGCCAGCAGCAACGCGTTGCTATTGCTCGGGCGTTAGCAAATAATCCTTCGATTATGCTTTGTGACGAAGCAACAAGCGCACTAGACTCCACTACAACCGCGCAAATCCTCGATTTACTGCGCCGAATTAATCGCGAACTTAACGTAACACTGGTTATTATTACGCATTCGTTGGCAGTTGCGCGAAATATTTGCGACCGAGTTGCAATGATTGACGACGGTCATATTGTGGAATTAGGCGACACTACAACCTTATTTGCAAATCCACAAAGCAATATTTTGCGAACGCTGATTGCAGATGAAAAGCAAGAAAATCATCGTAAAAAGCCTGCATCTACTACGATTTAATACGCTCTACTACGATTTCATACGCTTAGTAACGAGGTGAAATAACAATGATAGAATCTGCTACACAATTTTTGAACGAATACGGCGACTTACTTGCTGAAGGTGTGCTCGATACACTAGTGATGACTTCAGTCGCAACACTCTTAGCATACGTTATTGGGCTTCCGCTTGGCGTATTGCTTATTACTTCCGACAAAAAAGGTATTTGTCCGAACGCTCCAATAAACGCGGTTCTTGGCTGGATCGTTAATATCGTGCGTTCAGTACCGTTTATTATCCTGCTCGTTGCGTTAATTCCATTTACACGCTTGATTGTCGGCACTTCACTTGGCGTCCCGGGTGCCATTGTGCCACTTGTTATTACTGCAGCTCCATTTGTGGCGCGCATTGTTGAACAATCTTTAGCAGAAGTTGACGGAAGTCTGATCGAAGCTGCGCAAAGCTTTGGTGCCAGTAAATTACAAATCGTGTGCAAAGTGCTGCTTTGGGAGGCGTTGCCTTCGCTTATTCGCGGTGCCGCTCTAACATTTATTACACTTTTTGGTTTTTCTGCAATGGCTGGAACGGTTGGTGCAGGCGGACTTGGCGATATTGCAATTCGATACGGCTACCAGCGTTACCAGTATGATGTTATGACTGTAGCTGTTATTCTTTGCATCATTCTCGTGCAAATTGTGCAAACTTTGGGCGACACTATCGCGCGCATTATTAATCATCACGAACGCTAAAGCAGTTCTACATTTTACCAATTACAAACTGCCTGCATGCTACTAACACAGGCAGTTTTATTGTGTTTGAAACTAGTGTGTTTAAAGCTATTGTGTTTGAAACTATTGTGCCGCTGAGATTTATTATTGCTATGTATGATTGTGTTTGTCTTCATACCACCTTCGTGTTCGCTCTCATATTTGCAACATACCCCAACCCATGAAATGCGCATAATCGTGTAAACTTATTGATAATTCAACATTTTGCAGGGGTGCTTTCATAGGAAGGCTGAGATAGGTATTTAATACCTAACCCTTAGAACCTGTTAGTTAATACAACGTAGGGAGCAACGAGTTTAGTATGAATTCAAATTATCCATACGCTTCGATGCGTAATCAATTTAATCTCAACGCCTGCTTTATTGCAGACCCACAAGCTTGTAATCATCGACCACTTACTGACGTAGTTGATGATGCTTTACGCGCAGGAGCAACTCTTATCCGCCTTCATTGCAACAATGAAAACGCTAAGGAAATTACGACTCTTGCTCGCGATATCGCTCAAATTATTGAAGATAACAATAAGTGCGATTCCGTAACGTTTGTTATTGACGAGCGAGTTGACGTTGCTTGGCAAGCTAGAAATCAAAGTATCAAAGTAGACGGCATTCATCTTGCACAAAGCGATATGGAACCTCGAGAAGCACGTGCTTTGCTTGGAGAGGACGCTATTATTGGCTTGTCTGTTGAAACTGAAAGTTTAGTCAAAGTTATTAATGAGCTTCCGGATGGTTGCATTGATTATATTTGCGTAACTGCCATGCACAATCCTGAAGAAGGATGCGAAAATACTACTGCTGCCTACGAATTGGAAGCAAATCACACAACGTTGGACGAAGCAAAAATTAACACAATTTGCGTAGCAAGTGATTTTCCAGTACTCGTGGGTGGAAAAACACAATTAGATGATGTAGCTATGATTGCTCGTACAAAAGCTGCAGGATTCTTTGTTGCTGAACCTCTATACACTTCAGAAACACCAGAATCCACTATGCGTGAGTTCATTGAACGTTGGAAAGCCGTACGAGGTGAAGCAAAACATGGTTACGCTAAACGCGTAATCGTCGCGGAAAATACAGAAGAAAAGTCTTCAAAACCATCTGAAGAAAAGAAGCCGACGTTTATTAACGCTAAAGAAGCAAAAGATGCAGCAAAATTAGCTAAGCAACAACGTGTTGATATTGCGGCTCGTGGTTGCACCCAGCGAGATAAGGCTCATATTCGCAAAACTACTCCTGTTCATTTTGAATATAAGTATGGTTCCTACGATTTGGAAGTTCCGTACACGGAAATTAAGCTTTCAGATACTCCTGGCGTGGGACCTAACCCGCCTTTTAAGGACTACAATACGGAAGGCCCAAAGTGTGATCCTAAAGAGGGCTTGGCTCCGCTTCGCCTTGACTGGATTCGTGACCGCGGTGACGTTGTGGAATATGAGGGCCGCAGACGCAATCTTCAAGACGATGGCAAGCGCGCTATTAAGCGCGGTAAGGCTTCTAAGGAATGGCGTGGGCGCACGCATAAGCCAATGAAGGGCGCGGATCATCCAATTACGCAAATGTGGTACGCACGCCATGGCATTGTTACTCCAGAAATGCAGTATGTTGCTACTCGCGAAAATTGTGACGTGGAGCTGGTTCGCGAAGAAGTTGCAGCCGGACGCGCTGTAATTCCTTGCAATATTAACCATCCTGAAGCTGAGCCTATGATTATTGGTTCTCGCTTCTTAACGAAGCTCAACGCGAACATGGGTAATTCTGCTGTTACGTCGTCTATCGACGAAGAAGTAGAAAAGCTTACGTGGGCCACGAAGTGGGGTGCTGATACCGTGATGGATCTTTCCACCGGTAACGATATTCACACGACTCGCGAATGGATTTTACGTAACTCCCCTGTGCCAATTGGAACCGTACCAATGTACCAGGCTTTGGAAAAGGTTGAGGATGACGCTTCTAAGCTTAGCTGGGAGTTGTTCCGAGACACGGTTATCGAACAGTGCGAGCAGGGCGTTGACTACATGACTATTCACGCAGGCGTGCTACTTCGCTACGTACCGCTTACCGCAAACCGAGTAACCGGTATTGTGTCGCGTGGCGGCTCGATTATGGCAGAGTGGTGCTTACAGCATCATCAAGAAAGCTTCCTTTACACGCACTTTGAAGAGTTATGCGAGATTTTCGCAAAGTATGATGTTGCTTTCTCTTTGGGTGACGGTTTGCGTCCAGGTAGCTTGGCTGATGCAAACGATGCGGCTCAGCTTTCCGAACTTATGACACTTGGTGAGCTTACAAAGATTGCTTGGCAGCACGATGTGCAAGTGATGATTGAAGGTCCAGGACACGTGCCATTCGACACTGTGCGCATGAATATTGAGATGGAAAAGGCGATTTGCCAGAATGCTCCATTCTATACGCTTGGTCCTCTAACTACCGATACCGCCCCGGGCTATGATCATATTACTTCCGCAATTGGCGGCGTAGAGATTGCACGCTACGGTACTGCAATGCTTTGCTATGTGACCCCTAAAGAGCATTTGGGATTGCCTAACAAAGACGACGTGAAGCAGGGCGTGATTGCATATAAGATTGCTTGCCACGCAGCTGATCTTGCTAAGCATCATCCGCATGCTATGGATCGCGATAACGCTATTAGTAAAGCTCGATTCGAGTTCCGTTGGTTAGATCAGTTTAACTTAAGCTACGATCCGGATACTGCAATCGCTTTCCACGACGATACTCTTCCTGCTGAGCCTGCAAAAATGGCTCACTTCTGCTCGATGTGCGGACCAAAGTTCTGCTCTATGGCTATTTCTCAGAATATTCGTAAGCGTTTTGGCGGCGCTGCTCAACAGGAACAGCTTGTTGAGGAAGCGCGCAGCCAGGCAATTACTGATGGCATGAAGGCAATGAGCAAGAAGTTCCAGGAATCTGGTTCGTCGCTGTATCAAAACTTATAGTGTATTTTTAATACGTTTCAATATTAGAAAATACACGTTTATACGTACCACGAATAAATTAGAAGAAGGTTAAAATAACCAACTACAGCGGGTTTTATGGTGAGCGCTACTGCTTACTATAAAACCCGCTTTTTTATAACTTGCGAAATGTTGAGTTCATTCCTACGTTAATAGCCAAATTGGTTCTTAGGTTGGTTCTTAGGTTGGTTTCTCAATTCGCTCTACAATATCGCAAAATATAACGTATAACACGATACTGGCTAGCAGTCTCGAACATATGGGAAAATTACAACTATGAGCACAATTATTATGCATACTTCTGAAGGCGATATTACCATCAATCTCTTTGATGACAAAGCGCCAGAAACTGTTAAGAATTTCATTGGTCTCGCAACCGGCGAAAAAGAGTGGAAAGACCCATTCACTGGTGAGGCTTCTCATGAACCTTTCTACAATGGTTTGACATTCCACCGCATTATTAAAGATTTTATGATTCAAGGCGGTTGCCCACTTGGCACCGGCACAGGCGGTCCTGGATATGAGTTCGACGATGAGATTGATCCGTCGTTGAAGTTCGATAAGCCTTATTTGCTTGCTATGGCAAATGCGGGTAAGCGCCGCGGACGCGATGGTCGTTTACACGGCACTAATGGCTCACAATTCTTCATTACGACTGTACCAACACCTTGGCTCGATGGTCATCACACTATTTTCGGCGAAGTAGCTGACGCTGCTTCAAAGGCAGTAGTAGATAAGCTCGATACTGTTGCTACCGATCGAACTGACGCACCTTTGGAACCAGTAGGTATTATGTCGATTGAAGTATTGTGATTCATCACATCAATATATTACTTATCATCAAATAACAACTTGTATAAGACTGTTTTTGAAAAAGAAAGCTCCTGTGATGCTTATTTGAGCACGCAGGAGCTTTTCTACATTTGAGCTGTTCTGTACTTTTATTTTGTTTTTGTCAATGCAGCAAAAGATCAATCAACTCTATAATTCTGTCATACGCAAGTAAGTTAAGCATATAAAAGCCTTACCAGCGACTAAAAATCACCAGTAAGGCTTTTCTACTATGCGTTATTAATTTTGGGACTAACTAGCAACCAAGCTAGCTACAACCTACTTATTGCTGTGACGAGAAGTGCCACGACGCTTACCTAAGAAGATTGCAGCACCAGCAGCAGCTACCGTTGCAGCAAACATGCTCAACACAGATACTGCACTACCAGTCTTACTTAGTTCAGCAGCACGACCTGCCTGTGACGCATGAGCTTGCACGGACTTACGGACTTGAGCCGCATGAGCCTGAGCATCCGCAAGAGTCTTACGAGCATCCGCAAGTTTACGCTGAGCAGCATTAACTTGAGCTTGCGTTGCAGATGGGTTAGCAGCAAGCTTCTTAACTTCAGCCTCAGCAGCTTCAACCTTCGCTTGTGCTTGAGCAACAGCAGCATCAGCGTTCTTCACAGCTGGCGTATTGTTCACAGCAGCATTGGTAGAACCAGTTGTGCTCTGATCAGCCGTAACACTTGCACCAGTGGTGGTTGTGTTGCCGGTGGTTGTGTTGCCGGTGGTGGTACCTGCAGTGACACCTGTACCCGCATCACTCGTAGTGCCAAACTTGCTCACAATCGCTTGTTTAGTATTCTGAAGCTTCTTCAAAGCTTCATCAACTTGAGCCTGCGTAGCATGAGCATCCTGGAGCACTGTATGAGCATCGTCAACAGCTTGCTTGTACGCATCTAAATCAGGTGCTTCAGCAACCAAGTACGGTGCTTTGCTGCGGAAATTAGTATCATCGTCAACAGCCTGCTGCAAACCAGTCTTATCAACAGAAGGAGCCGGAGTTGGCTTTGATTCTGGCTTCAAATCATGCTCAGCCTTCTTCAAA
>NZ_KQ956844.1 GCF_001546485.1 Gardnerella vaginalis | reverse complement strand
CTTCGGATCCTCATGCTTAGAATCAGGCTTAGAATCAACCGGCTTATGTATCACTTGTACAGTTTCACCTTCTACACCTAATACATGAGTAGCTAAAGGTTTACCTTGTGCATTAAATACTTCAGCTTTCCAATACACATTACCCTCATGATTACATGTAATATCTGGAGACTGCACAGTAATTGACGATTTCTTATTTACATCATTCTGCACATTCATAATATCTACACGCATCGGAGGCATTACTTCTTCATTACTTGTGGTTGTTTCATTTGCAACTGTTTTAACAGCATTAACACTGGCACTCACAGACTGTTTATTGGAGAATTCAAGTTTCTTTGCAGCAGGATTCTTATCAGTTTTATACGAATAGGCACTAAATATTACATAACTACCTTTCGGCACATCACCAGTAATATTTGCATTATCATGGAATTTCTTTCCAACGTACACTTTATTATCGCTTACTTGCGTCGTTACCGACACTGTACGATTTACAGGATTTGACTCAACATAAGTACGACTCCAAGAATTATCATATGCAGATTTGTAAGCAATTGCACGTGATGAACCTGGGAAATCGTACACAAATACATACCATCCAGAATCACTATTTTTCTTAGCAAGGATATGCACATTGTCCACTAGCTTTCGCGACCCTGGAACTGATTTATCTGAACCAGCGATATCACGAAGAGTAATAGCTCCATCACCTATTCTGTATATGCCATTAACAGCTGGAACCTCCCAATCAGCAATCATACGATGATGTTTATCTTCCTTAGGTTCTTGAACAGTTGGTTCACCTGCTGCACCTGGCATATATTGATTATTATCTGTTTTCGTAGGATTCTCTGTACCTGCACCAGCCCACCATACGCGAATATGCGCTTTTTTATCGGCAGAAAAACCATACTTTTCATTGCCTGTAAATGAGCCATACTCTTCTGGAAGACCTTTTACTGTGATTTCATTAACAATTTCTTTTCCGAGACCAACCGTTTGCTGCTGTGGCGCAAAATCAGAACTTACTAACGCTTTATGAACTACTGTTGTTTCAGGAGATCCAAATGCATAAACCACATCTTTCGTTAATTTAGCATTCCCTGGAATACTTTGACCCGTATCTGCAATAATCCAGACCCATGTGCCAAACAACCCTACTTCATCTTTAGTCACTGTATAAGGCTCAGCTTTATCAAGATCAGGCAGACTAATGTTACCAGCAGCTCTTTTTGCTGAAGCAACTACTGTTTCGCCAGAGTTTGAAAAAGTTGCTTTCGCTGCAGCAACCTGCCGCAAATTTGACAAACTTCTTAAGCGCTCTAAATATTCCGTCGCAGATTCATTTTCTTTGCGAGGTTCCATATGTAAAACACTGTTGGCAGAACCCACAAAATAGTATCCTTGCGCGTCAATATGTGCACCTTTTATCCAAGCATCATTGGTTGCAACACCACTTGTTACAGCACTATCAACCCGTTCTCCGATTTGCAATTCATGATGATCAATTTTTGAAGTAAGAGTTGGCTGGAAACTGGTATCTACAATCATTCTAAAATCTTGGCCATACCATGCTGGCTCGTCAGAACGTATATTATCTTGACCAGTATCCGAGTACAATCGTTCAGGCTCAGGCCCTTGTACAAGAATGCTAATATTGACGTTACTTGTTTTTTTTCGCTTCCCACGGAATACTCACTCCTTCTTTAGTTGATCTTATTTCCACTTCACCAACATAGTTTTTCTGCCCAACATTCTTACTTTCCAAATTAATAAGATCTTCATCATACCGTATTTTGACAGGAATACCACTTAATACTTCACCATCAGGATTAAACACACGAATAGTGAATCTACCAGCACGTTGACCTATAGTGTATTCTTTCTTTAATTCAGCACGAATTGGAGTTTGTTTCCTTGCCTCTTGCCACAAACGATTAGCAGTATCAGCAATAATTTGTGTATCAATATCTTCAAATCCGTTCTCTACAACTTCTTTCCATCTTGCTTGATTAATATCAAAATGATTATGCATTGCAAACGCTATAGAAGCTTGCACAACTCTATCGTCATTGGATTTATTGTCTTGAATTAACTTTGCGGCAATACGATAATCTTCACTAGCTTCTGCCCTCCAAATGCCAGTAGCATTGTATAGAACAGAAGATTCGATACAATATAGTTTTTTATTTGCTTCCCAAAGAGACGGTCCTAATATAAGAGACAAATCAGGACGCGATAACCACTCTACAGTAGTTGATTTTTTATACCAGAAACCTGGTCTATTTGGGATATTTAAACCCGAAGCTAACTGTGCACAAAAAACTGCAGGAACTACAATAGAAGAAGAAATAAGCGCTACCAATATTCGCATACTTTTGCGCTTCAAACTACTTTGCAGCATATTCGCACAATTTTTGATACTGTGTTTTCCCCCATATCTTTTCATGAGATTCTCCTTAACCCAACCCTTAATGTAATAACATAAATATTCGCAATATCACTTACAAGCAACTCATTAGGGAAAATAACTCTCATTTTGTTCCCAATATGCATATTTTTTCGTATATATGCATATATATCATGAAGTAATTATGCATTTATTTATGCTGAACGCTTTTCATAAACGCTCATGACATTAACTATGCTCTTCGCTTAAAGATGCGTAAACAATTTTTGATGATTGTGGTTAAAAGGTCAGATTCAAAATTTTAAGTATCCACATTTTGGGAAATAACACCGAAATTAATCCAAATTTTCATGGTCATAACAAAAATCTCAGTAGACATGAAACCACGTCTACTGAGACAAACGCGGAGTCAGAGAGATTCGAACTCTCGAGCCGCTTACACGACTAACACCTTAGCAGGGTGCCCCTATCGGCCACTCAGGCATGACTCCACTTGTTAACTACACAAAGCAGCAACAGATTGACACTATAGCACCTCTGTAGGACTGCAAACAAGTCCAACGACACATTTCGTGTCAATAAGTTCTTCACTTACTATATAAAAACGAAGATTCTACAAAATATGCTTATAAAAATACACGAAAATATTATCGCGCAAAAAATTGTATGCAAAACAAAATCCAAATAAGGTCACTACAACAAAATACTCTTTTGATATATTTTCACACAGGATTATGGTCACCAGAAAAAGTAACCACTACAGCACACATAACTAAAGCTATACCAGCAATATCAGTTAAGGTTGGTATTTCACCAAATCCCATTCCAATAATCACAGCAATTGCAGGATACAGCGCTTGCATAACTGAGTATTTTGCAGAAGTAACACGCTTCAGTAAAACTTGGTCAAGCAAAGTTGGGAAAAAAGAAGCGCACACTGCAATAACTAGCATCAACGCAAGCAAAGCAAAAGAACCACCAGGACGAGCAGCCCATGTAGCTTCCGATTTAGGTGAAATAACATGCTGCACCGCAGGAACAGCGAGCACAGTAGATTGCAGCAACCATCCAATAAGTGCTGCAATACTTACGCGATCAATAGCATGCGAACTTTTTGCCAGCATACGACCAGAAACAATGTACAAACCCCACATGAATCCGCCCACGAGAATAGCACATAAACCAGCAAGAAAATGTGGGCTAACTGCGCTATGTATAGAAGCACTAGCAAGTAAAGCAATGCCACAAACTGCAATCAGCATGCCAACTCGCTCACGCCACTCGTGCCCAGTAATAACAGCCACGAGCAATGGTCCTATGAATTCAATAGTTACAGCCACGCCTACAGGCATACAACTAATTGCCACATAAAACATGGTGTTCATAGCAACTAGTGAAATCCCAACCGCAGCAGCAATAGCCCATTCTTGTAAAGTTTTCGGCAACATACTGCGCTTGGCACTAGAAAATGGTCGTCGCCAAATCAAGAGCAACAGCGTCATAAAACCTACGCGATACCACACTGCATACAACGGATCTAACTGGCTAAAAGCCACTTTTGCCACAGAAGTTGCCGTATAAACCATCGCGGCTTCTATCACAATGATAAGCAGCACAGGCATACGACGTAAACTATTAACGACAAATTGCTTCATAGCACCAACCCTACATGAATATGACGTCGACATACGCTTTCGCGACAAAAATAGTTTTATTTCTATAAAAAATTAATCTTTACTGTTATAAATATAGCAATTTTTTTATATAGAAATACATTATTCTTCACAAAATCGAACTTTTGTTCTATCATCATATTATGAGTACAGCGCCGCGAGTACAAGCAGCAAAACGCAATTGGGGACACGATACCTCATGCTGTGACATACTCCACGTTGACATGGATGCATTTTATGCTTCTTTAGAAGTTGCAAGGCACCCGGAACTTAAAGGAAAACCACTTATTATTGGCATGGGAAATCGTGCTGTTGTTTCCGCAGCCAGCTACGAAGCTAGAGCTTACGGAGTTAATTCTGCTATGCCAATAGTCAAAGCACGAAGTCTTTGCCCGCAAGGAATTTTTTTGCCGGTTGATATGTCTTATTATTTAAGCGTTTCTAACAGTATTTTTGAAGAAATTTTTTTGCATGTTACCAATCAAGTCGAAAAAGTTTCTGTTGACGAATGCTACATGAATATTAAATCGGCTTTATTGCAATGGAAATCGCCTGTAAACATTGGAACTTGGATACGAAAAGAAGTATTTGAAAAATATCATATTACATGTTCAGTTGGCATTGCTAGTAATAAACTCATTGCAAAAATGGCATCAACTAATGCAAAACCCAATGGCATGCTTCTTATTCCGCAAAAATGTAACGCAGATTTTGTATCAATTATGCCTTTGCGCGCAATACCTGGAATTGGACCTTCTTTAATACATAAGCTTGAAGACTGGGGACTATCCACAGTTGCATCGCTTAAAAACATTGACGAAGCGACACTTACTCGCATAACAGGCTCTCAAGCTTGCGCAAAAATGATATATCAGTCTGTTAGGGGCATGGACGAGCGCACTGTAACACCGCGAGCGCCAGAAAAATCTATTGGGACTGAGCGAACCCTCGACACTGACACAACAGATGAACACACTGTGCAACAATTGTTGTATCAATGCTGCAGTGAAGTAACTCAACAATTGCGAAAACGTAAGCTTATGGCACGCACTATAACATTAAAACTGCGATTTAGTGATTTGCATTACGCTACTAGATCTTTTACTTTGCATAATGCGACAGATTCAACACACGAGTTTTATAAGCACGCTATTGACTTGCTTTCTAAAGCTAATCCAACTGTTCACAATTACATTCTTGGAGGAAACAACACAAAGCTTTTAAGCACAGTTCGTTTGGCTGGTATTACAGCGAATAATCTTGTTCCAGCAAATAAAGTTTCGCTGCAACCTTCATTAAACGATATTCTGGAAGAAAATACGCGCGAATCTAAGAATCCTGTGCAAAACAGCATATCTGCAATGAATAAAAACACTAGATTGCGTCACGCCGAACATGCTTTAGACGCTGTTCGCAAAAAATACGGTGACGATGCAGCACATATTGGATTGTAGTAATTCTAGTTGCACGAATATTCGTGTGGTGAGATTTTTCGCACTGAACGAAGGACGCTCGCGCAGCGCTTTGACCGAGCTTGAAATCAACAGGATTTCAAGCTCCTTCAAAGCGTGATTTGGCTCAATTGTGAAGCACGGTGTGCTTAACGCTCGCGCGGGTAACGCGCTCGCTACTGAGCTTGCTCAGGCAGGTCGTCGCGGAGGCAGTGCTGCAACATGCGCCTCATCCCATCCGGAAGCTCCAGCATCTGTAGCTCCACCTAAATCGCCAAGCTTGTCAAAATAATCAACGGCAGCATCTCGGTACCACTCCCAGTCTTCTGGCAAATCGTCTTCATAAAAAATAGCTTCTACTGGGCAAGCTGGTTCACACGCTCCACAATCCACACACTCATTCGGGTTAATATAAAGCGTACGATCGCCTTCATAAATGCAGTCCACAGGACATTCATCAACACATGCTTTATCTTTTACATCTACGCAAGGCTCTGCGATTACATATGGCATAATGCCCTCCTTCCTACTTTTATGCAACTTTTCTATTATAGGACATTTTTGGAAAGTCTATAACAAAAAGTCGGCATACAGTGTAACCGCATGTCGACTTTTTGCTAGTTCAATAATTTGTTAATTTTGATTATTTTACTAAGATGCAGACTATTAGTCGCAAACTATTCAGATGCAGACTGAGATGCAGTAGTTACCTCAGCTTGAGCTTCTGCGCGAGCTTGCTCTTCTGTTTCTCCTTCAGCTACCTTTTCTGCAGCTGCAGCATCTTGAGCAAACAAGGTTTCAACTGGTACACCAAGCTTCTTGGCTTTACGCAACTGCCTTCCAAGCAGAGAGTTGCGGTAAGAGTAGCCGAAGTACACCGCAAAACCGATTGCCAGCCACACTGCAAAACGAATCCAAGTCAATACAGACAAGTTGAGCATGAGCCAGAATGTGGAAAGTGCTGCAAACAGCGGAAGCCACGGATTGCCTGGCACAGTAAATGAACGATGCAAATCTGGTCTACGCATACGCATAATCGGCACACCTGCAGAAACAAGCAGGAACGCAGAAAGCGTACCAATATTCACCATGTCGGAAAGAATGCCAATATCGAGTGTAGAAGCCACAATTGCTACAACAATACCGGAAATAATCTGAAGCCTTGCAGGAATACCACGCTTACTTACCTTAGAGAAGCTACGCGGAAGCAGACCATCGCGACTCACAGCGAAGATAATTCGTGTAAGACCAAGCAAAAGAACCATCACAACGGTTGTTAAGCCAATAACAATGCCGAGGGAAATAATCTTTGCAGCCCAAGTAGCTCCTACGAGTTCAAAGCTAGTAGAAAGCGAAGGAGCTTCCTGCTTTGCCAAATCCTTGTAGGAAACCATACCGGTGGTCACAACTGCAACAAGGATGTAAAGAACAGTAACAATAAACAAACCGAGACCAATGCCTCGTGGAATATTCTTATGTGGATCTTTAGTTTCCTCAGCGGTGGTTGCCACAACGTCGAAACCGATGAATGCGAAGAACACCAAAGCAGCACCGGAAAGAATGCCAGGAACGCCGTAAACGGCTGGCTGCATACCGGTTACCCACTGCCACAAAGGCTGGCTCATAACGCCAGAAACTTCTATTCCTTTCACGCTGGCAACGTCAGTTGCAGGTGGAATAAACGGAGTAAAGTTTGAAGCTTTAATGTAGAAGAAGCCCACAACTACCACGAACAGAACAATACCAATCTTAAGGATTGTTAAAGCGCCGTCGAAGCGTGCAGAAAGCTTGGTGCCAAGAACAAGCATAGTTGTAAAGAATGCAACGATTACGATTGGAGCTACATCGATTGTAAAACCACCTAGCTTAAAACTGGTAGTCATATTCAAGCCGAAAAGCTTCATTAAATCGTTAAGATACACGCCCCAATACTTTGCTATCACTGAGCCGGCCATCAGCATTTCCAGGATCATATCCCAGCCAATAATCCAAGCAACAAGCTCGCCAACTGTGGTGTATGTGAATGTATAAGCAGATCCAGCAACTGGGATCATAGAGGCAAATTCTGCGTAGCACATTGCAGCAGAGCCGCATACAACACCTGCAATAATAAAGCTAATAATTACAGCAGGTCCGGCATGAAATGCTGCAGCTTGAGCGCCAACCGAGAAAATACCGGCACCAACAGCAACAGCAACACCCATAACTGCCAAATCCCACGCATTTAAGGTACGTTTAAGATGGCGTTCACCATCCATTGTCTCTGCGATAGTCTGTTCAACAGACTTTTTTCTCCATATTTGCATAATAAACGCACTTTCGTTGAGGTATAAGTAGGTATAAAGGTATAGACGCAATTAGCAACGCATCAACGAATTCTGCGGAACAGTTGCGACATTATCTTTACAAAACTTTTATTTATTTTTTGTAAGTAAAGCTAAACAAAAATTTTTATATAGATAATGTAGGTAAATATTACACAAAACTATGCTTCTACGGTAGTTTTCCCGTGTGTTCCTGTAGCATTTACAAAATTTTAATGAATAACTATATATATTTCTGCATTATTGGTATATTTTCTGAAAAATTTTTACTTAACAGAAATACCAATAAGCACAGGCTCTGGAACAAGAACCACACCAAACTTACCATACACACCGTTAATAACAGCTTTCGCCAAAGCAAGCATATCAGCACAAGAAGCATTATTGCGATTAGTGAGAGCCAAAGTATGCAAAGAAGAAAGACCAGCTGGAGAAGCTTCACCATTTTTCGTCAGTCTAAAGCCCTTATGAAAACCAGCATGATCAATAAGCCATGCTGCAGAAGTTTTTATACCTTCGGAGCCATCTGGCAATATAACATCAAATCTTGGAGCATCTTCAGGCAACAAAACAGCTTGGGTTTGTGTCATTACTGGATTCATAAAGAAACTACCACAACTGTGACGATCACTATAAGGAGCATCTCCTTCATGCCACTCTCCGATAGCATAATCCTCTTGCTGCAAGCGTAAAGCACAATTTACACCTTCAGTACTTTTTAAGCCCTGCATCCACGGATTACTATATCGAGAAGCATCCTCAAGCATGCCTTTAGAAGCACGCACACGCAAAACTTCACGACGAATTGTGCTAGTCTGCATGCGCTCACCTATTTCAACTCGCAAGGCATGCGCAAGCTGTGCATGAGAAACAATGCCAGTATTGCTGTGACATAAGCAAAACGTAACAGACAAGACCACATAACGCGGAGTAGGAAAATATGGTTTAACAGGCTCATTATCAGCAACATACATACTTTGCTTAAGCGCTGACGTACGATATCCGAAACACAACGCTTCTTTCGATAACTCATACGTTGTTTTCGTTTTACGATCCCAAACCTCTACTGAAGTAACACTATCTGAAACTTCTTGACCATAAGCACCAATATTTTGCACCACAGAAGCACCAACGGTGCCAGGAATACCAGAAAGCCCCTCTACGCCTTCAAGGCCGAGCGCAAGTACATGTGAAACAAAATCATCCCAATTACAGCCAGCTTCAGCGTTTACATGAACCATGCGCGCACCAGTTTGCTCATCAATGCCATCTTCTGCAGGCGCAGCCTCATCAAGAACATGAATAGAGCGGCGAGCATCACGAATTACCACACCATGAAATGGACTGTCACTAACGAGCATATTTGAACCGCCACCAACAACACATAATGGCAACCCTGATTCATCAGCATCTTCTACTGCTTCAATAACAGCAACACGGCTCGCAGGTTGAATAAAATGCGCAATACTACCACCAACTCCAATGGTTGTAATATCTGCGAACGATGGATTATTTACTAAAGATGCTTGCATAGTCATGTTTCATATCTTAACAACAAGAAATAACAAAAAACCCCGCAAAAGCGGGGCAATAAGTATTATATTCTGCGCAATCGTGATGAGTTTAAATGTAAAGCCACATCCCAACACAGCAAGCTGAAAATTCTCAGCGAGTTTCGCGATGAAGCGTATGCTTGCCGCAGCGTGGGCAGAATTTATTCAGCTCAAGACGATCCGGCGTATTACGACGATTCTTCGTCGTGATGTAGTTACGCTCTTTGCATTCCGTGCATGCCATCGTGATGCCCGGACGGATGTCAGCGCTCTTGCTTGCCATTTCGTTCACCTCTACAATTCATTGTTGGCCAGCCAGTCTCCTACTGGCCGTTGTAGCGAGGAAGAGACTCGAACTCTTGACCTTACGATTATGAGTCGTACGCTCTAGCCAGCTGAGCTACCCCGCCAGAGAGCCTCGAGTGAGAATCGGACTCACGACCTCTTCCTTACCAAGGAAGTGCTCTACCACTGAGCTATCGAGGCGTGGCGGGTAGTGGATTCGAACCACTGAAGCACGAAGCGGCTGATTTACAGTCAGCTCCCTTTGACCACTTGGGAAACCCGCCAGCAGTCTCCGTAAGAAGTGAACTTCAAACGGCAACTTTGTTATTCTGCCACAAATACGCGACGAATGCAAGTTTAAGACACGCCGAAAACAAAACTGATATGAAAAAAGTTAATTATCGAGCCTAAAACCAGCTTTTTTTAGATTTTCGCAAACTACAAGCACACGATCATTAGCTTCACGTTCACCAATGCTGATACGAATACCCTCACCAGCAAAAGCTCGAACTGACAATCCAGCTGCCACAAAACGCTCAGTCGCACGCTCAGTATCTACACCAAACGGCATCCAGAAGAAATTAGCATAGGCATTCGCAATATCCCAGCCCTGCTCACGTAAAGCACTAACCATACGCTCACGCTCTGCAACAAGAGACGCGACACGCTTCTTCATTTCTTCGCTTGCAGTATCTTCCAACGATGCCAAAGCAGCAACCTGTGCTATTTGAGACACACCAAAAGGCACAGCCACCTTACGCATGCCCTCTACAACTTCAGCAGGCGCGATACCATAACCAATACGCAAACCTGCCAAACCATAAGCTTTGGAGAACGTTTGTGCAACAACTACGTTTGGATACTCACGATACAACTTCATGCCGTCTGCAGTACCTTCATTAGTATTAAACTGCACATAAGCTTCATCAATAAGCACAAGCACATCACTCGGTACAGCATCCAAAACTTTGCGCGCGTCAGCTTCGCTAAGAGATGCAGAGGTTGGATTATTAGGATTATTCAAAATAACCAAACGCGTACGCTCGTTAATAGCATTGATAATGCCATCTATATCGTGAGAACCATCAGCACAGTTAGGAATCTGAACGCTTGTAGCACCAGCTCCAGTCACAATAATCGGATACGCTTCAAAACTTCGCCAAGGATACACAACTTCATCACCCGGACCTGCAACAAAGTCAACCAACTGCGTAATAACTTCAGTAGAGCCGCAACCAAGCACCACTTCATCCGATGTCACACCAAAACGCTTAGCAAGTTCTTCAACAACTTCCGTACCGCGCATATTTGGATAACGGTTGATTACATGAAGCGCGCGAGTTGCAATAGCTTCTTTGACGCTTTCCAAAGGTTCATAAGGATTCTCATTACTGGAAATCTTATATGCGCGAATACCCTCCAATTGAGGAGCTGGCTTACCCTGCTTATAGCTAGGAATCGTATCTACAATGCTGCGATGTTTATATGTCATACTTCTCCATCATACTCCTTGTACAACTCAACTATGCAAGTACTTTACGTAATTCACGTATACAGTCAGCAAAACCGTGCTTTTTGACTCATAGACGACACTTTCCCACACTTCGACTTGATTTCGCAGTTTTATTCGTTGTTCTTCAACGATACGACCTTACGCAATAGTTTTTTCTTGACAACACACAGCAATAAAAAACGCTGGAAACAACATTTCTGTCATTCCCAGCGTTATTAACGCTACTTTTAGCGTAAAGAATTATTGCTCACATTGGCTAATACTAACCAAGAATAGCAAGCACATCGCGCGAAGACACGATCAAGTAATCTTCACCCTCATAGTGTACTTCAGTTCCGCCATACTTGGAGTACAAAACCTTGTCTCCAACTTTAACGTCCATTGGAATGCGCTCGCCCTTATCGTCACGACGACCAGGACCCACAGCAAGAACTTCACCCTGCTGAGGCTTTTCCTTAGCATTATCCGGAATATACAGACCAGAAGCAGTCTGAGTTTCCGCCTGAGCTTGCTTTACAATAATCTTATCTTCCAACGGTGTGAGTTTAATCGACACTGTCGCCACCTCTTTCTTAAGAGAGATACTAACTTTGTACGCAAGCACAATCCGACGAGGCTGACGATCACGTCTGCAACCGCACTTACGTTCTGTGTTTCATGGTACCGCGAATTTAGCACTCTGCCAACTCGAGTGCTAATCTTTTTAAAAATATTTTGTTGCGCGTTTCGTCACAATATACTGAAAATACAGCGTCGCGAAGAATCATATACGAGTTTATGCGTATGTTTACAAGAATAGCGTGTCATGAACTACGGCGCGAAAGCACATCATGCAAATTAGCTACACCTAATGAATCTGCAGAACTTTCTGGAGCTTCTACATCACTTGTTGATTCTTGAGTATGGGATTGTGACGATTCTATCCCCAGAACGGCTTGTGTTGACTTAGCAACTGGCACTGCTTTCGTTACCTGCTTAGTAGACTTAATTTCCAAGCTTTCTGGCATAGATGGTGTTGACGAAGGTTTCTCTGATTGAGTTTGTGCTTGAGCGTCTAGTGAGAATGAAATCAAATCTTGATGGACGCACGCAGAATCAACAATAGGCACAGAATCAGCAACATCATAAGCATCTTCATTTACATCCACATCTTCGCTCAATGCTTCTTGAGAAACTTCACGAGTGCGCAGTGCAGCATTTCGTTCTTGCATAGCCTGATGCAATGCTACTCTAATTTCACTTTGTTTCATAACAGAAGTTTCTGCATCATCACGGGATCGAGAAGATACTGGAGCAGTCGAATCATCAACCACAGTGCCATAACCGCTATCAGCCGCATTGTTACCATTATCAATACTATTGCTCGCCTTATCAGCATTAGCATCATATGCATTGTTAGTATCAGTTAGTTGATACACAAGAGCGCTATTATGATGTTTATACAAGGCATCTTCTGTCTGTACTTGATTTTTTTCGTCTCGCATTGCGGCTACGCGTGCTTCCCACTTGCGCGCACGGCGAGACACCCGTGCTCCGAGATACAGCACAACAAACAGCATAATGGCTGGAATAAGCGCAAACACTGGTGTAAATAACCCAGAGCAGCCTGCTAGCAACACAAGAATCGTTAATACAACAAGAGCGATGACTAATATGCGGCGACGACGAACAGCAGCACGTCGAGCAGTACGAACCCGCGCAATATGTTCAGGTGTTAATGTTTGTTTTTGTTGAGTCGGTTGCATACAAGCCTCTTTTGCCAACATACTCGTACCGTCACAAACATGTGCGATACTCCACTCACCTACAAGATGCAGTGAAGGTGAAAACCTATCTTCACGATGCTCAAGCATAGATTTCATACCATTAACCGTGCGCTTAGGCAACCACCCGAACCATAAGGCTACGAGGATGATCAACACAAGAAGCGCACTCACCGATTCATAACCCATAACTATTAATATAAAGAAGTTATAGGATGTGTAGCAACATAAACATTTCGGCGTGTCGTCAAAATATAAGCATGCAATAAACACTTATGCACAATGCGCTGTATCAACATATTATGTAGTAAATAAGTTTCATACAGTATCCAACTGTCACGGTATAGACTAGGATATGTGGAAGAACAGTAAGTAAGATTCATTACAGCTTAGGCTGACAGTTGAAACTTTGTTTCGAGCGAAAACTTTTTATTTACATGCTCATGTAATTTCGGAGGGACTTTTGCCTACTTATCATTACCGTTGCAAGCAATGCGGATACGATTTTTCAGAACATCAATCATTTTCAGATGATCCTATTACTCTTTGCCCTCAATGTGGCAAGAATACAGTACACAAGGTGTACTCTGCTCCTCCAATTAATTTCAAAGGCAAAGGTTTTTACAGAACAGACAAGTAATCCTAATAAGTAAAAAATAATTCACGTACTTTCTGACTACGATTATAGGTTTTAACCACATTGTGTAGTTTTTCTTGTACACCTGCAATAAAAACTACACAATGCAAAGTATGAGTATAACCTTTTCTTTACTATCAAAATTTCAGCGCGCTCAACGAAGCAGCGCACTAATACAACGTCGCCAACGCGCATTTGTTAGAAAAATTATCATAGTGCTGTGCGCAGGAATCATGTCTTTACTTGTAATATCATCAATTATTGACGCACAAGCAACACAAGTAATACCTGTAGCATCTCACCACATTCAGCAAGGTGCGCAACTCACAGCAAATGACATAAGCTATGTTCGAGTGCCACAACATGATGTATTTCATTATGCATTAACTGAACGGGTAAATGCGCATAATCCTCTCATTACTACCTGTGAAATACAAACAGGCATGCCAATTTTACAAAATGCTGTGAGTCATATTCCAAGTATTCCTGAAGGATTCACTTCTATTAATGTGCACTTAGCTAGTGCAGATCACACTTTAATACCTGGAGAACAAATTAATCTTGCTTTTAGTAAACCTCTGCAAGATGAAGATGCCGATAACGATATAAACGGTGCAGAATTGGGGAAAAATAGTAACCCAGCATCGTCAGAACACAATAATGAAAGCAAAAAAGCTGAAATTACAACAATTGATAAACGCTATGTAAGCATAATACAGCATGTCATGGTACTGCATATAACGCAAAACCAGCAATCAGCACAAAATCAGCAAAATACTACTACACTTGCCATGCCTGCTGCAGATGCACTACGTTTACTACAAGCACAATCTGCGAATCCCTCACTAGCAATTGTTGCTATGAAACACTCGAAATAAAAGTTAGACATATTAAATAGATATGCTAGAGACAAAACGATATGCTAGAGACAAAATCACAGCAATAATGTTGGAATAATACTCAACGACCACGTTCCGAAAATACCGCCCAATGAGGTGGCAACTCGCTTAAAATACGTTTATCATCCTCGTAATTACGTTGTTCTGCTGTGAGATTGTCGGAAGGCTCTAATTTAACACCATCAGCATCAAAAAGCTCAGAGCCTTCACGAACAACTCTCACAGATCGACGCGGCGAACGCCGATGAGGATCATAATCACTCATTCACTATCACCATACAATTCACCAAGTCTTGAAACAACTCGATCAACTTCTTTTTCAGGATTAACAAAAGCGCCAACACTCCACACTGTCATAACCGACCAGCCTAAAGATTCCAAATCTTGAATCATCATACGATGACGTTCACGCGTAGATTGAATACTCATAAATTGTGCATCATCCGTAAGCACAGCCAAAGCAAAAGGCTTATCAGCAAGACCAACAACTAGCGGCATACGAATACCATTGTTAAAACCATAATTCACTGCAACTTTTAATCCGCGAGCACGAATACGTTCAGCTAAATCAGTAAATAACACATTTTCTTGAGCAGCTTGAGCAGCAACTTGCGCTTCAACATCATGAATATCCTCAGGACGTAATGGTTTATCGCTTAATTGTTCAGCCCATTGCAAAAGAGTTTTCAGCAACTTCGGACCATCTTGATGCAAACGCTCATCTTCCATATCTTGGGAAGTAAAAGCACTGACAATATCAAGATGACGGCGAGCTAATGCAAGCGCATCAAGCAGCATACTACTGCCGCCTTCTTCTTCAATAAGACCAAATTGTTGAAGCAACCGCCCGTGAGAAGTTTTGGCATAGCATAGCGACATAATTACATCGGTTGCCACTGCACCTGAGGCTTCATTAATGCTCATAAGCCGTACGTGACGTAAGAAACGACCCATATTTTCATCTTTAATAGATAAAGACTTTAATTCAGCACCTAAACGACTACGGAACACATTTGTTAGTGCTACCACAACTAGCACATAACCTGAAGGCACAACAGTAAACGTCTTTGCGCGTTGACGAATAAGCTCTACAACCTCATCAATTTCTTGTTGACTACTTTCAATCAGACCAGACGACAAAATAGGTACACCAGTAGCATCAATCTGATGCAAACGCACCTTACCTTGTAATCGTTCAATAGGAACATCATGTCGAAGTTTGCCATAACCGTGTTCTTCCAAGAAACGAGCTAAACGCAATGATCTGCGCGTAGCACGAGAAGTGACCGTAACTGTTGGCAATAGCGAAATAAGCTTATTCAAACTTTCAGAACTTACAGTCTGCTTATGCGCTAACACCACTACTTGATGTGCACGAGCTAGAATAGAGAACAATTCAATGTTTGACATGTGCTCAGCAGAATCAATAATCACAGTATCTGCAATAGGGGTCAGTGGCGTCATCATAGTCAGCGTTGATGGCATAGCAACCAATATTGGCTTTGCTGCCAATACAAGCTCTGCATAATTTCGCAAAAGTTTCGTAAAGGTAATTCCAGAACGGTTACTAGCAAGCATAGTATGCAACTGATTTGCTTCTTGCGTATGCGAGAACAACAAATCGCATAAGTGACGCATGGCTTCTTGCTGAACCATTGGACCTATAGAGCGAACATGCTCAGTATCAACTTGCACAAAACGATCAGAAGCATCCTGCATTGCAGAACCATCTTGGTGAGAAATAATCGCAGAAGAATTAACAATATCTTCGAAAACGGTAGTCCACCATGCAAGCTGCAACTCACCATCAAGCGCTCCACCTGTAACATGACGACGGCGCAAATCATTGACTAAATCAAGTAAACCAGCATCACTGAATTCGTGTTCCAAATTACAACGACCAGGAAGCGTATCCAACGAAGCACGATCATCATGCAAGGATTGCAACCGTGATTCAAGCTGCACAAATTCAATATTTTCAAGATCAGCACCTTGACGAGTTGTAGCTAATACTGCGTCAAGAGCGACCAAATGTCTTGCTAACAGTTCCTGCGTGCTAACCAATTCATCTAGTTTTGGAGGTAAAACAGGCCATCCACCATGAGGAACAAAAGTACGCCATTGAGCTGCCTGTTGCGCAACAATCTTGAGAGCCTCATGTAAATCGTCAACTTTGGCTCCTACACGCAGCAAGCTACGAGCTTCTCGCATATGATGACGACGCTCCCAAAAGCCCATAACTGTGCCTTCAGCTTTACGCACAGCTTTCGGCTTACTGGCTTCAATCATTGAGTCCAAATCACGTTCAAAAATTTCTGGTTGGAATACGTCAAGCACACGACGCAAATTCTTCAGAACAGTAACTTGACGACTCCATTCTCGGGCTGTCGTTGGCACAGGGAAACCGCAGTTTTGTACTGTAGTTTTAACTTGTTCACGAGTAGCTGGCAGAAGTTTAAGCAATACATCTACTACACGCTGATACACTGCAACTGCTTCATTTTCATCAAATATTGATGCACCAAACCACGGCGTATCTTCAGGGTTAATATTAAATTCACCAAGCTCATCCGCCTGATGGAGTTTTTGCGCCCACTCTTCAAGGTGCCCAGTCATCGCATGTGCTGCATTAACATCTAAACGAACATGCGTAGAAGGATGAGATGGAAACATTGCAATAGCAGCAAGATTTTGAATAGTTTGATAAGCTGACACTCCCCAAGCTTCATTTACCCCGTGAAGATCACCTAAATAACGAGTAAGACGCGAGCGCACACCAACTAACTCATCTGCAACTTGTTCAAAGCGCGACGTTGCCACACTCTGACGAGCACCAACTGCAGCAATCAATTGAGCATCAACATGCTTGGCAATATGCCCATCTGCAACATCCAATGCCAATGAAGAAATTTCATGCGCATTTAAGGTATAACGGAAACGACGTTGTTGTTCAACAACATTCGGCACGTATAACACAGAACGTCCCGCAATCACTGAATGAGAAGCAATTGCCGCAGCGATTGCTGCAGAATCTGAACCTGAATCAATGTTTACAAATAAAGAACTTCCAGAAGCGACGAGATTAGCAGCATAACGTACAGTGTTATCTACTTCGCCAACTTCACATTCATTATGAGGATCTGCATCAAAAGGACTATACTCCATCTTGTGAATAGATTGAAGTGCCTGTATGGCATGCTCTTTACCAGCCATAGCGTCAATCGCAGTATTTCCAGCACTACCAGACTGTAAATCTTGAAGAATTTGTTCACTTTCTGCTACAAAGCGTGAACCAGCATCAGTAAAGCATCCAAGAACTATATCACGTTCAATATCAAAATCTGGAAAAACACTACGAGCCTGTTGGCAAATAGCGTCAAAAACTACAGAAGTCTCAGGAGTGCCACTCTCATAGTGAGAACCATCAAATAACACATCTTCCCGCAATTGAACACCGCGCAAACTTAAACGCGCAACCAACGCGCGATTTAAGCAAACGCTTCCAGAAAAGTAAATAGTTGCAGCAGTTTCATCTTGTTGTACATCACGAATTACACGAACAGGATATGTAAGTACCGGAACGTGATTACCATTCCATAGCGCAACACCAACAATTAAAGAGAGTTCAGAAACACCACTTTCATGAGCTTTTGCATCGCGATCTTCAAAAACACGATCTAACCGACGTCCTGCGGCACGCAACATACCGGCATCACGGAATAAAGCTTTTAATGTTGCTTTTCCACTAGCAAAAAGCTGTGCAATACCAGAAGGATGGGCATGAGTTAATTCTAATTTTGCAGAAAGTTGCGTAATATCTTCTAGCGGCGAAGGAGATAACTGTGATTGATACTGTTGCTTCCATGCCATAATACGCTGCAATGCTTCAGAACTGACCTCCTGTTGAGCAGTATCTTCGTTCAATGAGGTGTCATTCGTTGCAGCACCTTTTACTACTGCGTCTGCAGAAACTTGCGATGATGAATCTTGTTCACTATTGTTTGTATCTCTCATATTCCAACCCTACTTACTTACTGTTCTATAGCTTTACGATACTCACTGTAACCACTGTTACGCGCAAGCGCAGCGTCAACTTCGGCATTACCTTGCGCTGCCAGCCAAGCATATAAATCATCATACAAACCTGGATTTGTCGCTAAAAATGGCAGTAATTCTGGATACTGTGCCATTTCAAATTGTTGAGAAAAATCATTACTTTCTTCAGCTTCTCGTGAAGTAAACCCACCAGCTTCTACCATATTTTGTTGGGCATCAAATTCACCTTTTGACACTTTTTCAAATACTGAACCTGGTTCAAAAGCAGGCGAATATGAAACGCCGTTATCGATAACATCAATACCAGAAATAACAGATTCAGTATCAGCATGGTTCATATCAGCAGTTTGTGCAGACAGATCACGATGAACAGCACCAACAATATCTGTAGCAAAAGGACCAGTAGTAAAGGACGAAATATCGCTTTCTTGTGATACTTGATTTTCTGTTTCTTGGAACACTTCAGAATGCGCTACGCTATCTAATTGCGTATTAGATTGAGTATTTTCTTGCAACTCATTGTTAGGTTGCAACTCATTGTTAGGTTGAATATGTTCTTGTAGTGCAACTGTTTCTTGTTGTATATTTTCCTGTTGTATATTTTCCTGTTGCAATGATTGAGCATCAACAAATAAATCACGAGGTTCAATGGGCTTTTCTTCATGCTCAGGCACTACCGGTAACGTTACAGGATGATTCATAGCAGCGCTACGCAATGTGGCGCCAGAGGACAAGTTTTGCGCAAACTGACCCTTTCCCCAAGATAGGTCTGGTTGTGCTACAGACTGAGCATGAAAAATACCTGTTGGCTCACCAGCACGCAAGTCAAGAATTTGATCCACCGATAAATCTGGTACAGCATGTTCATCATGTGCATCATCAGTAGCATAGGAGAATAAATTGCGAACTTCATCATCTTGTTTATCTTCAATTGCAGTATCTTCAACGCACACAAAATCAACAGGAACATCACCAAGTTGCATACGCATTAAGCTATCTGGCAGCTGAAAATCAACATCCGGCTCTAATCGCAATAAATCCCCGTTGGCACTAACTAAATACGTGCCGTTTGTTGAATGTAAATCACGAATTGTTGCTGCACCACGCTTATCAACAATGAGTAACGCATGTCGTTTTGACATAGAGCGTTTGTTATCTACTATGTCAACACGCACGAAACCATCGTCGCGCAATGGGCGTATAGGCTTGCGTCCAATCTCTACTGACTGTCCTGCACCCACACGTGCCTGCTCGACACCACCTACTGTAATCATCCAGCGCTGTACGGCTTGTCGCTCACTCACGTGACCTGCTCCCTTCAAAAAATACACTACTTACTATTGTGTCATGCTTTGTGTATATTGCGCTAGTTTTTATTAATTTTGAATATAAAAATTGCCAACCATAAGTTTAAGAAAAACTTCTGGTTGGCAATAATGTATTCGCTCATGTTAGAAGTATCCATGAACGTCATCGATGCATATATGCAAAAGTAGATTTATTAATCTCTTAAAGCTTGCAATTGATGCTGCAAACGCACATATCTACATAATGGTGAAGAATCCTTACGCATGGCATTACCTAAATTGTCAGAGGCTTTAAAGATAGCTTGCAAATTATCTGGTACTTGAACTTTTTGAGCACCCACCTTTTGTATATATGCATGTAGTGACTGATCAAATGTATCTGGAGTCCACGAAGTTTTATTAGTAGAACTACCATGCCAGATAACAACAGATCCATAAATAGCAGAATCATTGCTTTGTGCAAAACCATTAGAAAGAACGTTACGATTCACAAAGTTCAAATAATGACCAACTGCATTTTGGAATTTCTGCAATACCGACTTATCTGGATCGTTTTCAAACAATGATTCAGGCAAGTTATCCAAACCAGAAATATTGTGACGGTAAGATTCGAGATTATTGCCAGCTTTAAGCGTATATACATGACCATCATCGTTAAATGTGCCATTATTGACAGCAGTATCAAAAATGGATTTTTCTCCGTAATACCAACCCTTCATTGGACTCTCATCATCGTTCTCATGAGTGGTAGAAATATGATACTTTCCCCATGCAAGATTCTCTGAATTGTATCGATAAGGATGCTGTTCCTGTGCGGCCATAACAGCATGCGCAATACGAGTATCAGAGAACATGCTATGTGCGATTGCTTCTGCAATACTACGCATACTTATATTAACAGGTCCAAGCCCTTCAGAAGCTCGCAATGCATTCAATTGCTTATTGTAATTTGCTGCATTCATAACTTCAAAAAGGCTGGCTGCAGATACTGGGTAAGCATTCCTTGCTGGAGAGTAGAAAGTAGGAGATTTTTCTTCACCAACAGGACGAACTATTTGTGTATAACCACCGTCCGATGTTGAAATCTTCGGCCCCATAACTTCATAAGCCTTAATAGTTTTACCTTGCATAATTGCTAATGCATCTTGAGCATCTCGCAAATCATCCCCGGTAAGATTGCCATATGTAAGAAGATTCTTAAGATAGTCTGTAAAAGTCTCTTTAACTAGATTCTTCTGATTGAGTGCGCTTGCAACTTCAGTTTCATACGCGTTGTAGAGATTTAAATCTTCAGGAGAAAGAGTAGCTTTTACTTGCTCAAGTTCACTGTTAATTTCTTGAATCTTCTGAGCTTTTTCCTGTGGAGTAAGTACGACTGGAGCTTCGTATGCATCATCATTTGTGTTAGGTTCTGCTACGGTAGTGTCTCCACTAGGAGTATCTGGCGTCACTGGCGCAGGAGCAGGAGCCGGTTCCGGAGCTGGAGCTGGTTCCGGAGCAGGTGTAGGGGTATCTGGAAATACGTCAGAATCATTGTCACCTATACCACTTAAGTCATCTAAATCACCAAGATCATCCAAGCCACTTAAGTCACCTAGATCACCAAGATCATCCAAGCCACTTAAGTCATCTAAATCACCAAGATCATCAGAGTCGCCTAAGTCACCTAAATCACCAAAATCACCAAAATCATCAGAGTCGCCAACAAAAAAACCTTGATAATCGTTATCGACAAAACCATCTAAATCTGTGTCATCACCAAAATCACCAACGCTCTTATCGTCACTTTCTGCAGATGGTGTAGGAGTTACTGTTTTAGCATAGTCAGATGGAATTTTAATAAAACCATCAAGTGCTGATGGAGCTGGAGCTTGGAAATCTGAACCGTCAAGAGGTCCAGCCATTGCAGGAGTAGCGAAAGCCAACCCGGCAACAAATGCAGCGCCAAATGAAAACGCTACTATAGCCTTCTTATTTAACATATAGTTCCCTTTCTTATCTACAATCCCAACGGTATTGCTTAACGTTCAAAACATATTTACAATGCTTTATTATTCAACCTTTGCAATTACATAGTGCATGAAAGACGCAGCCTCCAAACACTTAAAGTTGAAAACGTTTGAAAAACATTCTACTCTATTTCACCTACAGCAACGCCTTTTCATGACTTAATTTTGACAATTTTTAGCGATTACTACAGTAATGACAATACAACGAGTAGCTATTATTCAAATTTATATCCGTGTTTTCAATTATAAATCGAACATGGAAAGTTATAGGTCAAAAGGCTTCAGACACACTTTCAATCTGTAACCTCAGTTTCTGCAGATTACACAGTTTTTGCCGATTACCATAATGCACTAAAAGGTATGAGCATAAAAAAAAAATGGGGACTGAGTA
>NZ_KQ956843.1 GCF_001546485.1 Gardnerella vaginalis | reverse complement strand
CAGCCGAACGGCTATGCCGTGAGGAATAGCGCTCAAACAGGTCGTCGCGCATTTGCCGGTAATTTTTCCGGTGTTTGTTGTTGTTTTTGTGGTTTTTGACTATATTTGCCGGTAATTTACAGAGCATTTATGGATTTTTTAAAATTTATGCAAAAACGTATTATTTTTTACAAAATTCTCTGGGGGGGGGGTATGGGTTTTGGTGTATTATGTAAAGGGTGCTTAGATACAGCGGTTTTGTTGGTTGCTCGCAAACTGTGTATGTCAATGTTTTTATGCATGGTTCATATCTGTGCATACCTATGCAATAAGTTGGTGGTATTGCATAGAGCTGTTTGACATTGTGTTTATTTTGAGCACATGCGCTGTGCTTGTATACAGTACGCATATATTGAGTAGTTGCATATTTATGCGCAATATGCACTGTACTGAGGTTGTGAGATAAGGAGTAGCGATGGTAGATCGTAGCGAGTTACACAGTGAGATGCCAAAGAAAACACTTCGCAAAGCTCGTGCTGTTAAGCGTTCTCGTGCTTTGCGAACTGGTGTTGCAGGTGTGGCAGTTGCTTCGACTTTAGCGATGATGCTGCCGTCTGTTGTAGCTTCGGCGTTGCAGCCTACTCAGAAAGATATTATCGACGCGTCTCATATGACGCAAAATATGGGCAAAGGCAAGCCTGATCCAGATGAATTGAACATGCAGCGTTGGGGCGCTAGTGTGCTTCACAAGAGTGTGCAAACGCAGAAATGGGCAGAACTTGCTCGCCGTGAAGCTGAGTTGCAAAAACAACGCGAAGCTGAGAAGGCTCGTGAAGTTCAGGATAGTCAACAAGCTCAGGAATCCACTAAGGATGATGAGACTAAGAAGATTGGTGAAGTTAAGCAATCTCCAGAGGGGCATAGTTTTGGCGGGAATCTTGGGGCATCTTCGCAAGCTTCTGTTTCTCATCCTCATGAGACATTAGTGAGTAAGAATTCTGTTGGAAGTGCTGTTAAGAATTCTGCTGCGATTAAGAAAAGTTCAGTGGATGCCACAGTTTCTGCAAATTCGGCTGGTGCTGCAGTAAGTGCGCCTGCGCCAGTGCAGCAAGCGCAGCCAGCAGTAAAGCCAGAATCGAAGCCGGCTGTGCAGCCAGCTGCAAAGGAATCAACGCCGACTGCAAAGCCGGCAGATGTAAAGCCGACTGCAAAGCCAGAATCGACGACGACACCACAGCCAACAGACGTAAATCCAGCTGATACTTCTGCAGTGAAACAACCTGCACAACCAAAAACTTCACAGCCTGCAAACGCGCAGTCTGGAAATGCTGAAAGCTCGAAGCCTGCAAGCGAGCAGAATACAAATGCACAACCTTCAAGCACTCACGCAGAAAATGCGAATACAGTAAGTGCTGCAAATACGCCAAAAGTGCGTAAGGTTAGGTCTGCTGAGAATAACGGTGGTGATAATAGCGGGAGTAGTGTACCTTCTGCGGAAAATGTACCTGCATCTTCTGCAAATAATGCGTCTACATCTCCTACTGTGACCCCTGCAGCTAATACAGTTACACCGTCTTCTCCTGCAACTCCTGCAAGTGCAGGATCTAATGCTGGTGCTGGAAATACAGCGAGCACAAGTGCAGATACAACTGCACAAGGCAATACACAAGGGCAAGGTTCACAAGGCTCTGCGCAAGGCTCTGATCAAGGTTCGCAAACCAATGCACAAGGTTCGCAAAGCAGTGCAGAAGGTGCAACTACAGGTGCTACAGGCGAAGATAAAAACGCTACGCCTTCAGATCCTGGCTCAACGTCTTCACCTACTTCTACACCGGCCACTGGCACACAGAACGCTGGCACTCCAAACGCTGGCGCAACAAACGCAGCAACTGATCCAAATAGCCAGGTAATTAAGCCGAATGAGCAGCATCCAACGGCTGATAACCAGACAACTGCCAACGAACAGGTACAAACCGACAAAAAGCCAAAAGCTACGTACAATTTGAAAATTCGCTACACGATTAACGGTGCTGCGAATAAGCAGCTTGTGCAGCCGTACGAGCTTACGATTGACAAAGACGGCTTCGATAAGCTTGGCAAAGGCGGCAAGTACGAATACATTGAGCTTCCAAAAGCTGCTGGATACCGCCCGTCCGTATATCATTCTGGTGATTACCAGTACTACGTTAAAAAAGGTGAGGGAAATAACAGCAAGTTCGTTATTGACGATGGCACGGATGCGGATGCTATTCGCTACTTGCGTTTAAGCAAGAAGCTGATTACTGATTACGCTGTAAAGGAAAGGTCGGCTGTTGGAGGCAATAACGGCGCTCAAGCTCCGCAAACCTCATCATCTCAAACAACTACAAATCCGCAATCTTCGTCCTCTACTCAGCCAAAAGCAGAAGACGGCATTCAGTACTACGGCGAGTTGAACATCAACTACGCTCCTAAAACAGCTAAGTACTATGTGCGTCACTTGGTGCAGAATCTTAAGGATAAGGATAAGTTTGATGAAGCGCCTAATATTGGCAAACCTATTGTTGTAGAACATAAAATTAAAGGCAAGGATGGCAAAGTTACAACAACTAAAGAACTTATACACGTTACGGAGATTACTGGCACAGTTGGCTCGAATGTAACAGCTGTTTCAACGTATATTCCAGGCTATGAACCGGAACATAATCTTATTAGCTCGCCGCTTTCGGATTCTGAAGATGAAAAAGACAAGCTTGTTTTGAACCTTCGCTACTACCGTAAAGCGTATGAAGTTACGTACGATTCTGCTGGCGGCACGGATGTTACTGCTCAAAAAGTGTATTATGGCCAGAAAGTGCCTGAGGTTCCAGAACCTACGTATCGTGGTCATACGTTCATGGGGTGGCAGATAGTAGAACCGGGGGAGAGTGCTAATCGCTCAAGTGCTTCTAATAGGTCTGTAACTAATGAAGCGGCTAATTATACGATGCCGGATCACAATGTGCAATTCCGCGCGATATGGTCGGCTAACGAGGCTACCAGCTACCGCGTGAACGTGTGGGTGCAAAAGGCGGATTTAGTTGACAAAGAGCATCCGGATTCGCTTGCAAACTACGACTTTGTTGGTCTTGTTGAGCGCAAGAATGTGCAAACAGACAGTGAAGTTGCGCTTGATAAGATGAATGATGCAGGCGTTGTTGATGATGCTAGTAAGCTTAATGGCGCAGACGAAACTGATTATGTAAAGAACCCAGAGCTTGGCTTAACTAAAGAAGAGTTGCAAGGCAAAGATTCTAAACACGAAACTGGCTTAATTGCAAAGTTCAACTGGATGAACGATACGCACGTAACAAACTTGGAAGGGTATGATACCACTAATCCTGGTGCCGAAAGCAATTACCTTAAAGATTCTAGCGGTAATTATGTTACAGGTCCTATTGATGCTAAAACCCCTAATTGGGATAATAGAGTTTACAAGGACATATTCACGCGCTACTTCCACGTGAATAAGGATCTTACTAAAAAGCTTAACAATGAGCAACATGATTTTGTGCCGGGTCGTCCAGATTTAGGCAAACGTAGTAAAGCGAAGCTTTGCGCGAACGACTTAAACAACACTCTTAACTTAGTTTACGATCGCAATACTTATGAGCTTATTTTTGCTAAGCCGGCTGGCGTAGATAATGGTGACAATGCTGCTATAAAAAGAAAAGATGAAAACGGCAAAACAACTATTTATTGCTATGCTGGCGGTGGCGGTTGCTCAGATAAGTATGTTGGTAAAGACAAGGATGAGCATGGCACTGAGATTAACCATAAAGGCTACCGCGTAAATGTTCGTTATGGTCAAAAGCTTACTGATATTTGGCCTGATGTAAATGAATTATATTTTAGTGAAGAGGGAAAAGGCTCTTTAGGGTGGCAGCTTGGATTTGCAGGGGTTGTAAAGTATCGTGACACTCCTCCGTATCGTTTTACTAAAGAAGAATTTGCTGACCCTCGTTGGCGTGCTGCTTTTAAAAAAAATCCAAAAGACAAAGTAATACCTAAAATTAGCGATGACCCTGAGCATAACCCTCAAGTTACACACGAGTTAAAAGATAATCAGCGTCTGCTTACTGCTGATAGCAGTGATCAAAGTCAGCCTATACAGGTGATTATTAGGAAGCAAAGTATTGCGTCTGCTAAAAAACATAAAAAGGGTGATACGATAAGCGAGGACGATTATGAGCTTTCTACCGATTCTTATAGCAAAGATGATACTCCTAGCGGTGACTATGATTATCCAGCTCCATCTATTGCTGGTTTTAATCCTGCTGGTGGTTATGATACGGCAAGAGTTGGTAAGGCGTTAGATTCAGACGACTTTGAAGGTAAGCTGGAAGAGTGGTATAACGAATCTCATGATCATGGGGATTGGGATGATTTAAGTGAGGATGAGCAGAAAGCTTTTGCTAAAAAGTATCATTTAGCATTTCGAAAGTATAGGGGCGTTCCAGTAGATGAACAAGAAGGTTATACTGGTGATGCAACTGAATTTGATGATAACAAACCACTTGAGTTTAGGTACGACCGCCAGAAGTACGCTGTGCAGTTTTATAATGCGGACGGCAAGGCTATAAAGGACGGCAGTGTCGCTGCTACAGAAGAACTGCCGTTTGAGTATAGCTTGACCAAGCGCGGCAAAAAAGATTTGACGGGCGAAGACAAAGAGCTATACGGAAACGATACGTCTTACGATGCTTCTGTAACTAAAGATGATGCTGACGATACGTCTAAGCAGTTCGACGGCAAGTACACTTTCACGCTTAATGGTACTAAGTACTCCATCGAGCGCCCTGATTATTTGCCAGAAGACTACGTGTTTAAAGGCTGGGCTGTTGATCAAGCCGGTATTCATCTTATAAATGGCAAGATAAATGACAATAGTGAAGGTACTGAAGACAAGAACAAAACTGGAAGCAAAGATAAAGGCAAAGCTAAAGATATTACAGTGCCAGTCAACGGCATTAAGCTTTACGCTGCGTGGGGTAAGCCAGAAGGTATTAAGCACACTGTAACGCTTAACTACAATATGCCTGAAACCGACGAAAAAGGCAAAGAGAAATTTGGAACAAACGTAGTTACGAAAAAGCAGTTCGATCACTACTATGTTATTAAGGAAAATAAAGATATAAAGGTTCCAACTCGCAAAGGCTACGACTTCTACGGCTGGGAGATTAAAAAGAACGGCACGACTTTGCCGTACGCTTTTGGCAACAAAGTAGTAGAAGACATAACGCTTAATGCAGTGTGGGTTGAGGATACTCGCTACAACGGTACTTTTAAGCACATATTCTTAAAGCCTGGGTACACGTTTATTGACTATAAGAATGCTACTGATAAATCAGCCAAAGCCGCGATGGTGGATCACGTTTCTACTCAAACGGTTTCCGGCTTGCGCGAGCATTTGCGCTACAATGCGGAAGCAGTCTACAGTGACGAAACGCACTTCCCAGATAAGCATTTCACGAGCTTTGAAGCCTCGAAGGACGAGGATCAGAATACTGGCGAGTTTATTTACCAAACGTACAATACGCGCAAGTATAAGGTAAAGTATATTGATCAAAACGGCAATGAGCTTCTTCCAGAAAGCGAAGTCAGCTCTGTAAATCGAAAGTACGACGTAGCGTTCTACAAGCCGATTGAAGGCTTTATGCCGGAAACTACGCGGGATAGTTTTACTTATAAAACTGACGAAGATGGCAAGCAGGATGTTAATAATATTCCTGAAATTACCTTCAGATATAAAGACGTTCGCGTGCTTAAGCGCAAGAACGATGCTCAAGCTCGCCCGGATCACTACACGCGCTACGTGTTCAAAGTGGCCGATGGTCAAGGCTCTATGGGCAGCGTTGTTGACTGGCAAGGAAACAATGTAGCTGACGGCTCTGCTCTTGTGTACGATGCGATTAAGGGCACGAAGGCATACCAGATGCCGCTTCCAACAGTGAAAGCGAAGCCTGGATTTGAGTTTGCTGGCTGGACTTCGCAAATCGGTTCGTATGGTTCTGGCTCTACGAAGCTTGAGTATGCTACCGGTGTAGATCGCTTGCCGATTCGCTCCGAAGAGCAGAACAGCCCTGAAGTAATTTACACTGCTAACTTCAAGCTAAAAGCTCCTGTTGCTGCAGCTCCGCAAGTGCTTACGCCACTTGAGAAGATTAGTACTGAAAGTGGCGAGTCTGCTAAGAAGCTCATAACCAATGCTACTGAGTATCCAGAGGGTGCTACGTTCTCATTTGCTGATGGTGCAACATTCGACAGCACTCCAGGCTTGCACAAGATTAAAGTGCAAGTAGCTCTTAACGGCAACACTGCTAAAGCTGAAGTACTGTACCGCGTGCTGCCAGATTTGGTGTACGAAAGCGATTGGGAAAAGTTTAAGACTAGCGACTACGGCAGTAAGCACGCTACCGAATATGCGCCTATTACCTTTACTGGTAGTAACGATGAAGGCACTATTATTGGTCACGATACGACTGGCACTACTCCTTCTACTGGCGGAACAACTACGCTAACTGCTTACGTTTACAAAGGTAAGGATGTTAGAATCCGCGTGCCGCAAGCCTTCGGTGAGGATCACAGTGAAAATAATTACCACTATGTGTTTAAGGGCTGGACAACTAAGGTTGTAAAGCCGACTGCTGCGAATCCGAATCCAGAGCAGAAGTTTGATATAAATTCAAGCGACCGCTACACGGATGCGAATTTGCAAAACGGTGTAACTTACCACGCTGTTTACAAGAAGATTGACTACTTCTCCAATTCGTCTGACGGTGGTGAAGTTCCTAAGGATGCTGTAGTTGCAATCTTTAAGCCTGCTCCGGGTAGATTGTGGAAGGATGGCACAAGTGGTCCTAAGGTGTTCTATGTAAAGAAGGGCACTGATATTTCAAGAATTCCTTACAGTTCTAGCGACCCTACTAATGCTTTGGAGAAGCTTAAAGCAAGCCTAACCAATGCTACTGGCACTTGGAATCGAAGCAGCATGCTTAATGACGGTAAGAAACTTGTTGAAATTAAAAATGTTGCTAAAACTGACGATGAATGGAAAGACGGCTGGAAAGTCAATGAATCATTCCAAGAGTTCGTGGCAGATCAAAAGGATTGGACAGAGCCAGATGTGCAGACTGATTACTTGGTTGCTGTGCAAGATAAGCGTGACACGCTTCCAAAGTTAGACGAGTATTTGACAAATCTTGCTGCTTTGAAGGCAGAGGCAGAAACTAAGGGCGATATAAAGGATGTAACAATCGAATACGATTTGCCTAAAGGTAAGAAGCCAGAAGACTTTGAGAAGAAGATGCTTTCTAAGCCTTCTTTGTACACTGTGCCGCTAAAGATTACAGTCAATTACAAGGACGGTGAAGAACCTAAAAAGTATAAGCGCGTTGCTCGCCTTAAGGTGCTTTATCAGTTGATGTATCCAAGCAGCTTGGCGAAGGAAGATAGTAAACATCCTGAAGCGCAAACTGGTGCTAATGCTGAACGTAATAAAGTTCTTGATCCAAAATATTACGTTCAAGTCAAATTTGAGAATGCTCAGATTGATGGTAAGTCACCAAATGGCAAGGGTGAATTTGCTCAAGGTTCACGCGAATTGTACTACGCGTATAAGCAATCTGCTAGTGGTGTTCGCGCTCCGCAGGTTATTGGCAAAGATTACGATGCGCAAGGATACCATTACGAGTTCCAAGGCTGGGAGAAGCAGACAGCTACTACGCCTGTAGCAAATTCGACCAATACGCCAAATATTACGAATGGTACAAATACTGCTGCACCAGTAGTTCCTTTTGTAACACTGTTTGCTGCTGCGGCGCCAACGCCTACTACTGTACCAACTCAGCCACAAATTAAGCTATATTCTAGTGCTGAAATTGCTGGTATGAAGTTTGACGAAAACACTACTTTTGTAGCGCGCTACAAGCTTATGCCAAACGTCATCGACGCTTCTGAAGACGACAAGATTCCAGACGGATATGTTGCAACCATTTTCCTTCCAGAAATTGGTCATAGATGGAATAATGGTGAACATAAGCCAAAGCTGCTGTATATTCGTCACGGCAAAGATATTAAAGACAATATTAAGTTTGCTCAAAAAGTTGCAAGCGACACCGGTAAGCTACTTTCTGGTTTCGTAAAGTGGCGTATGTACGATGCTAAAGGTAATGAGTCCAATGTTAATTGGAAGCACGCGTGGGATATCGCAACTCCACGAATTCTTGTTGCTGAGCAAACTGGTATTTCGGATATAAAGATTCCGGAAACGGTTATTGGCGTTGGAGATGCGATTCCAAACCTTAATAAGCTTGTACATAACACTGATCCTAACGTTAACGTTTCTATTAATCACGTTGATGGTCAAGGTGAAAAGCCAGAAGATACTGATAATACGCAAGGTGTTAAAGACTATAATACCTATGTATATAAGCCTGGAACTGCCACAGTAACTGTAGATGTTACGCGACCTACAGACGAAGTTGATTCTAAGACTAAGGAACGGAAAACTATTACTACTCAGATTCAAGTTCGTGTGCATGTTTTGCCGAATGTGATTGCAGATAACGATTTGCCAGCTAAAGGCACTGCGGAAGCCAAGTTTGTAGAAAAGAACTATAGCAAGGTAACGTATGTAGCTGGTAGTGGCGGAGAAATGAAGTCTCCTGTGTTCACATACTGGGTGCGTAAGGGTGTTAAAGACGTGCATATGCCAGTTCCAGACGTGCTTGCAGATAAGGGCTACGTGTTTAAGGATTGGACTTCTAGCACAACTGAGATTCCAGCAGCTCCAGCAGATAAGCGCAAGGCTACAGAAGAAGAGCGCGAAGCTTTGGCTCGTATGGCAATAATGAGCGGTAAGACGTTTGTTGCGAATGTTATTCGTAGGTCACATGCGTCGACTCTGGCTGCATTGCAACATCTGTTGGAAGAAGCACAAAAAGTTAAAAATGATCCTATTGCAACTGATTTTGAGCGCGAGAGCATAGCGCGATATGCTGAAGGTGACAATAAGCCATGGGTTGCTAAGCTGATTCGCAATTCTCGCCACAGTACTGTAGAAGCCTTGAATAATTTGCTGAAAATTGCAAATGTTAATGGCGAACGTGAGATTTTGGCGCTCATGGCAGAGCATGAGAGTAAGTTCTGGGTTGCAAGCATTATACGCAAGTCGCATAAGTCTAGTATTGAATCTCTCAAGGTATTGCTTAAAAATGCTGGAGTTGATCCAGACAAGCCTCATGATTATAGCGTTGATATGAGCGGTATTATTGACGCTCAGCGCGAAGTGTTCGCTGAGCTTGCTGACGATGCGAATAAGCCATTTATTGCAAAGATAATTCGCAGCTCCAAGAAGTCTAGTTTGGAAGCTTTGAAGCAGATTTTGCGCAATGCTGGTATAAACCCTGAAATTTCGTTGCCAAAGCCTAAGCCAACGCGCGAAACTACAATTACTGCAAACTTCAAGCAGATGAAGCCTATGAAGTTTACGTTTGGTGGTTCTACGCGTGAGTTTACGCAAACAAAATTTAAGCTTACCGATAATAATGATGCACCTAACAATCAGCTTGCTGCTGGTTCTGGAAATGTGATGAACAACATAACAGCATCTTGCTCTGGAAGCCAATGCACTATGGCTGGTATTCCTACAATTACTGATTGGAAGCAAGGTGAAAGTGCGCGCGTAGTGCCATTTGTGTTTAGTACTACAGATAATTACGGTAGGCGTGCTGAAATTACAGTGAATATGACTGTGGTACGTGAAGAGAAGAAGCCAGTGCCTCCAACGCCTGTGCCTCCTACTCCGCAACCTGAGCCGGTGCCGCCAACTCCGGTGCCGCCGGAACCTGTACCTCCAACTCCGGTGCCACCAACTCCAACTCCGGTACCGCCAACACCTGTTCCACCAACTCCGGAACCGGTGCCTCCAACGCCTGAGCCGCAGCCGGTGCCTCCAACGCCGGTTCCGCCAACTCCGGTACCGCCGGAACCTGTTCCGCCAACTCCGGTACCGCCAACTCCGGTACCGCCAGCACCTGTTCCACCAACTCCGGAACCAGAGTACCCAACTGCAATAGCGATGCCGGAACCTTTGTTGCACGTAGATGCGGAACGTCAGGAAGAGCCTGCACAGCCTGCTCCATCGTTAGCAAAAACTGGTAGTGATGAGTCTACTGCAGCTCTTTGGTCTGCCACGCTTTCGGTATTAGGTTTTGCTGTGGGTAAAGCTGGTCGCCGTCGTAAGCGCAAAAATAACGAAAGCTGATTTAGTGCGTCGAGGGTGGTGACTAAAATTGCGAAGGTTCCGGTTCACGCTTAGCTATTGGGGCTTTGCGACCCGGGTCGCCCGAATTCCATAGGAGACATTATGAAGCAGGGTATTCATCCCGATTATCACGCAGTGCAGGTTACCTGCTCTTGCGGCAGCACTTTCGTAACTCGTTCCACCGCTGATGGCGATCACATGACGGTTGACGTGTGCTCAAAGTGCCACCCATTCTATACCGGCAAGCAGAAGATTCTCGATACCGGCGGCCGCGTGGCTCGCTTCGAGAAGCGCTACGGTAAGAAGACTAAGTAGCTTTTATGACGCCAGCCCTGTTTTCGTGTAACTTCGCGAAGCGGGGCTGGCGTTTTATGTACTCAACATGTATGTGTTTAATTTTAATATTTAATATTTTGATTCACAATCCGCTTTAGGCGCGACTACAAAGGAATATGATGGCTGAGTCAGTAGATGAACAGTTCCCAGCAGCAGTTACTGCGTTAGAGGAGTACCGCGATATTGAAAGTCGCATGGGAAGCCCGGAAGTTGCGTCAAACCCGGACGCTATTCGTAAACTCGGTCGTAGGCATGCGGAACTTGGTTCAATCGTAAACGCTTACCTCAACTACAAGCAGCTTTGCGACGACTTTGAAGCCGCAAACGAAATGGCAAGCGACGATCCGGATTTTGCTGAGGAAGCTAAGCGCTTAGAAGCGCAACTTCCAACGGCAAAAGAAAAGCTTCGCACAGCTCTCATTCCTAGGGATCCTGACGATGCTCGCGATATGATTATGGAAATTAAAGCTGGCACAGGCGGCGAGGAAGCGGCACTATTTGCTGGCGATTTATTGCGTATGTACATGCGTTATGCGGAAAAGCGCGGCTGGACTACTGTAATCCAGAGCGAAAATTCAACGGAACTTGGCGGTGTAAAAGACGTTCAACTTGCGATTCGCGCAAAAGGCACACCTGCTCCAGAAGACGGCGTGTGGGCCAGTATGAAGTATGAGGGTGGCGTTCATCGCGTGCAACGAATCCCAGTTACGGAATCGCAGGGGCGTATTCAAACTTCTGCAGCTGGTGTAATCGTGTTCCCAGAAGCAGACGAAGATGACGACGAAATTGAAATCGATCCAAAAGATCTGAAAATCGACATTTTCATGAGCTCCGGTCCTGGCGGACAGTCTGTGAACACCACGTATTCTGCGGTTCGCATGACGCATATTCCAACTGGCATTGTGGTGAGTATGCAGGATGAAAAGTCGCAGATTCAAAACCGCGCTGCAGCTCTTCGTGTGCTAAAGTCGCGCTTGCTCGCTATGAAGCACGAGCAGGAGGCAGCAGAAGCGGCGGATATGCGCCACTCGCAGGTGCGTTCGCTCGATCGTTCTGAACGAATCCGAACGTACAATTTCCCAGAAAATCGTATTGTGGATCATCGCACGAACTACAAGGCTTACAATCTTGACCAAGTACTTGATGGCGACTTGCAACCAGTTATTGACAGTGATATTCAAGCAGATGAAGCTGACCGTTTAGCACAAGCTAAGTAGCAGTGGTTCAGCATTATTTTGTAGAAATTATTTTGTAGAAATTAAGCTTCTATGATGCGTGAACTTTTGCGAAATGCTACTATGCGGCTTAGTCGAGCAGGCGTAGAATCGGCAGAATATGACGCGCGTTTACTGCTTGCGGAAGCATGCGGCGTGAGCTTAGCTGAACTTAATAAGGCATTGCTGATGGGTAATGGTGTTGGTTCTGCTCATATTTCTGCTGGATATGTTGATCGTTATGAAGCTTTCGTTAGTAGACGTGCTTCTCGCGAGCCATTGCAACATATTGTTGGTCATGCGCCTTTTCGCTACTTAGATTTGCGAGTCGGCAAGGGTGTTTTTGTGCCGCGCCCGGAAACTGAAATGGTAGTTGAAGCTGGATTGGATTGGCTGCGAGAATCGCGTGTTAGTAAGCCTACGGTAGTAGATTTATGTGCTGGCTCGGGTGCAATCGGATTGTCAGTTGTGACGGAAGTTGCGGATGCGCAAGTATGGGCTATAGAAAAATCTCCTAAAGCTTTCCAATATTTACAAAAAAATTTTGAAGAAACTGCAAAAAAGCAGGAAAATCTGCATGTATTGGGCAGGTATCATGCTGTGCTTGGTGATGCAACAAAAGCGCATATTTCGGATTTAACTCCGGAACTTGCGCAAATTTGCGGCAAAGTAGATTTAGTAATCACGAATCCGCCATACGTGCCAGAAACTCAAGTGCCGGAACAGATTGAAGTGCGCGAATATGATCCTCCGCTTGCGTTGTACGGCGGTTCTGCGGACGGCTTAGCTATTCCGGAGCAGATTATGCGCGCGGCTTTCTCGTTACTTCGTCCCGGGGGAGCGCTGGTGATGGAGCACGATATTTCGCAAGGTGATGCGCTTCAAAAATACGCAGAAAGTATAGGTTTTGTGCGTTCGTGCGTTGGCAACGATTTAACAGGCAGACCAAGATATACTTTTGCAATAAAATAAGAAGCAGAATAAAAAGCTAAGAAGCAACATAAGAAGCAAGGGGTAATGAAAGAGGCAAAAATGAGCAAAATTTGCAATATCAACGAAGAATCACTGCAAATGGCAGCGCAAATTATTAACGAAGGTGGCGTAATTGTAGTGCCGACTGACACTGTGTATGGCGTTGCTTGCGACCCGTTTAATGAGAAAGCGGTTGCAAAAATTTACGAACTCAAACGTAGGCCTCGTGCAAAAGCACTGCAAATTTTAATGAGCGGAGTAGAAGATTTAAAAAAACTTGGGCTTTATTTGCCTTCTCCGCTTGATATTTTAGGAGAAAAGTTCCTTCCAGGTGGATATTCTCCGATTGCGCGCGCGAAGGAAGGTTCGGTTGCTTCGCATCTTGCAACGCTGTGCAAAACAGATAAAAGTGATGCGCAAAATGATGCACAATCTGAAGCGACGCAGGGTGTACGTGTACCAGATTGTGCAGCATTGATGCGGATTTTGCGTGTAACGGGACCTCTTGCGGCTTCTAGTGCGAATCGCAGCGGTAACGAAAGTGCAGACAGCGTCGAAGAAGCAGTGGATGCTTTTGGTGACGAAATCCCTCTGTATTTGAACGCAGGTCCGACTCGCTCGCATGTGGCAAGCACGGTAGTTGGTGCAGATTCAAACGACGAAGACGGCATCGTGATTTTCCGCGAAGGAGTGATTTCGGAGCGCGAAATTCGCGCGGCTTTGCGAAAGTAACGAAAGTACGAAAGTATTTACTAATTTTGCGGTACCGTCAAATCGATACAATCAAATAAAGCAAGCGAATATTAAAATAGCAGAAAGACATAGCCGATGAGGGTATACCTGTTTATTGCGGCCATTGCAGGTGGAGCTACGTGGCTTATTATGCCACTTGTGCGTCATCTTGCGATTCTCATGGGAGCTGTTGGTAAAGTTCGCGCGCGCGACGTGCATACTATTCCAACTCCGCGCATGGGTGGGGTAGGTATGCTTTTTGGTTTCGCAGTAGCGATGGCGTTCGCTAGTTCTATGCCGTTTATTTCCGGTCTTTTTGCAGGCTCGCATCAGCCGTGGGTGGTGCTCGCTGGGGCTGTTATGATATGCCTGCTTGGGGTATGCGACGACATTTGGGATTTAGATTGGATGCTAAAACTTGCCGGTCAGCTGCTTATAGCTGTTTTTGTGGCATGGGGAGGGTTGCAAATCGTAACTTTGCCGCTCGGCTCCCTTGTAACGGCGTCACCAAGCGTATCAATCGCCATAACTGCAATACTCATCGTAGCTTCAATTAATGCAGTAAATTTTGTGGATGGACTAGACGGACTTGCTTCCGGAATTGTTGCAATTGGCGGTATTGCTTTCGCAACTTATTCGTATATACTTGCTCGCACATCGCCGTCCTACGCTTCAATGGCAACGCTTATTGACGTTGCTATGGTGGGCATGTGTGCGGGATTTATGTTGCATAATTGGCATCCTGCGAAACTTTTTATGGGCGATTCTGGCTCCATGCTTATCGGCTACTTAATTACGTGCGCGTCGATTATTATGACCGGTCATTTGGATCCTTCTGCCGTCCACACGAGTATTTATTTGCCTGTATTTATGCCGATTTTGTTGCCGATTCTTGTGCTGTTTTTGCCAGTTCTTGATATGTGCCTGGCGATTACGCGGCGCGTTGCCAAAGGGCAGTCGCCGATGCATCCGGATCGCATGCACTTGCATCACCGCATGTTGAGAATTGGACATTCTGTGCAGGGTGCTGTGCTTATTTTATGGGGATGGGCAGCACTGATTGCGTTTGGCTCTATTATGATTTTGTTCTTCAAAGCTGTGTATGTGCTTATTGGCATGATTCTTGCTGCTGTGCTACTTACTGTGCTCACAATGATGCCGTACTTGCGTCGCCGCCTGCCCGAACTTCGCAATTCGTAGCGTTTCGTGCGGAGTTTCGGCAAACGTCATAGCAAAAACGTATAGTAACCCTATGGCTACAACTGATATGAACACGAAATCCGTGTATGCTCCTGTTCCACCAATTTTCGAGAAGCTCGGTCTCGCTTATGACGATGTCCTTTTGCTTCCAAACGAAACTGATGTTATTCCGTCCGAAGTGGATACTTCCACTCGGCTGACTCGCGAAATTACCATGAAAGTGCCGACTATTTCGGCAGCTATGGATACTGTTACCGAGTCCGATATGGCTATTGCCATGGCGCGTAATGGTGGTATTGGCGTACTTCATCGCAATCTTTCTATTGATGATCAGGCTGCGCAGGTTGATATTGTTAAGCGCAGCGAGTCGGGCATGATTACCGACCCACTTACCGTTCACCCAGACGCAACGCTCGCCGATTTAGATAAATTGTGCGGGCGTTTCCATATTTCTGGTCTTCCGGTAGTAGATAGCGAAAATCGTTTAGTTGGTATTATTACTAACCGTGACATGCGTTTCATTGCTTCTGAAGATTACGATCGCTTGAAAGTGAAGGATGTGATGACGCGTGAAAATCTCGTCACTGGTCCTTCCAATATTTCTAAGGAAGATGCTCACCGCTTGCTTGCGGATAACAAAATTGAAAAGTTGCCTTTGGTTGATGCTGACGGTAAGCTTACAGGCTTGATTACTGTTAAGGACTTTGTAAAGACTGAACAGTATCCAGATGCTACTAAGGATGATCAGGGCCGCTTGCGCGTTGCCGCTGGTATTGGTTTCCTTGGGGACGCTTGGCAGCGTGCGTGCGCGCTTATGGAAGCTGGAGTTGACGTGCTTGTGGTTGATACCGCAAACGGCGAGGCTCGCTTGGCTCTCGATATGATTCGTCGCATTAAGGCAGATAAGGCTTTCGATGCTGTGCAAATCATTGGTGGGAATATTGCAACTCGCCAGGGTGCGCAGGCGATGATTGATGCCGGCGTTGACGCTGTAAAGGTTGGCGTTGGCCCAGGCTCTATTTGCACTACGCGCGTTGTTGCAGGTGTTGGTGTGCCTCAGCTTACTGCTGTTTACGACGCTGCTCAGGCTTGCAAGGCTGCTGGAATTCCGTGCATTGCAGACGGTGGCATCCACTATTCTGGCGATATTGCTAAGGCTTTGGTCGCTGGCGCGGACACCGTTATGCTCGGTGGTACTTTGGCTGGCTGCGAAGAAGCTCCAGGTGAAAAGGTTCTTCTTCACGGCAAGCAGTACAAGCTGTATCGTGGCATGGGCTCGCTTGGCGCAATGGCTCCTCGCGGTAAGAAGTCTTATTCTAAGGATCGCTACTTCCAGGCAGACGTTACCAGCTCTGATAAGGTGGTTCCAGAAGGCGTTGAAGGCGAAGTTCCATATCGCGGTCCACTGAATGCTGTGCTTTACCAGTTGCTTGGTGGCTTGCATCAGTCCATGTTCTACGTTGGTGCGCACAATATTAAAGAAATGCAAGAGCGCGGTCGCTTTATTCGCATTACGGATGCTGGCCTTCGCGAATCGCATCCTCACGATATTGTGATGACTGCAGAAGCGCCAAACTACAGCGGTTTCCACAACTAAATCGCGTGGTGCGCGTGGTGTGCGCTATGTATGCGATTAAATTGCGTATAAATTGCGTGTAAATCGCAAGTAATTTTGCATTAAACGGCGAAAAGTTAAGCAAGTTATCTACAACTTGCCTGCTTTTCGTCGTTTTTCGTTTTGGCAAAAAGTATAAAATTATTGTATAGTTAGTGGGATATCCCACTAAAAATGAGGTGATTTTGTGGAAGTAGTGAAAGATTATGACGTTCGTCTTGATAGTAAAAAGCGTGTAACGCTGCGCGGTGCTAAATACTCTTATTACAATGTTAAAGAATGTGATAATGGTTGTATTTTATTAGAGCCACGTGAGCTTACTGTTCCAAAGAGTATATCTTCCCGAACTCTTAAAAGTATGGATGAAGCAATTCGCAATTTTAAAATTGGCAAAGTCTCTGAACCAGTTGATCTTTCTGACGAAGCTCGTCGTCAAGCTGAAGCTCATGAGGGAAAATCATTTAATAACACAGATGAACTTATGCAGGATTTATTAGATGCTTAAATCAGTATTTCATACAACTCAATTCAAAGTCGTCTCTACGAAGATGTAGGCTAATGAGTTCAAAAAAATATTAGGAAAGGAACGAAAATGGCTGAAGCTAAGGAAGATCTTACGTTTACGCCGGAAGAATCGCGCTTAATTTGGATTGATTGCGAGATGACTGGACTCGATATTTTCCACGACGAATTATGCGAAGTATCTGTAGTTCCAACCGACTTTAATTTGAAAGTTCTCGACGACGGCATTGATTTAGTGATTAAGCCAAGCGACGCTGCTGTGGCTCATATGAATGATTTTGTGCGCAATATGCACACTTCTTCTGGACTTGTTGATGAGTGGAATAAGAACGGTTTGCCTTTGGAAGAAGCGCAAAAGCAGGTTGTTGAGTACGTAAAGCGTTTCCTGCCAGCTCGCGGAAAAGCTCATCTTGCTGGAAACTCAGTCGGCTCCGACAAAAAGTTCCTCGACCGTTACATGCCAGATTTAATGGCAAATCTGCACTACCGCGTCATCGATGTAAGTACGTTGAAGGAGATTTCGCGCAGACTTTATCCGGACGTTTACCGCAATAAGCCGGCAAAACACGGCGGTCACCGTGCGCTCGCGGATATTATTGAGTCGATTGACGAGCTTCGCTACTACCGCGATATGATGTTCGTTCCAGCTCCAGGCCCAAGCGAAGCTCAAGCAAAAGCGGGCGCGCAACACATTGAAAGCACGAGTTTACTTCGCGAGTACGAGCGTCGCGGTGAAGCGCTAGAAGATGTAAATTCCGCGGAAAAGCGCGACTATTAAACGTATTAAACGCAATAAAAGGTACTGCCAATGAAGCAATCCGAAGCCTTAACCATAATCAACGCTGGCGCGAGCGTGTTCATTACAGGCGCTCCGGGTGCAGGTAAAACCTACGTATTAAACGAAGCTATTCGCGAAATGCGAAAAAACGGTTTAAGTGTTGCTGTAACTGCTTCTACTGGCATTGCGGCAACGCATTTGAACGGTCAAACCATTCATTCGTGGAGCGGGGTGGGAGTTTCAAACGCGCTTACGGATACACTTCTTAAAACCATTAGAGCTCGGCGAGGAAAGCGCATAAAAGCTACGGACGTGCTCGTTCTGGACGAAGTTTCTATGATTCACGCGTGGCTTTTTGACATGGTTGACGAAGTGTGCCGTAAAGTGCGCAAAAATCCAGCTCCTTTCGGTGGACTTCAAGTAGTTATTTCAGGTGACTTTTTCCAACTTCCGCCTGTAAGCACTTCTATGCGAAATCGCGACGTGTTCGAGCCTAGCGAGGAGTTCATTTCGTCGCGCGAAAAGTATGCTGCTGCCGGCAAAAATCCGGAAGGCTATATTACGGAATCTTTCGCATGGGATGCTTTAAAGCCGACTGTATGCTACTTAACTGAGCAGCATCGTCAGGATGATGGCAAATTGCTTGAAGTTTTAACGGATATTCGTGGCGGTCTTGTAAGTGACGACGACAAGCAAGTGCTTGCTAGTCGCCTTGGTGAGTATCCGGAAGATGACGAAGTTGCAGTGCATCTTTTCCCAACGAATTCGCAAGCAGACGGATTAAATAATGCTAAACTTGCGGCAATTGATGCGGAACCCCACGAGTTTGTGGCAACGGAAGCCGGTCCTAAGAATCTTGTTGAGCGCTTAAAGAAGAATATGCTTGCTCCGGAGCGTTTAGTTTTGAAGGCTGGAGCTGCTGTAATGGCGTTGCGAAACGATCAGGAAAAGCAGTACGTAAACGGCTCTGTTGGGCGTGTTTTGAGGTTCGCGCCTGAATCTAAAGGCGGATGGCCAATTGTTGAGTTTGAAAATGGCAATATTGTGACTCTTAAGCCGGCTGCTTGGGAAATGACAGACGGCGAAACGGTTCTTGCTAGCGTAAATCAAGTGCCGCTTCGTTGCGCGTGGGGAATTACGATTCATAAGTCTCAAGGCATGACACTTGACAGTGCGGTAATGGATTTGCGTAGAACTTTCGCTCCCGGAATGGGATACGTGGCGCTTTCGCGCGTGGAAAATCTGGGCGGGCTTTATTTGGAAGGTATTAACGATCGCGCGTTTAGTGTTTCAGCAGATGCTGTACTGCTCGACGGATCTTTGCGTGAGGCTTCACGGCGGGCGAGTGAGCTGCTTTTTAGCGAGGGTGCTTCCGCGTTTGTTGCTAAAAAAGAAGATGTTGATTTTGCGGATCAGCAGGAGCTTGATATTTTTGTTAGCGCAGACAGTATGGATAGCACTGTTAATGACGAGTTTGGATTCGATAACGAGTTTTAGTTGAAAATTACGTATTGTGAGTTTGTTTAGTAGTGTAAACAAGTGTTTATGTCCTCATGCGCACATAGATTGGAACGCATGAATTCCAATGTACTTCGTATGTCTCAGCTGTTCCTTCGTACGCTGCGCGAGGATCCTGCAGACGCGGACGTGACTTCCGCAAAACTTATGCAGCGCGCAGGCTATATTCGCAAATCTGCCCCAGGCGTGTGGACCTGGCTTCCGCTAGGACTTAAGGTTTTAAACAAGGTTCAAGCGATTATTCGCGACGAAATCAACGGCATTGGTGCGCAGGAAGTTCACTTCCCAGCGCTTCTTCCGCGTGAGCCTTACGAAGCCACTCACCGTTGGGAAGAATATGGCGATAACATTTTCCGCTTAAAGGATCGCCACCAAGCTGACTATCTTCTTGCTCCAACGCACGAAGAAGTTTTCACGCTCCTTGTTAAGGATATGTATTCTTCCTATAAGGACTTACCTGTTACTTTGTATCAGATTCAAACGAAGTATCGCGACGAATTCCGTCCGCGCGCTGGCCTTATTCGCGGCCGCGAGTTTATTATGCAAGATGGTTATTCGTTCTCGATTAACGAAGATGGTTTGAAGTCTGCTTATGTTGAAGAGCGCGCTGCTTACGCTCGCATTTTCGACCGTTTGGGCATTAAATACGTGATTGTTCACGCTGTTTCTGGCCCAATGGGTGGTTCTGATTCCGAAGAGTTCTTGGCTCCAATGCCAATTGGTGAAGATACTTTTGCGCTTGCACCTTCCGGAAAAGCTTGGAATGTTGAGGCTTTGACCACTCCAGAAATGCAAGATGTTGATTATTCGGCAACTCCTGCAGCAGAAGCTCTCGAAACTCCAGATGCTAAGACGATTGAAGCTTTGGTGAAGGTTTCTAACGATTTGCATCCTCGCGAAGATGGACGCGAATGGCAAGCTTCCGACACTTTGAAGAACCTTATTATTGCTGTTAAGCATCCGGCAGACGCTGAAGGCGGCGAGCACGAGGAGCCATGGCGCGAAATTGTTGCTATTGGTATTCCGGGAGATCGCCAGGTAGATATGAAGCGTCTTGAGGCTCAGTTTGCTCCTGCAGAAATTGAAGAAGCAACTGAGGATGATTTGAAGTCTCATCCTGAGTTTGTAAAGGGCTACATTGGCTTTAGCGTATTGGGTCCTCAAGCTCGCCAAGAGGGTAGGGGTATTGCAAATCCTGTTCGCTACTTGATGGATGCTCACGTTGCAAAGGGAAGTGCCTGGATTACAGGAGCCGACGAAGAAGGAAAGCATGTTTACAACGCTGTGTACGGACGCGATTTTGAAGCAGACGGCGTTGTTGAAGCAGCACAAGTTCGTGACGGCGATATGAGCCCAGATGGTTCCGGTCCGCTTAGCTTCGAACGCGGTGTGGAAATCGGCCAGGTGTTCCAGCTCGGCTTAAAGTATTCTAAGGCTTTGGGCTTAAGCGTTCTTAACGAAAACGGTAAGGCTGTGCCGGTTTGGATGGGTTGCTACGGCATTGGTGTGAGCCGTGTGCTCGCATGCTTGGCAGAAACGCATCACGACGACGCTGGTCTCGCATGGCCTATGGCTATTGCTCCAGCTCAAGTTCATGTTGTTGCTACTGGCAAGGATCAGGTTGCTTTCGATGCTGCTGAGAAGGTTGTTGAGGAGCTGAGTAAGCAGGGAATTGAAGTGATCTTCGACGACCGTCCAAAGGTTTCTCCAGGCGTGAAGTTTAAGGATGCTGAGCTTGTTGGCGTGCCTCTGATTGCTGTAGCTGGCCGCGATACCGTGAATAATGGCACGATTGAAATCCGCAATCGTGATGGTTCTGATGTTGAAGCAGTTCCAGTTGATGAGGCTGCAAGCCGCATCGCTGAGCGAGTAAACGCTTTGCTTGCGTAACGCTTTACTTGCGTAACGCTTTGCTTGCGTAAGTTTTTATAAATCGCAATTTGCCGCCAAGAATAGTAATATTCCTGGCGGCATTATTGTTTATCGTGGTGCGAGAGATATTATTTTATTTTCTTTTCTTTAGATATCTGCATCACCCCCAAATTCGTCGTTCATAGCGTGTGAGTGAGAGTTAGTTTGTTCAGTTTGTGCACTTTTTTCACTGTGAGTATGTTCTTCAGTTTGTGCACTTTTTTCAGTTTGATTATTGGTATCTGATTGATTTGTACGCTTGGTAAATTGCGTAGTTCCGCGATTCAAATCATGTCCAATAGCGCAGGCTTCCAAAATTAAACGATTATAATCATTTCCGTCTTTCGTCCAGCTTTCGGTACTTAGGTTACCGTAGACCATAATTGCATCGCCTTTATGTACGCTTTTCAGCACATTTGAAGCTAAAGTGCGGTATGCTTTCACTGTCATCCATGTAGTTGGCCTATCGTGCCATTGGTGCTCATCGTTACGGTAATATGATTGTGTGCTTGCAATGCGTAGCGAACAAGCTGGAAAATTTTCATTACGTCCAAAACTGACTGGTTCAGCTCCTACGTATCCGCTTATCGTCACCGTGGACTGTTGTTGTGCCATGTTGTATCATCCTTTCACAAATTGGACTGCAGCCATTTCAGCCCCGAAATCAGAGCCACCATTGCCCCTGAGCTTCGCAGCCATGAGGAAATGCCGCAGTAGTAATAACTATGAACTTTGCGCAACAACTTTGCTAGAAAATTCTTCTCTTGTGGTTAAAAGCTATGTTGTATCCACAATGTAATACATCTCTTGACATAACAAAATATGTAGTAACGCTGCCCACAGTTGTATCTGTATATGCATCATAATTCCTTATCGCAAGGTAACATTGAGCAGACGTGTTGAAAATATTGAATGCAGTGAAGAAGATATGTATGGTGCAAAACAGCTATGAAGAGGCAAAATATAAGCCTGCTATGTGCGTAAGTGCCTTAGCGCATCCTTCAATACATGTTTCAAAAGATGTTGCGAAGAATGCATTAGTGCGTACGAGTGCTGTAATAATTGCGTGCTTAGCTGCGTGCTTGGCTGTGTGTTTGGCTATGTGCTCGACTGCAAGTTTACCTGCATACGCAATATTCGCAAATTTTACTGATTCTACTGTAGAAAATTCGCACCAATATCAACAGAACCCAATCATTCAAACAACTCACACTGCTTCCACTACTGCTTTTATTCAGTCTGACAGTGTGGCTCGTTATGTTCTCGCTTCTATTCGTAATGCAAGATCGCGTCTTTACGATAATCGTGGCACTTATTTTAATGGCATGCCTTTGCAAGATTATGTGAGTCGTTGTGGTCTCAGCAAAGAAGCGTATGTAAATAATATTCAATATGATGCTGCGAATGAGCAGGATGCATTTCGTCGTGCGCAAGAAACTGCTCAGCATGGAAAGTTTGGTCATTTTGGTCCAGATGGTGTGAGTGCGCCTGATTATACGGGTCGAAAGGCGTGGGCTGAAAATTTAAGTTGGGGAGTGGATCTTGCTGGCTCTATGCAGCTGTGGATTCAGAATGAAGAATCGGCATTGCGAGCCACAGCAGGAGCTTTTAGCGAAGATAATGGTCACTTGTACCAAATCTTGAATCCTAGCAATATTTCTTTCGGCTACGGAGAGGCTTCGGGTGGCCCTTATGGTGTTGTTGGCGCACTAACGCTGTCGGAATATAACGGGGATATTGATTATCCTGATGGCAAAATTGGTCCTGAATCTCCCGAAGAGCAAAAAAAGCGTGCTGAAGAGGAACAAAAAAAGAAAGAAGAGCAGCAGCGTAAAGATGAGGAAGCTAAGAAAAAGGTTGTTGCTCACGAAAAACATGGAAGGCGCGTAAAACATAAGCATCATAAAAAATTTGCGAGTGCTATGAAAAAAAGTAGTGTAACGCATGGGTTTATGCCGTTTGTTATTGTGCTGTCAAGCGCGCTTGTTTCATGCGTTGTAGCAGTAGCAGCTTGGATTTTCTTAAAACGAAGGCTGATTACTAAAAATAGTTTGCACGTGAAGCATATTGCGCATAGCAAAACTGGCGGAAGTGAAAAATCTTCTGATAATTCAAAAGATAAACAATAATATTACTAAAAATATTAATAAAAATAGAAAATAATAAGCCTGCAAACGTTTATTAAGCGTCTGCAGGCTTCTATTTTTGACTTATTTTTGACTTATTCGCGACTTATTTGCGATTTATTCGCAACTTACCAAATGTGTACGCGCTCAGCAGGGTCGAGCCACATTTCGTCGCCTTCTTTAACATCGAACGCATCGTAGAACAAGTCTACGTTTCGAGCAATGCCGTTAGTTCGGCATTCGGCTGGGGAGTGTGGGTCGATTTGAAGCAGCTGTTCCGCAATCTCGTTACGAGCTTTAGAACGCCATACCAACGCGTAGCTTAAGAAGAATCGTTGCAAAGCAGTGAAACCATCTACTTCAGGAGCGTTCAGCAAAGTTTCTCGAATAGCATCTTCACTTCCGTCAATTTCACGTCCTTCGCTCTTTTGCAAAGCGAAAGCGTAGGCTTTCAGTGCAATAGTTACGCCGCTTAAATCGCCAATATTCTCGCCGATTGTTAAAGCGCCATTTACGTGAGGCATTGCATTGCGCTCTTCTTTGTTCTTTAAGTGAGAGTATTTAACAATCAATTGCGTTGGTGTAAAAGCATTGTATTGTTCAATAAGCTTTTTAGTGCGCTCAGTAAAGTTGGTTTTGTCTTCTTCAGTCCACCAATTGTTAAGCACGCCGTCGCCGTCGTATTCGCAACCTTGATCGTCAAAACCGTGGCCGATTTCGTGACCAATCACGGCACCAATAGCGCCGTAATTTGCTGCGTCTGGAGCGCTTGGGTTAAAGAATGGCGGTTGCAGAATAGCAGCCGGGAATACGATTACGTTCAGCAGAGGATCGTAGTAAGCGTTCACAGTTTGCGGAGTCATCTGCCATTCTTCGCGGTCTACAGGATTTCCAGCTTTTGCAGTATTCCTACCAAAGCCGAATCGAGAAACTTCGCGCATATTCTCAACTAAACCAGCGTTTTCTTTAATATTTAGCGCAGAGTAGTCAACCCAATGATTCGTGTAACCAATATTCGGCTCAAACTTGCTAAGCTTTTCCAAAGCCTTCGCCTTAGTCTCCTCGCCAAGCCAACTACTATGCGAAATCGACTCGCGGTAAGCGTTAATAAGATTGTCAACTAAGCCTTGCATATACTTTTTAGAAGATTCAGGGAAGTGCAGGCGCACGTATTCGCGACCAACTTCCTCACCGCAAGCATCGTCAACAACTCCAACTGCTCGCTTCCAACGGTCGCGTTGCTTTGTGGCACCAGAAAGCACTTTGCCGTAGAAGTCGAATCTAGCTTCGGCAAAGTCTTCACTCAGCAGGCTTGCCCAGCACAAAATCACGTGCACGCGCGCCCAAAGCTTCAAATCTTCTAAGTCAGCTTCCTGCCAAATCTTATTCAATCCTTCTATAAAGCTTGGCTCGTGAACTACTACTTTGTTAAAAGCTTCACGAAGATTGATTGGCTGGTGCTTTGCTTCTTCGCAATTATCATACGCTTTTTGCGCAGCATCTAAGAAAGCGTCGAGATTCAGCGCTTCAAGCGTTTTTGCTAAATCTACATAAGTGTAAGGATTATAAGTTTTTTGAGAATCGCGAGTTGCTACGTTATCCCAATGCTTGCTTGCAATCTGCGTTTCAACATTCAAGAAACGCTCGGCTTGCGTTTGAGTAGTAGTTGCGTCACCGTAACCAGCTAAGCGCAGCAGCGAAGCTACCATTTTTACGTATTCAGCGCGAATTGGAGCATAATTATCTTCGCGATAGTACGCTTCGTCCGGCAAGCCCAATCCCGACTGCTCAATATGCATAATATTCGTCTTAGGGTCCTTAGGATCCCCGTAAACGCCAAAATAGAACATTGCGTCCGGTCCGCCGTAAGGGTTAAGTGAGCCAAGAGTGCGAACCAAATCTTCCTTATTGCTAGCCGAATCAACAGCGTCTAAATCGCTTTTAATTGGTGTAATTCCAGCTTTTTCAATAGCTGCAGTATCCAAATAATTACGGTATAAAGTTTGCGACTTTTTAGCTGAGCAATCTTCGCTTTCTAAAATATCTCGAATTTGCGTCTCTGCATCTTCTGCAAGTTTGTGGAAAGCGCCGTACATTGGGCGGTCGTCTGGAAGAGTGTAAGTGTCAATCCAAGGACCGTTTATGTAACGGAACAAGTCGTCTTGTGGACGAGTAACTGATGAGAAGGAGGCTGGATCGAAATCTACAGCAGAAATTTCTTTCTGTGATTCGTGATTGCCTTTATTATTGTTTTCATTGTTATTAAGCATGAATTTAGCTTACAAGTATTAAGCGACACTATGAGCTAATATTTTCGTTATATTTTCCTTATGTTTTCGCGCTATCTTGCGCTATTTTCGTGCCTGCGCGTTAGTCTTGAAGCATGATTGAACTGAAAACTCCAGCTGAGATTGAAGCGATGAAACCTGCAGGTCGCTTTGTAGGTAGTATTCTTAAAGATTTGAAAGCAATGACCAAAGTTGGCACGAATCTTCTCGAAATTGATGCCTTCGTTCGCCAGCGTATTATGAGCCGCAAAGGTGCTTCTTCTTGCTATGTTGATTACGCTCCTGATTTTGGAACAGGTCCTTTTGCGCACTATATTTGCACTTCTGTAAATGATGCTGTTCTTCACGGTGTTCCTTACGATTACAATCTTAAAGATGGTGATTTGCTAACTCTTGATTTGGCGATTAACGTCGACGGCTGGGTTGGTGATTCAGCTATTAGTTTCGTTGTTGGAAAGCATGCAGATCCTGAGGATTTACGCTTAATTAAGTGCACTGAGGAAGCTTTGGAGGCTGGCATTAACATGGCTCAGCCTGGCAACCGTCTTGGCGATATTTCTGCAGCTGTTGGTTGCGTTGCTCACGAGTATGGTTACAGCGTAAATCTTGAGTTTGGCGGTCACGGAGTCGGTCATATTATGCATGGTGATCCTCACGTTCCTAACGACGGTACTGCTCATCACGGCTATAAGCTTCGCCCAGGTCTTGTGATTGCAATTGAGCCATGGTTCTTAAAGACTACTGACGAGATTTACCAAGATCCTAAGGACGGCTGGACTCTTCGCTCTGCTGATGGTTCTCGTGGTGCGCACACTGAGCATACTATTGCGATTACTGAAAATGGCCCAGAGATTTTGACTGTACGCTAGACTTATAAAGAGTTGATTTTTGTAAGTATTTCGCGAGTAGTAATTGCGTAAGATAGATGTAAAGAGGTACGTTAAGTAAATGGCGGAATTTGATTTTGCCCAAGCGTTAAATGAAGTTGAAGCAAAGTATTCTTCGATTGCTAAAGCACTAGATGTCGATTCGTTGAAGGCTACGATTGCTGATTTAGAAAAGCAGGCTGCTGAGCCTGGGCTTTGGGATGATTCTGAGCATGCTCAGCAAGTTACCAGTAAGCTTTCTGCAGCTCAGTCTCAATTGAAGCGTTTGCAAACTGTTGAGCAGCGCATTGAGGATACTAAGACTTTGATTGAGCTTGGTGAAGAAGAAGGCGATGCTGATTCCATGAGCGAGGCTCAAGAGGAGCTTGGCTCTATTGCTCACGAGTTGGACGATATGGAAGTTCAGACTCTTCTTGACGGCGAGTATGATGCTCGATCTGCCGTTGTTACGATCCGTTCTGGTGCGGGCGGTGTGGATGCTGCTGATTTTGCTCAAATGCTTCTTCGCATGTACTTGCGTTGGGCTGAGCGAAACGGCTACAAAACAAAGATGATGGATACGTCTTATGCAGAAGAAGCTGGTATTAAATCCGCTACTTTCCAAGTGGATGCACCGTACGCGTATGGTCGCCTTTCTGTAGAAGGTGGCACTCACAGGATGGTTCGTATTTCTCCATTCGACAATCAAGGACGTCGCCAAACTGGTTTTTCTGCTGTTGAAGTAATTCCTCTTGTTGAAGCTACGGATCATATTGATATTCCAGATTCCGACATTCGCGTGGATACTTTCCAAGCTTCAGGTCCTGGCGGTCAGGGTGTGAATACTACGTATTCTGCTGTTCGTATTACGCATTTGCCAACCGGCTTAGTTGTTTCTATGCAAGATGAGCGCAGTCAGATTCAGAACCGCGCCGCTGCAATGGCAGTTTTGCAATCTCGTTTGCTGGTGCTTAAGCATGCGGAAGAAGCTGCTAAAAAGAAGGAGCTTGCTGGAGATATTAAGGCAAGTTGGGGAGACCAAATGCGCTCCTACGTGCTTCACCCGTATCAGATGGTGAAGGATTTGCGCACTGGCTACGAAACTTCGCAAACTCAGGCTGTTTTTGACGGCGATATTGACGGCTTTATTGAAGCTGGCATTCGTTGGCGTCACGAGCAGCGAGTTGCGGCTCAAAAAGAAGCTGAAGCAGAATCTTAAGAAGAGCTGTAAGAAGAATCTTAGGTAAAATCTTAAGCGGAATCTTGAGTGGAATCTTGAGTGGAATCTTAAATATAAGTTTAAATTACGCTCAAAAACTAACAATTACACATAATCTTCGGAAGGATTGAAACAATGTCGCTGATTTCATTAGATCATGTGTCAAAAATATATCCTCGAGGTACGCGTCCTGCGTTAGATGACGTATCTTTGCATGTTGATCGCGGCGATTTTGTGTTTCTGGTTGGTGCTTCAGGCTCTGGCAAAACTACATTGCTGAGTTTGCTTCTTCGTGAAGAAGAAGCAAATGGTGGAGAAATTCACGTAGCTGGTAACGATTTGCGTAGACTTTCTAACCGTCAGGTTCCGCAGTATCGCAGATCTCTTGGCTTTATTTTCCAGGATTATAAGCTGCTTAATAATAAAACAGTTTATCAAAATGTTGCTTTTGCTTTGGAAGTGATTGGTACGAGTAGAGCGACTATTCGTTCGCTTGTGCCGCGCGTTCTGGAAACCGTTGGCTTAACTGGTAAGGAAAATAACTATCCGCACGAACTTTCCGGCGGCGAAGCACAGCGTGTGGCAATTGCTCGCGCATATGTAAATCATCCACAAATTTTGCTTGCTGACGAGCCTACTGGAAACTTGGATCCAACTACTTCTCTTGGTATTATGGAAGTTTTGGAAGCTATTAATCGCACAGGAACTACAATTGTTATGGCTACGCATAATGAGGAAATCGTGAACTCTATGCGTAAACGAGTTGTGGAGCTTCATGAGGGTAAAATCGTGCGAGATGAGCGCGAGGGATCTTACGATTCTGCGCTTTACTTCCCAGATTCCGACGTTGAACAGAAGTCTAAAGCACAACAATCTGTTGGAAACATTGATGATTCAGACAGTCATGCGATTCAAGATTCAGCTCATCAAACGCATCATACTGAACGTCATAAGAAACTTTCTAAAAAAGCTCAGCGTGCTGCTCAAGCTCAAGAAACAGTTGATATTGTAACGCAATCCTTGCAAGGTAATACTTCTGAGAATGAGGGAATTGCTCGTTTAGCTCAGTCGGTTCATTCTGGTCGTACTGGTCGTTATGGCGAAGTGTTCCAGTCTTTGGAAACAACAATGACTTGGGGTCGTGGATTGCTTTCTGTGAGCGATAAGCAGGATGACGATATTGAGCATGAGACTTCTGAAAGTGGAACTCCTGACGATAAAACTACTAACGATAAAACTACTAACGATAAAACTACTAACGATAAAACTATTAACAACGATATAGCTAGCAATATTAAGCAAACTGCTACTGATTCAGTAGACAGCGCTAACAATAGTGCAGATAATTCGCAAGCTCAGTTAGAAAAGTCAGTTATGCGTGAAGAATCCGACAATATTGAGGATACTGAATCTGCTCACAATCCTGAATCTGCTCACAATGCTGAGGATGCTGTAAGCGCTGATGAATCGCAACAAGAAGTAGACAATCATGTGCCGCAGCAGCAAGAGGTTCTCAATAAGCCGTCTCTTCCTCCAATGCCGCCAGCTCCTCCTCAATCTGCACTGTCATCTGCAAACAATGATAACGGTAATAATGGCAGCGATACTAACGCTACTAACGACAAGAGTAATAGCAACAATAGTAGTGACAATAATAATGCGAGCGAAGCTGAAGGAGCGAAGTAATGCGTTTAAGATTCATTTTTTCCGAAACATGCATTAGTTTACGCCGTAACGTTTCAATGATTCTTTCCGTTATGCTTGTAACGTTTATTTCCTTCCTTTTTATTGGCGCTTCTGTGCTAATGCAGGCTCAGATTACTCAAGCTAAAGGCGACTGGTACGACAAGGTTGAGGTTGTTGCATGGCTTTGCCCAGACGGCACAAGTCAATCTCCTTCCTGCGCTTCTGGAAAAGCCCCAACAAACGCTGAAATAGTAAAGCTTGAGCATGTTATTCACCAAGAATTAGGCGACGACGTTTCAAATATTACGTACGTAAGTCGTAACGAATTTTACAAAAATACCTTCCTAAAGCAGTACCCTAATGGAATGTATCAGGGTAGAACGCTTACAGCCGCAGATATGCAGGATTCGCTTCGTTTGAAGCTCACGAACCCTATGAAATACCAGGTTGTTTCGGAAGTTCTTTCTGGGCGAGATGGTGTGGAAGAGGTTGTTGATCAGCGACAAATTTTCGATCCTGTTTTCAGTGTACTTAATCGCGCTACTGTTGTGACGATTGTGCTTGCAGCAGTTATGGTTGTGGTAGCTATTATGCTTACTGGCACTACGATTCGTATGTCTGCAGCGAGCCGCCGTCAAGAAACCGAAATTATGCGCTTAGTTGGTGCTTCTAACTGGACTATTCGCATGCCGTTTATTCTTGAAGGTGCTTTTGCTTCCTTCGCTGGTTCTTTGCTTGCGGGCGCGGCATTAAGCTTGGTTGTAAAGGTGTTTGTAACTGATTGGCTTGCACAAAATGTTCGTTGGATGCCATTTATAACGCAATCTACTGTGTGGTTATGCGTTCCAATGCTGGTAGCCGGTGCAGTAGTGTTGTCGATTATTGCTTCAGCTATTGCTCTAAGACGATATTTGAAGGCTTAGCGCAATATTAAATTAGCGCAGTATCAACTTAGTGTAGTATCAAAATTGACTTCATGAGTGGAACTTATGTGAGTCCTAACATGATGTAAAATGTAAGTTTTGCGACATTGGCTCGCGTGGTTCCTTGCGTCACGATATAATTCGCAGTAGTGATGTGGAAAGGGAAGTGATATGAGCGAGGCTCGACGTAGCATGATTGCAATTCGGCGCACTCATACGTTAGTGAGCTTAATTGTTGCTGGTACCATGATGCTTGCTGGCGTGGTTGGCTCAGTGTTAACAGCATCTGAAGCGCGCGCAGTAAGTATGAGTGAGTATAACCGTAAGGTGCAGAATAATGAGAATTTGAAGCGCCAACTTGCGGGTGTGAATAAGCAATTAGCGAATAAAATTCTTGAATTGAACGATCTTAATGAGCGTCAAATTCCAAGCCAAGTGCGTGCTGCTCAGCAGGCGGATGAACAGGCTGCTCAGGCGCGTAGTCTTGTGGAATCAACGCAGCAGCGTTTGCAATCTGCGCAAAAAGATAAGCGCAATTTGGAAGAAAAAATTAAAAAAACTGGTGCTGATTTTGATGATGCTAAAGCTGCGGTAGCTCAGTTAGCGCGTAAAAGTTTCCACGGTTCGCAAGCTTCTGATGTTATGGGCATTGTAACAAAATCCACTACGACTGAGCAGTTTGTGGGTAAATTGCAGTCGGAAGCTGCTGTAGCTCGTAGTGAAGCGAATGCTGCTAATGATGCTGCTGTCACATTGAATACTTCCATGAACCGCCGCCAGCGTTTAGCTGCTATTGAAACAGAAATTGCAAAACTTAAGCAGCAGGCGGATACTCAAGCGCAAAGCGCACAGTTGGCTGCACAGGCTGCTAATGATCGTAAAAAATCGTTGCAAAACTTGCGCGATCAAGGTGAAAATATTCGTAAGCAGTTAGAAAGTCAAAAAAGTAGTTTAACTTCGCAATCTGCTCGTGAAGCTGCAGAGATTATAGCTATGAAGTCGGCTATTGATGCTCAGGCTCGTGCTCTTGCTAATAAGGCTGTTGCTCGCGCTGATCCGAATGCTGGTAATCGTCAGCAGGTTAAGGGTGGTGCCGGAGTTAATGTTTCCTTACCTCCGATGCAGCTTTCTAATGGCGCTGCTAGTGGCATGAATTATACTGTTCCTGGTAATTGTCCTGATCGCGCTGGTTTCTGCTACGGTCATAATACTGGTAATACTGTTGGTGGCTCTGCGTATCCTGCACGTCAATGCACTTTGTGGGCTTATTTGCGTCGTTCGCAGCTGGGACTTCCTGTTGGCTCTTATATGGGTAATGGAGCAGATTGGGCAAATACTGGTCGTCGTTTAGGATATTTAGTGAATCGTACACCACACGTTGGTGCGGTAATGGTATTTGCTCGTGGTCAGCGTGTTGGTAATTGGAATGCTGATTGGCAGTATGGTCATGTGGCTGTTGTTGAGCGTGTGAATGCCGATGGTTCGGTGCTTATTTCTGAAGGTGGCACTGGTTTCGCAACATTCCCTGCGTATGAAACTATTTATAATCCTGGTAATTATGAGTATGTACATTATTAAGGGTTATAATGCTCATAGTTCGCAAAATTGTAGCGCTATTGTGGGTTATGTGACGCTCTGATTTTGGAACTGTATGCACTTGCCATAAGATAGTAATGTCTTATGGCAAGTTTTGTTTATAGTTGATTCTTGTATTTGTTATGTATAAGTTGATGCGTATTGGAGGGCAATAATGGTAAAGAAGCCTGCGCAAGATGGTACAGTTACTGTTGCGCAAAATCGTAAGGCGCATCATGATTATGCTATTGAAGATTGCTATGAGGCTGGTCTTGCACTTACTGGCACTGAAGTGAAATCATTGCGTGAGGGGCGAGCATCGTTAGCTGAATCGTTTGTTACTATCGATCGTCGCGGTGAAATGTGGCTTGAAGGTGCGAATATTCCAGAATATTTAAACGGTACGTGGAATAATCATGCGCCTAAGCGTAAGCGTAAGCTATTGCTTCATGCAGCACAGATTGCTAAGCTTTCGAGACAAACTGAAGCAAAAGGCTATACGGTAGTGCCATTGCGTTTGTATTTTAAGGGAAGTTACGTAAAAGTAGAGATTGCTTTAGCGCGTGGTAAGAAGGAATTTGATAAGCGTCAAGCATTGCGTGAAGAACAGGATAAGCGTGAAGCTTTGCGCGCTATGCGTTACCGTAATTTGCGCGCTCGTGGCGTTGACTGAATACGGTCAGTGATTGCAACCTTTCCCGCGTTTGCACGATGACCTGCTTTCGCGCTGCGATTTAGCGCGCGA
>NZ_KQ956842.1 GCF_001546485.1 Gardnerella vaginalis | reverse complement strand
ACGTGAGAGAATCATCTCGCATTTGGAGGGTTTGAGGTTGTGCAGCACTCCAAACGTGCGCTGACGACCTGCCCGAGCGCTGCGATTTAGCGCGCGAGCGCCATCTGTACGAATGTCCGAAAATCGCCAAACAGAGACACTCGCGCACTAAAAGTAAAAGTAAAATATTCAGATTGCAAAACCGAGCGTACGAGCTGCAGCTACTGGAACTGCTTCGTCTGCCCAATAATCTTCAAGATTCTCGTCGGTAGAAAGCGAACGCATTTCCGCGCGATCAATATAAAGTTCACCGCGAAGATGATCAGTTTCGTGCTGGAAAATACGCGCAGGCCATCCATGCAAACGCTCGGAATGTTGCTTTCCGTCTTCATCTTGCCAAGTCGCTTGAATGTCAAGCCAACGCTGACGCACAGCTTGATAACCAGAAACGCTTAAGCAACCTTCGTAGAAGCTACGAGTTTGAGTACCAATCGGCTCGTAGTGAGGGTTAATAATAGCGCGGAACGGAAGTTCTGCAATATCGCGAGGATCGTCTTCATCATCACGAACGTGATCTTCAATAACAGCAATAGCAAGACCCAAACCAATCTGCGGAGCCGCTAACCCAACGCCTGGAGCCTCAAGCATTGTGCTATGCATCAGCGAAATAAGTTTTGTGAGAGTAGCACGCGTAAGCTGGCCGTCATATGCCACAGTTCGCTGGCGCAAAACAGGCTCGCCAGCTTGAACAATTGGCAAAATACCATCTTCTGTAGCGGAATCCAACAAATGCTCAACGGCACGACTGAGCTTCGTATCAACACTTGCGTGATGCGTAAACATAGGACTCCTTTACTGTAACGCGGCAATAGACGCGAAGTTGTATAAGAAAGTTTGAGCGGCACACGTTACGTACGCACATTGACGTTACGTGAAACAAGCACCAAGGTGTTAATTGTACCAAAATTATTTGCGCACTGCTAGAGCATATTGAAACGTAGGCAAAAGCAAGTAAGTAGCAAAGCAGTAAATGCAAGCAACGCAAGCAAACGCTATAGCTTCAAATTATCAACCACAACTTGGGCAAGACGAGCACAAACCTCATCCGCCTGAGTCTGAGTTGAAGCCTCGCACATAACGCGCACAAGCGGCTCGGTACCACTAGGACGAAGAAGAACGCGACCTGTATCTCCCAAAAGCTTAGATTCTTTCTCCACCGCGGCAAGCACGGCTGCGTTAGTTTTGGAAGCCATTTTGTCTACATTTGGCACATTTACTAAGCATTGTGGCAATTGCGGGAAGTCAGCTGCCATTTGAGAAAGCTTCTTGCCGGAGCGCACAACTTCACGGCACAAAGTTAAAGCAGTAAGAGTGCCATCGCCGGTGGTTGCAAATTCACGATTAATAACGTGACCAGACTGCTCACCACCGAGTGAATAATCATGCTTCAGCATTTCTTCCAAAACGTAACGATCGCCGACGTTTGTCTGAACAGTTGCAATGCCCATATCTTTAAGAGCAAGCTTTAAGCCAAGATTGCTCATCACGGTTACAACAAGCGTATCGTGATTCAGCTTACCTTCAGCCTGCTTAGCACGTGCAAGAATACCCATAATTTGATCGCCATTAACCATATTGCCGTTCTCGTCAACAGCTAAGCAACGGTCGGCGTCACCGTCAAAAGCCACGCCTAAATCAGCCTGAGAAGCTTTAACCATGGCTTGCAACTGCTCAGGATGAGTCGAGCCTGCGTGATCGTTAATATTGTAGCCGTCAGGAGAAGCGTTAATTACGATTACTTCCGCGCCGGCACGGCGAAGAGCTTCAGGAGCAACAACGGAAGTAGCACCGTTCGCACAATCCGCTACGACGCGCAAACCTGCAAGCGGCTTTGGACGTGTAGTTGAATCTTTACTCAAAGGCGCAACAGCAGAAACCAAGTGATCAATATACAGGTTTGTTGCGGTAGTAGTATCGTGACTGACTCGACCAACACCAGCGCCGGTTGGACGCTCCCAATCTTGACCAAGCACAGCCTCAATCTCATCTTCCTTGCTATCTGGAAGCTTAAAACCGCCACGAGCGAAGAATTTAATGCCGTTATCTGGCATCGGATTATGAGATGCGGAAATAACAGCACCCATTTCAACGTTTAGTACGGAAGTTAAAAATGCAACGCCAGGAGTTGGGATAATTCCGGCATCAATAACATCAAAACCGCCGGCGCTCATGCCTGCAGCGAGCGCAGAAGCTAGAAAATCGCCAGAAACGCGCGTATCTCTGCCAATAAGTGCGCGACGACGAGCGTGAGTTGTATGTTCTTCGCGAGCAGATACTTGGGATGTAGTAGATGCATGCTTATCTCCAAGAACACGCACTGCTGCATCGCCTAAATCTAGTGCAAGCTGAGCAGTTAAATCGCGATTAGCTAAACCGCGTACACCGTCAGTACCAAACATATTTGGCATAATAAAGCCTCTTTCGCAAAAATCACTTCACTTTGCGCGCAAGCAAACAACATCGCTACTGGCGCGTCACACACTGTTTGCCATCTTACTCGTAGTATTACATAACGCGCTAGCGCTTTGACAAAGCGAGCTTTTGTGCGAGCTTACATACACACTCACTAAGTACACAAACTCGAGCAAACCGCCTCACATTCGGAGCACTACAATAAGTTTCAC
>NZ_KQ956841.1 GCF_001546485.1 Gardnerella vaginalis | reverse complement strand
ATTGTAATCTTGATAATATTATGATACTTTTTTGATAAAAGGAGGTTGATACTATGATTAATATTCGACCAGTTTCCGATTTAAGAAATAAATTTCCAGAAGTAGAAGAAACAGTTATAAATTCAAATACACCAGTATTCCTTACAAAAAATGGTTATGGAACTATGGTTCTCATGAGCATCAAACAATACTCTGCCCTCACTGACGACATTGAAAGAAAACTCGACGAAGCAGATACTTTTGCCGCAAACACTTCTACACGTCTTTCTAAAGACGACGTCTTTGATAGCGCAAGGAGAAGGATTAATGAGCAAGAACACGTATAAATTAACCTTTCTACCACTATTCAAAGAAGATTTATTAGAAACAGTTGACTATATAACCAATACACTGCAAAATCCAAAAGCTGCTCACAGACTTGTTGACGACATAGAATCAGCAATCGATAAACGACTTGAATCGCCCCTCTTATTTGCTCCTTACCAATCATCAACAACACGAGAACACCCCTACTACAGGATTAGCGTACGCAACTTTTCTGTTTTTTACGTTGTC
>NZ_KQ956840.1 GCF_001546485.1 Gardnerella vaginalis | reverse complement strand
GGCCTAAGACATGATTTCTTACACACTTTTGGGGCTTATAGCCTCGCGCTTGGTTTATCCCTCTCCGCTATACTAACAAGTACAAGTTCACTGTATTGTTTTGCTTGGTAATACAGTTTAGTGTTTGCGCCAATGCGATTGTAGTGTTACTTGTCAATTGCTGCTGTCAGCAATATTGCTTGCGAATCAGTATTGCTTGCGAGTCAGTATTGCTGCATGGTAACACGCGCACTTAAGGGAGGCTTATTTACGATATGATACGACGCGGTTGGAGAATAGCTTGCAATATTGCTAATAATGAGCGAATTTCTGGTTTAATTATGCTTGGTTTTGCTCTTACTGGTTTATTGCTCGCGAATATTCCTGTAACAGCGCCTGTATTTGAAGCCATTTCGCATACTCATGTGGGTATCCCTTTGACAAATATTCACATGTCAATTGGTCATTGGGTACAAGATGGTGTGCTTACTATTTTCTTCCTTTCAGTTGGCTTAGATTTAAAACATGAGCTGATTGCTGGCTCACTTTCAGATCCGCGTGCTGCAGCTATGCCGATGATTTGTGCTGTTGGTGGCATGGTTGTGCCTCCGATATTGTTTGTAACAACAGTAACCGTATTTTCTGAGCTTCATGCTGGTCAAGAAATTATGCGACTAACTTCTGGAGCTTTACCTTCCCTGGGTATGGTGCGTGCTGGTTGGGCAATTCCAACGGCAACCGATATCGCGTTTTCTCTGGCAGTATTGGCTTTGTTTGCTAAAACATTGCCGCATGCTTTAAGGGCGTTTCTTATGACGCTTGCTACTGTAGATGATTTACTCGGTATTGCACTTATTGCAGTATTTTTCTCATCTTTGAACGCTTGGTATTGGTTCGTAGGCGTAATTATTTGTGGGCTTATTTGGACGACTTTAGTGCGACTTAAACGAGTTCCTTGGCTTCTTGTTGCTTTAGTTGGTATTGCAGCGTGGGTTATGATGTATGAGGCTGGTGTACACCCAACGTTAGCCGGTGTGATGGTTGGTTTGCTTACGCCTGCGCATCTAGTACATGGTGAAACAACGCTACGTGCTGAGCGCTATCGCAAGAAAATTCAGCCTATCTCTGCTCTTATTGCGTTACCAATTTTTGCACTATTTGCAACTGGCGTGCATTTTGAAACATTAACGTGGGAATTATTCTTCTCTCCAATTCTTATTGCAATTACTATTGCACTTGTTGTTGGTAAGCCTCTTGGCATTATGATAACTGCTTGGCTTGCTAGAACTTGCATTGGTTTGCGTGTGCCAGATGGTTTGAATGTGCGTGATTTGCTTCCTACTGCATGCGCGTGTGGTATTGGTTTTACTGTATCGTTACTGATTGCTTCACTTGCGTATTCGGATGCAGATTTGTCTGCTGAAGCGCGTTTTGGTGTGCTTGTTGCTTCTATTATTGCTGCCGGTGTTGCCGGCTTCTTACTTGCGCGTCAAGCTAAGCGTATGGAAGAAGAATTAGAAGAAATAGACGATTGACGCAATACGATATTGTTACTTCGCGCAAAAGTAGGGGATGAACAGCGTGGCAATTTCATTGCGTCACTGCGTAACAAGTAGCAATGTAATAACGTATTAGCTCAACAACGTATTAACCTACTAACGCAACGATAATTACGAGAGGTAATAATTACGAGAGGTGATTATGGGAAAAAATACAGAAAATTCTTCGGATATGATTCCACCTTGGGGTACCACATATCATCGTGGTTCTGTAGTTATGAGAGGCTCCATGATCCCTCAAGAAAGTACCACAGAAACATTGCTTCGTAATGATCGTAATCAGCAGATTGCTGCAGGAGTTGGCGTACCTGCAGATCGTCAGTGGGATTGGCGTAGCGCTGATCCATGGCGTGCGCTTCGTATTCAAGCTGAGTTTGTCGATGGTTTTGACGCGCTTGCTGAACTTGGCAAAGCTGTTAGTGTTTTTGGCTCTGCTCGCATACAAGAAGATGAGCCTGAATATGCTGCTGCTCGCATGATGGGTGCGGAGCTTGTAAAACATGGTTTTGCTGTTATTACAGGCGGTGGGCCTGGCATTATGGAGGCTGCAAATCGTGGTGCTGCAGAAGCCGGTGGTACTTCAGTTGGTTTAGGTATTGAGCTTCCGCATGAGCAAGGGTTGAACCAGTGGATTAATCTTGGCATGCAGTTTCGGTATTTCTTCGTGCGTAAAACCATGTTTATGAAGTATTCTTCTGGCATTATTGTGTGTCCGGGAGGATTTGGCACTATGGACGAAATGTTTGAGGCTTTAACTCTTGTGCAAACTCATAAGGTTGCGCGTGTGCCGGTTGTGCTTTTTGGAACCGAGTACTGGAAGGGGCTTGTTACGTGGTTACAGTCTACAGTTACTGATCGTGGCTTGATTTCTACTATTGATCCGCATCTGTTTGCTATGACTGACGATCCTTTAGAAGCGGTGCGCATAGCATCTGGTATTGAATAATCTAAGAGTTTTTGCGCTCGTTCACGAGTGTGGTAAGCTGCCAAATTTCTTCGCCAATGTCAATTCCGCGCGGACACTGCCTTGAGCACGCTCTAACCGACTGACACGCACTAATTCCGTCGCTGCCGTCAATCAAATCTAATCTGCGCTCTGTTGCACTATCCCTGGAATCGTAAATAAAACGAGCTGCGTTAATCAAAGCAGCAGGCCCAATAAAAGCCTCACCACCGGCGTAGATTGGGCATATTCCTTCGCACGCACCACACATAATGCAGTTACTTAAAAGCTCAAATTTTTGTAACTCTTCAGGATGCTGCAAAAACTCAATAAGCTTAAGTTTCCCTTCGTCATTTCGCACAGAAACGTCTGCTGCTTGTAAGTAAGGCTCTAAACGTTTTATCTGCGAAATCATAGGCGAAAGGTCACAAATAAGATCGCGCTGAACCGCGAATCCAGCAAGAGGAGCAAGTTCGATAATACCAAAACTGCCATTCTTTTGAGCTACAGCCTGAGTAGATTCTTTCTGTAGAATTGGCGATTTTACCGAGCTTTCGCCGCTACTTGCAGCTCCGGTTTTTCTAAATCCGCGAGATTGCACGTTATTAATGATTTCTGGACGAGCGTTCGCTCCTATTGTTGCGCTGCAAAGTAGAGTTGGCATGCCGTTTACGTTTGCAGCATCCGATCCGCAAACTCCGTGACCACAAGAGTAGCGAAAAGCCAAAGTCGGGTCGATTGTGCGCTTAATAGTTAGCAAGCAGCTAAGAATAGTATCCGTGGATTGAACGCGCAAAACGTAATCTTGAACCCAATGCTTGCCTTGAATGCGTTTTATAGAAGGAACGGAAGATTCAGTAGTACTATTTTCGTTTTCTGCAGAATCTACTTTTGCAAAAGGATTGCTACGCTTTTTTCGAGCAAAAGGACTTTCGTGACGCTTTCGCACAGTTTTCGTGGCGTCTTGTGGATTTTGCGTTTCTTCGCACGGCGCAAAGCGGGAAATACGCAAGGTAACAAGCGCAGTGTTATTGTGAAGCTCATTACTCATTGCGCGCTACCTCCAATTACGTACTACTATAGTTTGCCACAATACTTGCACAGAACTAGAACCGATTGCGTCGTTATTTAGTCGCGTGGATATTCGTGAGGTGAGATTTGAGATTTTTCGCACTAAACAAACAATAAAAAATAGATAGCTGCACCCACCCGCAGCTTAATTTTTCGACTTTAGTTGCACTTAGTAAACCACGCACTTTTCGTAACAAACTTAACGAGTCTATGAGTTTTGTGTTGTGTTTAGTGTGTTGAGAGGCTGGAAAAATTGTGTTCAGTGCTAAAAGAGGACTGAGAAGCTACATTCTTTAAAGAAAGGCGAACACAATAAACGCCTTTAACAGCCAGAGCGCACGAAGGACTGGGCGCGACGGCCTGCTTGAGCGCTGCGATTTAGCGCGCTCAAGCAACTCGGAGCGCCGAGCTTGCTCAGAGT
>NZ_KQ956839.1 GCF_001546485.1 Gardnerella vaginalis | reverse complement strand
GCGCTGACGACCTGCTTGAGCGCAGCACAGCGTGCGCACTTTACCCCGTGTTTGTTTACTTAGAGCGTGTGTAAGTCCACATTTGCGCGCAACTTTTCCGGCGTTTGTTGTCGTCTTGGTGTTGCGCACAATATAACACTTGGCGCATCCTCACGTTAGGCTTAAACTATGACTGACGCTTTATTTTTGCTGAATACTGACTGTGATGATGCTCCTGTGCTTGCAGATGGAATTGAAGAAGGTTGGACACTTACGCTTCCTTCCAACGTACAACGTCACGCAATATCTGCCATGCGTTTGGCAGAAGGAGACGCTTTGCAGCTTTCCGACGGAAAAGGCTTACGGATTCACGCAACTGTTACGGACGCAGAAAATGGTTTAGTTCGAGTTGATGCTTTTACTAGGGAAACGCGCCGAACTACGCGACTTGCGTTAGTGCAAGCGTTAGCAAAAACTGGTCATGATGAGCAGGCAATTGATATGGCTACGCAAATTGGTGTGGATGAGGTAATTCCTTGGTGTGCGGATCGTTCAATTGCAAAGTGGAAGCCTGGACGCACAGATAAACGTTGGAATCAAGTATTACAAGCTGCTACTGAGCAGTCACGAAGAGCGTGGATTCCGAAGCTTCATGATTGTGTGTCAAGTAAACAGATTGTTGCAATATGTAGGCGCGCGTGCGTGTATGGTGATTTGGTAGTGGTGTTGCATCAGGATGCAACTGATTGTTGGAATCAAATAGAACAAGCAGTAAATACTCTTAGCGAGCGCTGTTTGGAAGATGGCAAAGAGCGCACTGTTTACGTTTTAGTTGGTCCAGAAGGTGGTATCAGTGACGATGAAGTGTCAATGTTTATTGATGCTGGTGCACGAAGTTGTGTTTTAGGTAGTAATATTTTGCGTGCGTCTACAGCCGGCCCTGTGGCTCTTTCGCTACTTTCGCGTGCGTTAGGACGTTACGAATAATCGTAATAAATAGCAATGCTGAGCAATAAAAATGCTGGAGTTTGTGTAAAATAGTAGAAGATATGCTAATGTGCGCACGTATGAAGCAGGTGTTGTGTTGTTACATAAACACTGCGTGTGATAATGCATGAGCATGCGTAACAAGTAGGGGAGAAACTATGAGTGATCATACGTATCATACTGAAGAGAATTGCATTTTTTGTAAGATTATTGCAGGTGAGATTCCAAGCAGTCGCGTTTATGAAGATGATACTGTCGTAGCGTTTAATGATATTAATCCGCAAGCAAAAGTGCATGTGCTGATTGTGCCTCGCAATCACTATAAGAATGTTGCAGAGCTTGCTAGTAAAGCTCCTGAAACTTTAGCTCATATTGCTCAAGTGGCGCAACATATTGCGGATGACGCATTCCATGGTGATTATCGACTCGTGTTTAACACTGGTCTTGATGCTGGTCAAACAGTATTCCATGTACATGCGCATGTGCTTACTGGTGAGAAACTTGTAGAAGGTAGCTTGTAAATCGTGACGAAAAGTACGACGCGTTTTGTACAAATTCCTAGCGAATTAAGCTCGGTAGCGGTTTTGGGCGCTGCGGATGCTGGTTTGCGTGAAGTAGAACATGCTTTTCCAGAAGCGGATATTACTGTACGAGGCAAAGATGTTCAAATTGTTGCTCGTTCAGCTAGAGCAGATGAAGATGCTGCGAAAGCTGAGTATGCGTTTAGGCGCATGATTGATGCAGCTTACGAACAACCTATGGATGCGTATGAAGTAAGACGCATGCTTGAGCGTGATATTTTGCATAATGATGAACACAATGTGCGCATAAATCGTATCGGGCACGATGGTGGGGTGCTTGGAAGTAGTTTTCCTGCGAATGCTTATGCTGCGAATAGTGTGGCTTCGCGTTCCGAAAACGAGTTTTCAAGGAATGACAGCGATTTGTTGCCTTCTAGCGAAGAAGCTCATCGTCGAGCAATGAGTCGTAGAGCGCGCATGAGTAAGGGCGTAATTACGTTTGCCGGCGGCATTCCTGTGCGTGCAAAAACTGCTGGGCAAACAGCGTATGTGCAGGCAATGGATGCTCATATTGTAACGTTTGGCATTGGTCCTGCTGGTACCGGTAAAACATATTTAGCAGTTGCTAAAGCAGTTCGTGCTTTGGAAGATGGTAGAGTTCGCAGAATTGTGCTGACGCGTCCTGCTGTAGAAGCTGGCGAAAACTTAGGATTCTTGCCTGGTACTTTAAACGATAAAGTTGATCCATATTTGCGCCCACTGTACGACGCGCTTTCAGACATGCTTGGCTCTACGCAACTAAAACGCTATCTTGACGAGAATATTGTTGAAGTTGCTCCTCTTGCTTATATGCGTGGTCGCACGTTAAATGATGCTTTTGTTATTCTCGATGAAGCACAAAATGCTACCGTGCAGCAGTTGAAGATGTTTTTAACGCGTCTTGGCTTTAATACCACTATGGTTATTACTGGTGATAGTACGCAGGTTGATTTGGCTGTGCCACGTTCTGGTCTTGTTTCTATTGAGAAGATTTTGGGCGAAGTTCGAGATATTGCTTTTGTGCATTTGCAAGCAGAAGACGTTGTGCGTCATGCTTTGGTTGGTCGTATTGTGGAAGCATACGAAAATTACGATGCAATGCTTGAGCGTAAAAAACGTGAACGTACTAAAGAATTTACTGAGAGGAATAACGGATAAATCATGAGCATTGAAGTCATGAATGAAACGGTGTGGAATATTGACGTAAAAATTTTCTCTGATCTCGGCATGTGGGTTCTTCAACAAATGAAAGTAAGCACACATTCAGATTTATCAATTACTTTTGTTGACCCAGAGCCAATTGCTTCTTTGCATGAGCGTTGGATGAATTTAGAAGGTCCAACAGATGTTATGAGTTTTCCAATGGATGAACTAACTCCTGGAAGTGACGATAAAGTTTCTGAAGGTATGCTTGGTGACTTGGTGATTTGCCCGTGGGTGGCAGAGCAGCAAGCGCTCGCAGCTGGGCACAGTACTATGGAAGAAATGTTGCTACTCACTATTCACGGTATTTTGCATTTGCTTGGCTATGATCACACTACGCCTGAGGAAGAAAAGCAAATGTTTGGTTTGCAACGGCAGTTGCTACTCACGTTTTTTGCTGCGCGCTCAGGAGAATTATATGATGCTACGCTTCCAGAAGGCGCTGTAAATGAGCTTGAGCGTTACGATGCTGAGCATGAAGCGAGTAGTATCAAAAATAAAAATAAAAAACAGCATTAAAGCGCATTAAGAGTATAATTATGGAATATATTAAACAAGTATTTTCTAACATATCGGTTCCGGCATTGCCGTTACACGTGTGGCTTGGATTAGCTGTGCTGCTTGTGCTGGCAATGCTTCTTGTGTGGTTGTCGCTTGCTATGGCTGCTGCTGAAGGAGCAGTGCCAAGAGTTACTCGCGCAAGCTTAAACAATCTCATGATTGAAGCGCAAACTCATGATGATGAAATAAGCGCAATCGTGCGCATGCGCAAAATATCAAGAATTCATCGTGTTAAAAAACTGATTGCTGACCGTTATACAACGGCTGGAGCTTGTGCGTTTGTACGCGTGCTGTGCAATGTGTTAGATGGTGTGCTTGTTGCAGCATTAGTAGCATTTTTTGGATCGCCTTTATGGCTTACGTTAGTTATTGGCATGCTTGTTTCAGTAGTAGTTGCTGTTATTTCTATTCTTGTTCGTCCACGTTCTGTTGGCGCTGCTCAGCCTGTAGCAAAATTAATGCGTCTTTCTCGCGTAGTGTCAATTGCTATAGCGTTGAATCCGCTTGTGCATATTGCTGGTGATGTGGATGTTGCTCCAAGGAAAAAGCATGCTGATCTTTCCGATGATGAAGCTTTGGAAGATATTCAACTTGATCAGGCAAAAGCGAGTATTGACCGGTTAGTTGAAGCGAATGATTTTGATCCTGAAGTTTCGGAAATGATGCGCAATGTGCTTACGCTTTCAGATACGTTGACCCGCGAAATTATGGTTCCGCGAACTGATATGATTTGCGTTAAAAGTGACGAAACGCTGGAAAATTTCCTGAAATTATGCTCTCGTTCCGGATTTTCTCGAGTTCCTGTTATTGGTGATTCCGTTGACGATTTAGTGGGTGTCGCATACTTGAAGGATGCTGTGCGCGCTACTGTGTTTAATCCTGCAGCTTCTACGAGAGCTGTTGACACGATTAGCCGTGACCCTATGCTTGTGCCGGAATCTAAGCCAGTTGATGATTTATTCCACGAAATGCAACGTATTCGCCAACATGTTGCCGTAGTTGTTGACGAATACGGTGGTATTGCAGGCTTGGTGACGATTGAGGATGCTATTGAACAGATTGTTGGTGAACTGGAAGATGAGCATGATCGCACGCAGCATGCAGATCCAGAAGAGATACGTGAAGGTGTGTGGAAGATGCCTGCGCGCACGCCGATTGCAGATTTGGAAGATATTTTTGAGGTTCATATTGACGAAGATGATGTGGACACTGTGTTTGGTTTGCTTACGAAACTACTTGGTAATGTGCCGATTGTAGGTTCTAGTGCTGTTACGCGCGGGCTGAAGCTTACTGCAGTGGATTCTGCTGGTAGACGAAAGAAAGTGTCAACTATTCTCGTTGAACGCGATGTGCAGGGCTTAGAGGAGCCTCAAGGAGAACAAGCTGAAAATAGTAATGCAGAACAACCTGCAGTAACAGTAAGTAAGCAAACGAACGCGTTACAACAAGCTAGTAAGATGAAGCAAACAAATATGTTGAAATAAAGAACTGGATGGTAAAAATAACGTGAATACTATGAACGATGTTGATGCTCATAACAATTCCAATGCTCGTAACGACTTTGACGACGAGAACGACTTTGACGACGACATGTTCGCAAACCTCGATGCTTCAACACATGCAACTGTTGCTGCTCCTGATTTTCACGGCTATCGTTCTGGTTTTGTTGCTGTAGTAGGTAGGCCGAATGTTGGTAAGTCTACGCTGATGAACGCTCTTATTGGCACGCAGATTGCTATTGCGTCGTCTCGCCCAGAAACAACGCGTAAAGCTATTCGAGGAATTGTTACAACTGAACATGCACAAATGGTATTAGTGGATACTCCAGGTATTCACCGTCCGCGCACCCTGCTTGGTCAACGTTTAAACGATATTGTTGACGAGTCACTTTCTGATGTTGACGCGATTGCGTTCCTACTCCCAGCAGATCAAGAGATAGGGCCTGGAGACAGGCGAATCCTAAGCCGACTGCGCTCTGATTTTGCTACCAAAAATAAGCAAGGCAACTGGTCGTGGAAAGTGCCGCTTATTGGTATTGTGACGAAAATTGATATGCTCAACCGTGATGAATTAGTTCATCATTTACTTGAAATTCAGCAGTTTGCTGATTTTACGGATATTGTGCCTGTAAGTGCGCTTACCAAAGATAATGTTGATGAAGTGAAGAAGGTTTTGATTGATAATCTGCCGGAAGGCCCGCAAATGTATCCTGAGGATCAGCTTAGCGAGGAAACCCCTGAAAGCATGATTGCTGAGCTTATTCGCGGAGCTTTTCTTGAAGAACTTGACGACGAGCTTCCGCATTCACTAGCTGTGGTAGTTGACGATATTGTGTATCCGGGAGATGGTGAAGATACTCAATACGATGACAATAAAGCGCATGTGCTTGTGTCAGTGTATGTAGAGCGTGATTCGCAGAAGCCGATTATTATTGGTCATCGTGCGGAACATTTAGTGCGTGTGAAGAAGCGTTTACGCACAGCAGTAAATCGCATTACGGGTACAAAAGCTGTGCTTGACTTGCATGTGAAAGTTGCTAAAGGTTGGCAGAGTGACCCTAAGAAGCTTGAACGTTTAGGTTTTTAACATTGTTGCTGCGTGCACAGTGGATGCTGCGTAGGATTTTATGTATGCACACAATTGCTCATTGTGTGCATACGGTTATATGTGAATAATCCTTTTTGCGGATGAGTATTCCCTGCTTGAATGTTCTGTTCTTGAGTGTTTTGTTCTTGAATATTCTATGTTAACTGCTGTGAGCTGCGTTGCTTTTTGCAGTTCTAGTTCTTAATAAACCATAAACATATGGGTGGTACATAGTTTGACTGTGTACCACCCATATGTTTATCAGTTTTCAGTTATTTTTTACTTTTTCTTCGCTGGAGCTGGGGTTACTGGAGTGACTGGCTTTG
>NZ_KQ956838.1 GCF_001546485.1 Gardnerella vaginalis | reverse complement strand
CCGTAAGGGTTATGAGCTGATTTTTTACACAGCTTTGTCCAGGTGTCGAATGCGCGGAAAACAGATTCGATTACCGCAAAACGCTTGTATTGCAAGGCCTAGACATGATTTCTTACACACTTTTTGGCCTATAAACCCAATATTAACGATGACGGCGATTATTAATGCGACGAATACGCGGACGATGTACTTTAATGGGTTCCGTACGATTCAGTGCGCCAAATAGTGTTAAATCAAATTTCACTGATAGCAAACGCATTGCCACTACTAACGCAACGATAAGTACATCCAATAAAATCTCAACTGTTACACCAAAGCAGCCAGCATGTTTCGCTTTCACTACAAAAACAGTGAGCACGCATCCTACAGCCGCTGGGAACGCATACCAATGTTTATCGCGCACAATAACAGGCACTTGGTTCAAAATCATATCGCGAATCAAACCACCGCCTAACGCAGTTGCCATTCCCAAAAACACAGACGCCATGCCAGACATATGAAAATCCAAACCTTTTGCAGTACCATTCACTGCAAATAAGCCCAAAGCAAACGCATCAAGAGTTAGCATAAACCAACGCCATTTGTCAATTTCAGGGTGAGCAACTGCAACAATAACGCCAGAAAGTAAGCCAGTAATAACGAAACCGCGATCAGCGATACCTACGGGAGGTAGTGCCCCCAGCAGCACATCGCGCACAATACCGCCACCTAGCGCAGTTATCCAAGACGTAGTAATAATGGCAAACACATCATATTTTTTGCGGATAGCCCACAATCCCCCAACCATGCCACAGCAACCCATAGCAACATATTCAACTATAAGAAAGAAAATGTTATCCCCTAATGCGCCTTCCACAAAATATCCCTTCAACTTTTTATTAAGCATGCGCCGTTATGCAACATACGTGCTACACAAATACGCGACGCGCCGCACTATATATAAGAATCTACATATATAGAGCACGACGCGCCACACATAGTATATCGATAGGTAATATATCGATATTGCATTGATATTACATTATTAAATATTTGCGAAATACATAACAAATACTTACGTCATACTTACGCAATATGAAAAGTATCTGCCCATATGTATTACATATTGCTGATTGTTGAATCCTAGTCGCAAACCTTCCACATCCAGTTATGCTTGTCTTCAACATCGCCAAGCTGAATGCCAAGAAGTTCATCACGCAAAGCCTGAGTCAACTCACCAACACCACCATCAGCAACCTTAAGATCAAAGTCATCAGACTTAAAACGACCAATTGGCGTAATGATTGCAGCAGTACCACAAGCAAAGACTTCAGTAACCTCACCAGAACGAATATCGTCAAGTAAGCCTTGAAGCGGAATCATAGTTTCAACAACCTCATGACCAGCCTCTTTAGCAAGCTGAATCAAAGAACGACGCGTAACGCCAGGAAGAATGCTGCCAGTAAGCGATGGCGTCTCCAAATGACCATCCTTATGGAGTGCAAACATGTTCATGCCGCCAAGCTCTTCCAAATACGTCTTAGTTGCAGCATCCACGAAGCACACTTGCTCACAACCATGCTCAATGCCCTTGTATTCACCTAGCAAAGAAGCAGCATAGTTGCCGCCACACTTAGCAAAACCAGTACCACCAGGACCAGTGCGGAACCACTGATCTTCAACCCAAATGCTCACAGGCTTCAAGCCGCCCTTGAAGTACGGACCGGATGGAGAAGCAATTACACAATATTCAACCTCATGAGCTTCACGCACACCAAGGAACGGCTCAGAAGCAAACATGAATGGACGCATGTACAGCGTGTATTCGCGACGGCTTGGAACCCATTCCTTATCTCGCTTTACCAAAGCTGCAACAGAACCAATAAAGTCGTCAATAGAAAGATCTGGCAAGTACAAGCGCTTAGCAGAATTTTGGAATCGTGCAGCATTAATATCTGGGCGGAAAAGCCAAACGGAACCATCAGCACGCTTATAAGCCTTCAAACCTTCAAAGCATTCTTGAGCGTAGTGCAACACTGATGCGCCTGGATCCATTTTTAAAGGACCATAAGGCTCTATGCGACGATCCGACCAACCCTCGCCCTTAGTCCAGGACATGTGAGCCATATTGTCGGAGAAAATCTGACCGAAAGCAGGCTTATCAATAAGTTCGTTGCGCTTTGCGTCCGAAACTGGATTATCATTTGGCAGAACTTCAAAATTGCCAGCTAATTTGTTCAACAGAGTTGGATCGCTATGTTCATAAGACTCATAAGCGTTCGCAAAATCTGGAGCGACCTCTAAATCAGCCATTATGTCTCTTTTCTATGTGTATCTTTACTACTTGCTTTTAACGCAATTAACGTATAGATTAATACGATTCTTGTTTTTAGCAAATCTAAAACGAGAAAATTCGTACAAAAAATCTTCTATAAGAAAAAATTTTATTGCCAAAATGTGCGAAATTATATACAAAAAGCCGCATAATCATTACGACTATGCGGCTTACGATATTAAAAAATATTTTTATAAGTTCATTAACAGCTCAGTGTGTCAAACTTACTTTTCTTCTGCAGGCGCAGCATCAGCAGCTGGAGCAGCAGCGTCAGTGCCGGCAGCTGGAGCAGCAGCATCTTCAGGAACAGTCACGCTGACAACGGATTCTTCACCATCCATGTCAAGCTCGGCACCCTCAGGAAGCTTCACATCCTTAGCAAACACCTTCGTACCATCAGTCAAACCATCGACGTTCACAACCAAACGCTCTGGCAAGTTAGCAACATCAGCACGAACCTTGAGCTCCTGGACATCCACGAATGCAACTGCAGCACCCTTTGGAGTGCCTTCAACGAAGACTGGCACTTCAACGTCAATCTTTTCGCCAGCCTTCACTTCGTAGAAATCAACGTGTTCTACGATACGCTTTACAGGGTTACGCTGAACATCCTTCACAACTGCGATGCGAGATTCGTCACCGAACTTAATAGTGAACAAAGCGTTTGCGTGACGCAAAGCAAGAGTGGTTTCGCGCATTGGAAGTGTAACGTGCACTGGTTCAGCACCACCAGCGTAAAGGCTTGCTGGAATCAAATGAGCAACACGCAAACGGCGAGCAACACCCTTACCAAACTCGCTGCGCAATTCACCTTCGAGAGTAATTTTTGTAGCCATATCGGTCTCCTTATGGTCTGGATAGTTGTATATTAAATCCAGCTTCAGGCGCACCGACGCGCCGAAAACCATAAGTGGCATCAGCCCAGTCGATAACGGAACTCTGCCACAAAGCCAATCACAAAGCCAGCAGCACATTCCCTCGCCAAAGCAACTTTTCTAGTGTAACCACATACATAGACTTAACGCATTGCAAGATAGCTACTCTATTTACATCCCTTTTACCGCATTTACTTGCAGTCACAACATTTACTTGCAGTCGCAGCTGTACTTGAGCACACAAGCGATTATGATAGATAACAGTCCTAAACGCATCGCAACCGCGCGTTTGAAAAAAGCCTTTTGGCATGATGAAGGAGCAGATGTGTCTGTTTTTAATGCACTCCAACAGCAAGCGTTTAATCTTGCACGCAAAGCATTACGTATTGGCAGCAACTTCGCACACCCAGTCAGCGATGACCGCGCAGGCGAACCAGATTATCCTCATACTGATCAGGAAAACGCAGCGAATACTTTACTTTCGCAAAATCCACGTCTTCCACGCGTAGAAGAGTGGGGCGCGGAAATGCCGACTACCACGTTTATCGATCCGGAAACTGGTTTGCTTACTACAAAAACAGAAAGCGCCGCTCCCCTCGATGAAGGCACGAGCATTTATGACTTGTATGCTGATCGCGCTGCGCGCATGGGAGACGACCCTCTTTACACGTATAAAGAAAACGACCAGTGGGTTACCAAAACTGCCAACCAGTTCCTTAAGGAAGTGCGTGATGCAGCGAAAGGTTTGATGCACTATGGCTTGCGCAAAGGTGAAGCTGTAGCTCTTATGTGCAAAACATCCTACGAGTGGGATGTTGCTGACGCTGCAGTAATGGCTTGCGGCGGCATTCTTGCTACGATTTATGATACAGATTCTGCTGAGCAAATTCGTAATATTGTCAATAATTCCGATTCTCGATTCCTTATTGTTGGAACCACTGATATGCGCAATAAAGCTGATGGCGCTATTGAAGAATGCCCAAGTTTGGAACGCATTATTTGCATAGAAACCGGCGGATTGGCGGAACTTCAAGCTTTTGGTTACACTGTGAGCGATGAGGAGCTTGATGCGCGTATTGATTCTGTGAAGAAAACTGATTTGTGCTCTATTGTGTATACTTCCGGTTCTACTGCTGCGCCTAAAGGCGTGGAAATGACACACGAACACTATTGCACTACCGCATTAAATTTGCCTATTTACTTGCCTGAGCTGCTCAGTGAAAAAGACGGATCCGTGCTTCTGTTTCTTCCTCAGGCGCATTCTTTTGCACGCGCTATTAATTATATTGTTGTGGCAAGCACACTACGTATTTACATTGCTCAAGGTATTTCTACGTTGATTTCTGATTTGCAAGTTGCAAAACCTACAGTAATGATTGTGGTGCCTCGTGTACTTGAAAAGGTGTATAACGCAGCTTCGCAGAAAGCTGGTCATGGTGCTAAAGGCTTAGCCTTCCAGGGTGCTGTTGTTACCGCTCAGCAATACATGAAGGAAGTGCAAGAGTTTGGCGATGCTAAAACTCTTACTAAGGCTCGTCGCACTGCTTATGATCCTCTCGTGTATCGTCCACTTCGTCAGGCTCTTGGCGGTCGTGCGCGCTGGATTGTTGCTGGCGGCGCTCCGCTGGATCCTGAACTGCTTTCTTTCTTCCGCGGTGCTGGTGTTCCTGTGTATGAGGGTTATGGTCTTACTGAAACCACTGCCCCATGTGCTTTTACTCCTATCGGCGTTCCTTTCCGCGAAGGTTCTGTTGGTATTGCTTTCCCAGCTTTTACGTTACGCATTGCTTCTGATGGCGAAGTGCAAATTAAGGGAACTTGCGTTTTCCATAAGTATCATAAGAATGATGAGGCTACAGAGACTTCATTTACTCAAGATGGATGGTATGCTACTGGCGATTTAGGGCGAATTGACGATGAGGGCATGCTTTATATTACTGGTCGTAAGAAGGATTTGATTATTACGGCTGGCGGCAAGAATGTTGCTCCTGGACCTATTGAAGAAATGATTAAACGCTGTGAGCTGGTATCTCAAGCTTTAGTACTTGGCGATAAGCGCCCGTTTATTTCTGCACTTGTTACGTTGGATGAAGAAACGTTGCGCACATGGCTTAAATCAAAGGGTCTTGACGCAACGATGAGCATGGAGGAAGCGGCTAGTAATGCTGTGGTTCGTTCTGAAGTGCAAAAGTTTGTGGATCTTGCTAATGAGGGCGTGTCGCGCGCTGAATCTGTGCGCAAGTTCATTATTTTGCCAGAAGAGTTTACGCAAGAAAACGGCTTAATGACTGCATCCATGAAGATTATTCGTCCTCATGTTATTAAGCGGTATGCTACATTGCTGAATACGCAAATGTACACGACGAGGAAGAAGTAACGCCACAACATGAATTGAGTTTGTTATTCAAGCTGCAGTAAGTGAGCTTAACTTGCTGCAGCTTTTTATTTTGCGCATAGTTGTTACAACTTTCACCTAATGCGTGCACGCAATTGCAGATATAGCATGTGCGCATATGTATATAGATGTATATAGACGTTAAACCGTAAAAAGTAACATGCACAGACGGACTATAGCGTAGATGTACTTTGCTAGTTTCGGACTGTCGCTCATAAAAAACACGGTATGATTGTTATATTTGCATAAATTATTAGTTTGTAAAGATTATTATTTTTTATCGTTTTGCATAGGATTGCATAATAATTTATATGTTTTTATTGCATAAATTTAGTAAAATTATAGTGATTTTCTATATTTTATAGAAAAGTTTCCATATACACACATACGGATGTTTTTAGCAAATACCTTGAAACCCCCCCCCGTACCAGAATATACTGTTTTGCAGAGAAGCAGGAGAGATAATCCTTGTAAAAAATCATTGCCCACCTGATTCTTCATATAAGTGAAAATAGCCACACATTGAACACTATAAGAGAGAAGGTTAATGATGAATTCTAAATTTGCATCATTACTCGCTTTAGGAGCTGGCACACTTCTTGCATTTGGCATTTCTGCCAACGCTGCAGATGCACAAACAAAACAAGCAGCTGACTCCGATGCTCAAGGTATGTACTACTATCCAGGCGCTATCGGTGGAGACAAGGAAGACGTTACGTCTGAACCTGCACCTGCACCAACACCTGATTCAGAAGATGAAGATAGCGGTATGTACCACTATGCAGGATCTATTGGCGGAAGCGATGAGGACGTGTACAGTGATGAAGCTCCAGCTCCAACACCTGCACCAGAACCAGAACCAGAACCAGAACCAGAACCAACTCCAGTAGTGCCAACACCTGCACCATCTGAAGAAGGTGGCATGTACCACTTCACCGGTTTCAGCGACGAAAACGCGTATAGCGACGAAACGCCTACACCAGCACCGGAACCAACTCCAGTAGTTCCAGTTACACCAGTAGTGCCAGTTACACCAGTAGTGCCACAAACTCCAAGCATCTCTGATGTTCTTGGCACGTTAGACGGCAACACAGTGTTCCACTTAACCCCAGCTCCAAAGCCAGTTACCCCAGTA
>NZ_KQ956837.1 GCF_001546485.1 Gardnerella vaginalis | reverse complement strand
GGAGGTCTACGGCACGTTAAGCACTCCAAACACGCGCGCTAAACCGCAGCGCTCAAGCAAATCGTCGTGCTTCTTTCAGCAGTAATCGAGTGAAGAAGATTTACAATTCTTGAAATCTCAACAGAGTCAAACTTGAGCAAATATTTATTCTTAGCACCATTAATAAAAAGTGCCCACACACTCGTAAGAGCAGTGGGCACTTTTACCAGCCGTTAGTAACAACTAAACTTAGATTGATTAACAAAATCAAAACTCAATACTGAAATCGTTCAATATGCAAAATTCAATACTAAATTCAGTCATTTTTCATTTATTCACTCATTCTTAGCTTTTCAACTAATCACGAGTTTTATTTTTAGTTATATTATTTTATTTGCGAACAGCAGCATTAGAACCAGCATGCACCCTACGGTTACGCGCAGTGAATGTTATTGCACCACTTACCATCAGTACCAAGAAGGTCACAACTGCAGCAACAACGCCACTGCCAGTAACAGCTAACTTTGAAGTCAGTTCCTTTGCAGTTGCACGTTCAGCAGTCTGTTCCTTACTTGAAGTACCACCAGCAGCACCAGCAGAATTGTTAGCACTGTTATTATCAGTAGCACCGTTAGTTTCAGACTGAATACTGTCGGACTTATTTGCAGTGGCAACATGAGCACTCTCATGATTCTCGCCACTTTCTGTAGCATCTAACTTCGAGTCTGCAGAAGCATGGACAGAACCACTAGCATTCTTTCCTTTCTTAGTAAAGGAACGATTAGCAGCATGGTGCTGACGCACATGATCTGAATGACTCTGATCAGTGTGTTCTGGCTTCTTTTCAGCTGGCTTAGATTCCGGCTTCTTTTCAGCTGGCTTAGATTCAGCAGGCTTAGATTCAGCAGGCTTCTTATCAGCTGGCTTAGATTCCGGCTTCTTATCAGC
>NZ_KQ956836.1 GCF_001546485.1 Gardnerella vaginalis | reverse complement strand
CGTTACTGGTGCAGATTGCGTTCTGCGTTAGTGTCTCTTGATTTGCGCTTAGCAAATCCAACACTAGCTAAGCCGCAAATTGTACAGCGGCAAAATCTCCTGATTCATGTCAAAAGGCATGCCTTCAAGATTCTTCACCTTCGCAGTCACCACGCGGTAATTAAACAGCCAATCAGCCGGCGCATCCTTGCTAATAATTCGCGCAGCCTTAGCAAGCAATTTAGCCGAATCACTTTCGGACGCACTCAGCATTGCCTTAGCGTACAAATCCTGCACTTGCTTATTGTCATAACCGTAGTAGTAAGTAGGATCCGCCCACTGACCAAAATCGTGACTCTCATTGTGATCAACCATCGACAAATCATACTGCTTATTCTTATACACATCCTGCAGCCAAGTAGTAAACTCAACCACATTCACCTTTAAATCAATACCGACCGGCTTAAGTTGCGAGCGCAACTGGTCACCAAGTTGCGTACCGTAAATATTCGGATAAGTAAGCGAAAGCTGCAACGGATGCGACTCATCGAAGCCAGCTTCTTTCATAAGCGCCTTTGCGCGACGTACATCATGCGGATACAACTTCGTTAAATCCTCATAGCCAGGGTCAAGAGACGGAATTGGTCCACCAAGTGACACGTCTGTGCCGCCACGAGATGCAATAATTTGCTTGTGGTCAATTGCGTAGCGAATAGCCTGACGTACGCGCTTATCTTTCGTACGCTCACCCTTCATATTCATAGCAAGTACAAATTTGTCGGTACCGTTTCCAGCACGCACTACGTAACGCTTGGAATCATCTTTAAAAGGCTTAGCAAGTTGACCAGAAATAGGTGCCAGCGCTTGCACAGCACCAGAAGAAAGCGCGTCAACAGCAGCATTATCGTCTACAAAATAGCGCACAACAATTTTGCTGGTTTGCGCAGGATGGATACCTTTATAACGCGGATTTGCTTTTAATACAACGCGATCGTTCGGCACGAACTTGTCGATTACGTACGGTCCGGAACCAACTGCTTGCGTTTTAGCATCGTATTGAGCATTTTTGTCGAATACTAAACCGGAGCGGCTGCAAAGTGCCCACAGTAACTTAGCATTTGGCTCTTTAAGCGTAATTTCAAACGTGTAATCATCCTTCGCTCTTGCTGACTCAACTTTGCCAACCATATTCGATCCGCGATACTGCTTATCAACAAGTTCGTTAAACGACCACGCTGCGTCCTTTGCCGTCAGCTTGTGACCGTTAGAAAATACAGCATTCTTACGAAGATGGAACGTATAGCGCAAACCATCTTTGCTTACTTCCCAGCTTTTTGCCAAGGAAGGTGAAACTTGGTTTTTTGCATTACGAGCAACTAAACCTTCGTACACATTGCCAATAAGCAGCTGATCAAGTGCAGAACCAGATTGATTGCGAATATCGAGATTTGTAGGAGCAAGTTTTAAACCGATTGTGACAGTTTTGTGCGATATCGTTGATGACATCGGCAATGAATGAGATTGGTGCTGCGTAGTAAACGTAGCAAAAATCGCGCTTATTACAACAATTGCAATAACCGCTATCGCAAATAACCAAGGTTTACTGAGCTTATGCTTACTCGAAGAATTATGTGATTTTGCAGCAGCATTCAGCGATTCGTCAGTACTCGCTTGAGGAGTACTCGCTTGAGAAGTACTCGCTTGAGATGCGGCTGCTTGAGATTTACCAGAGAACATTTCGGTCGCGCCGATTTCTTCGTGCACGCCTTCCTCGGGTTTTGTGTTACCCATACCATAACCTTTCTAAATGGCATATAAATGGTACTAATTTTTTATTACTATTTATTTTTATTTATTTATTTTTATTACTATTTCTTTCTTTATTTTGCTCAACGCTACAGCGCAATTGCAATTGCAAGTTGTAACAATTTACTCATTACGCCTCAAGTCGCAGGCTTTACCAATCGTAGCCTATTAACAAACCAGGCTCACCGTGCACTCATCCAAAAAACTTACCAATAATTTGTATGAAAAAGCTCATCAATAATTTGTATGAAAATAATTTGTATGAATGAATAAGCAAATTCGCAAGCAAACACACAAGCAAACAGACAAGCAAACACACAAGCAAACACACAAGCAAACACACAAGGTTGTAATATTCATAAAAGTTGTAATATGTATGAAATACATGCGCTTTACGAGGTATATATCCTACGAATGTGGTTAAATGCCAACAGAACGCAAACTTGCAAACGTGCGCAATAATCTGCAAAAATTACTGCGCAACTGCACGCAAATTCGCGAAACATACAGATGTAAAGCAACGTAACAAGGCGCATACAGTGCAAAAACTGCACAAAACGCATCTCACACAAAGCGAGGAATGATGGCTGAGAACTTGAATACTACAGTAACCGTGAACGAATCCTCAGATCCGCAAAATCAAAGCGGCGAAGACCGCACCGCTTTAAACCGTCAGCTTGCACAAATGCTTAAAGGCGGCGTCATTATGGACGTCACTACCCCAGAGCAGGCGCGAATTGCTGAAGATTCTGGAGCTTGCGCAGTTATGGCTTTGGAGCGTATTCCTGCAGATATTCGCGCAGCTGGTGGCGTTTCTCGCATGAGCGACCCAGCAATGATTCACGGCATTCAGGAGGCTGTGTCTATTCCTGTGATGGCAAAGTGCCGTATTGGCCACTTTGTTGAAGCTCAGGTGCTTGAGGCTATTGAGATTGATTATATTGACGAAAGCGAAGTTCTTTCCCCAGCCGATGACGTATACCATATTAATAAGCGCGATTTTGCTGTACCTTTCGTTTGCGGCGCTAAGGATTTGGGCGAGGCACTGCGCCGAATTAACGAAGGCGCTTCCATGATTCGCACCAAGGGTGAGCCGGGCACTGGTGACGTGATTCAGGCTGTGCGCCACATGCGCATGATGAATTCCGCAATTCGTAAGCTCACCAGCATGCGTGAGGATGAGCTTTTTGAGGAAGCTAAGAATTTGCGCGTGCCATTTGAACTTGTAAAGTACGTTGCGCAGAATGGCAAGCTTCCTGTCGTGAACTTCGCTGCAGGTGGTGTTGCTACCCCAGCCGATGCTGCTTTAATGATGCAGCTTGGTGCTGAAGGCGTGTTCGTTGGCTCCGGCATTTTTAAGTCGGGCGACCCAGCCAAGCGCGCCGCCGCAATCGTGAAGGCTGTAACTAATTACAAGGATGCCAAGATGATTGCTAAGCTTTCTGAGAATTTGGGCGAAGCTATGGTTGGCATTAATGAGCAGGAAATCAAGCTTTTGATGGCTGAGCGAGGCGAGTGATTTTGACAAACTCCCCTATCAATACTGATAACTCCACTACTGGTAACTCCACTACTGGTAACTCCACTCACACTGTAGCTGTTTTAGCTGTTCAGGGAGCTTTTCTTGAGCATCGCTTGATGCTGGAAAAGCTGGGCGCGCGCGTAATAGAGCTTCGTCAGGCGCGCGATTTGGAGCAGTCTTTCGACAGATTAGTGTTGCCGGGCGGCGAAAGCACCGTGCAAGCTAAGCTTCTTCGCGAGCAAAATATGCTCGAGCCTTTGCGTGAGAGGATTGCTGGCGGTATGCCGGTTCTTGGCACTTGCGCAGGCTTGATTTTGCTTGCGAAGAACGTGGAAGGTAACGAGGTGAACGGCTTCGGTACGCTGGATGTAACAGTTAAGCGCAACGCTTACGGCCGCCAGCTCGGAAGTTTCCACTGCGAAGCTGATTTTGGCGATCTTGGCAAGGTGCCGATGACGTTTATTCGCGCGCCTTATATTGCAGAAGTCGGCTCTCATGCTGAAGTTCTTGCAACTGTTGACGGACACGTTGTTGCCGCGCGCCAAGGCAACCAAATCGGCACATCCTTCCACCCGGAGCTTGACGACGATACGCGGATCCACCAGCTTTTCCTAGATTTGTAATCTGATTCGTAACTCCGGCAAATGTTCCAAAAATTAGACAAAACAACTACATTTGCCGGAGAAAATCTCCCGCAAATGCTCCATAAAAACGGTAAGCTCGCGTGAGCTTACCGTTTTTCATTACTCGCGCAGTTTGCGTACTGCGTTAGTAACGTATAATCCCGTTTTTTCGTTACT
>NZ_KQ956835.1 GCF_001546485.1 Gardnerella vaginalis | reverse complement strand
AAATGCGAGATGATTCTCTCGCGTTTGGAGTGTTACGCTCAAGCAGGTCGTCGCGTGCGTGAATCCTACTGCACGTTAATGAGCACTGGCTCGCTGTGAAGTCCCGGTACGCGCTTATGCTCAAGCCGCGCAACGTATGTGCCGCGATCCACCTTCGGTAAATCTTCATCCGCACTACAGCCTTTTCCGACGGTAGTATTGGTATTCCAAGTAATTTTCTTCTCGAAATGATCACCCTTCGCCATAAGCAGCGGCTTTAATGCAGAGTCACAACTGTCAGATCGCCATATTGCATGAGATAAGTAGTCTGTATTATTTAAGTTAGCAGCATTTTCGTTATTTTTATGTGTTTTACTATCTTTCGCATTTTGATTTTGAGCTGCAGAGTTACTTGCGTTGATAGTTAGCACAGCATTCATATTAGAAGCGTCAATAAGACATGAAGTATTACCCTCATACATAAATCTCTCAGTTAATTCAACACTGCCTCCCATAGGAACAGTTTGAGATTTAGCGGAAAGTTCAAGGCGAATATCTCGAGCATTACAGCGAGGAGTTAAACCAACTGGACGCGGATCAGGAACAGATTTACGCGCTACAGTAACTTCATGACCAGCAATTGCATTGCCAATAGCAGCAAGACCTTTTCCTAAACTGATAATGCAAAACACTGCCAATGTCAACAACAACAGCAAAGCAATGCCAACCACAATCCTGCGGCGACGATACATTCTGCGTCGTTCTGCACTCATCTTACGTACAGGCTTGCGCTTTTGCTTACGCGGCAATATTGTGCTCGCTTTGCTATGCGGATCGCGTGGTGACGTAGTTGGCATTGACATACTTACTATTGTAATACATACGTCGATGAGACGAATTATATGCAACTACAAACTACACAGGATAAACTTACTTACAAAAGTAATTACATTGTTCATTAAAGAGTTATAAAAGCAGCGTAATTACTTACTTACTTACTCACTCACTTAGTTGCTTAAGGTAGTGTTAAAGTACCATCTGGCAATATGGTAATAAGTCTGTCATGATCGAGTGAAGCAATGCATTCACCAAGTTGCGCTTGATTCGACCATAAATTGCTGATTTCGCTATGTTGCAATACTTGTTGTTTTCTATGTGCTTCACGTAAGGCTTGCAAAATAATGCCGCGCACTTGCCGATTGGTGCCGGCAAAATGTTGCTGGGGACGGGTGCGACGTACGCCAAGACCTGGAAATCCAGCAGCTTTGAAACGACACCACGTTTGCAAAGGGCATACAGTGCATTGCGGAGATTGTGCTGTGCAAATGGTAGCGCCAATTTCCATAATTGCTTGATTCCAAACAGATGAAGTGCAGGTAGCGCTGGAAGCGTTAGTAGCGTTAGTAGCATTGGTAGCGCTGGTAGCGCTGTGATTATCTTCCGGCAATACCGCTGCAGCAAGCTCGCGGTCAGATTGCGTTGTGCTACCGCCATGCGATTCAGTCCCAGTGAAAGCGCGCACAAGCACGCGGCGAATATTCGTATCAACCACCGCAATGTGCTTACCATAAGCAAAACTGAGTACCGCACTGGCTGTGTAATCGCCTACACCTGGCAAGGCAGTAAGTTCCTCATAAGTGCGTGGCAGCTTATTGTGATATGTTTCTGCTACAACTTTGGCGCAAGATTGTAAACGCAATGCACGTCGAGGATACCCGAGGCGACCCCAAGCCGTAATAATTTCAGCACTCGTAGCGTGTGCTAGCGATTGTGCATCTGGCCAAGTTTGCATCCAAGTGAGCCAATATGGTACAACGCGGCTCATTTGCGTTTGTTGGCTCATCACTTCGCACACAAGAACACCCCAAGGGGTAGTGCGCCCAAATCTCCAAGGCAAATCGCGTGCGCAATTGTGCCAAAAAAGTGCAACGCTATTGCGTGTAAGTGATGCCAATTCGCGCAATGATTGAGGAGATTTTTCGGGGAGATGTTCTTCCTGAAGAGAGTCCTCGGTGAGATGTGCTTTCGGGAGATGTGCCTTCGGGAGAGATTCTTTCGGGAGAGATTCTTTCGGGAGAGATTGTGGATTGTGTTGCATGCTCAATGATGTAAACGTCGTGTAATTCGTGACTACTTTCCGCCTGCAAAACCGAGCTGCCTCCACGCTTCGTATACGGCAATAGAAGCGCAATTCGTAAGATTCAGACTGCGGAGTGACGGGCGCATAGGCAAGCGTACCTGTTCGGCAACATGTGGACCAGCCATAACATCCATCGGATCTGGAATATCTCCAGGTTCTGGACCAAAAAGCAGAATATCGTTCGGCTTATACTCAATTTCGGTATAAAGTTTTGTGGCATTTGCAGTAAACGCAATAATTCGCGAATTTGGCATCGACTCAACTAAATTCTCAAAATTAGGATGCAAAACAACGTGAGCCATATCGTGATAATCCAAACCTGCGCGACGCAACTTAGTATCGTGCAAATTAAAACCAAGCGGCTCAACCAAGTGCAAAATCGTGCCGGTTACAGCGCAAAGACGAATCGCAGAACCGGTATTTCCTGGAATACGAGGGGAGTAGAAGCAAAGGTGAGGCGTGTGCGTTTCGGTGCGCGCAGCGTCGTCGGCGCTGAGCATGGCGTCCATAACGCTAATCGGATTGCCATGAGCATCAGTTACAAGCTCGTCTGGGCCGTAGTTTGACTTGCGGTAGCCGTACTCGTACATTTGCTCTACGCGGCTTGCGGCGGCTTTGTGTGCGTCGGCTTGTTCTTCGGTTTGTGCGTCGATTTTGGCTGCTACTTCTTGCGTCTTTTCGCTGTTATTCATGCTATTCCTTAGCTTTTTAAGTATTCCTTACGTAACTTCGTAATCGTAACGTATTTAGTTTACTCGCAACTTGTATCGTTTAATGTGGCGCGAGTTTTGGGTGGTGTTTGGCTGGCGGGTTTATATATGTGGCTGTGTGAGATAGTTGATTTCTCTTGAGTTACGATTTTTGTTTTCGTTATGCTTGCGTATCGTCTATGAGTTTTGTCTGATGTGTTTGGTGTTTAGTGTTGTGAGGTCAAG
>NZ_KQ956834.1 GCF_001546485.1 Gardnerella vaginalis | reverse complement strand
TAAGCAGCAACATTCGTCAAACCATGCTTAGCGAAAACAGTGGTAAGACCCTGATAGTTGGTGTAAAGATTCTCGTTACCTGGCTCAGCAGTCATATCCTCAGCCTTAGGTGCTGGAGCTGGAGTTACAGCTGCAGGAGCATCTGGATCGCCGCCTGGCAAAACGTGAGACCAAGAATCCTCTGCCATTGCTGGAGCAGCAAAAGCGAAACCGGAGAGAAGTGTGGCGCCAGCAGCAAGTGCGGCAATAGCCTTCTTATTCAACATAGTATTTTCCTTTCCTCTTCTCCTTCGCACTACATAGCACGAAGAAAACTTCAGTATCTTAAGGGGCTACAACCCCTCAAGAATCACGCAAGGCGCAAAAACCTAACGCAACTGATATCAAGATACCCTACCTCATTTACAAAATCAAGCTTAATCTACAGCAAAAAACAGTAATTACTAACATTGTTGTTAAAATATTTATTGTTTTTGTATTAATAAATCTTAATATTTAAAGCAATATTGCGCATATTGTATAAAAAATAATAATTTCAAGAATTTTAAAGATTTTTTTCAGAAAATTTTCAGGAAAAACAAACAAACTTCTAACAAACACAAACTAACAGCTGAAAACAATACTCTTCCAGCATATACGCATAACAACACGCCGAAATAACAGCACAACACAAACCATCAACTAAACCAAAGCGCTAGTAGATCTCAACGCTAAGACAGAACCTAGATTGTTCAAACTAGACTATATAAAAACAAGCAGTAAACAAATTCAACTTGCGATTATTGCACACTGCGACAAAATCTACAAATCTTAAGTTTATGTTCACTATGCTCTGTTTCCTGTATGTATGATTTTCACTATGCATTACATCATCGTATACATTATCTACATATCTATATCTATTTATGCATGTATTCGGTATACATCGTCTTTCTACCACAAAAGCACAAAAGGCGGCAGGAATAATCCTACCGCCTAATTTTCACTATGCGCATACACATAAAACTACGTCACACGCAAAGCAATAAAAAGCTAGAACTACTTAAGTTCCACAGAAGCGCCGGCCTCTTCAAGAGCAGCCTTAGCCTTCTCGGCATCTTCCTTCTTAGCCTTCTCAAGAACAGCCTTTGGAGCGCCATCCACGAGAGCCTTAGCTTCAGCCAAGCCAAGGCTGGTCAAAGCACGCACAGCCTTGATGACTGCAATCTTCTTGTCGCCAGCAGCGGTAAGAACGACGTCGAACTCGTCCTTCTCTTCCTCAGCAGCGCCAGCAGCAGCTGGAGCAGCGGCAACAGCGGCGACAGGGGCAGCAGCCTCGACGTCGAACTTCTCTTCAAAGGCCTTGACGAACTCAGAGAGCTCAACGAGGGTCATTTCACCAAAAGCTTCAAGAAGCTCTTCACTAGTGAGCTTAGCCATAATGGCTTCCTTTCTTACTTGGCCAGGCACACGTTGTGCCTTACGACCATAACATTTTTATTATTTATTAGTCTCATGCAGCAAGCTGCAAGGGAATCAAGCGGCCTTTTCCTGCTTCTCGCGCAAAGCGTCGATAGTACGCACTGCCTTGGTTGGCAAAGCGTTGAACAAGTAGGCGGCCTTGGACATGGTGCCCTTGAGCGCGCCGGCCATTTCGGAAAGCAACTGTGGACGCGACTTCAAGTCGGCGAGTTGCTTTGCGCCTTCGGCATCGTAAACGGTTCCATCTGCGAAACCGCCCTTGACAACGAGGGCTTTATTCTCTTTGGCAAAATCACGCAAGGTCTTAGCAGCCTCAATGAAATCACCCTTCACAAAGGTGATAGCAGTTGGACCAGCAAGAAGCTCATCAAGACCTTCGATGCCCGCTTCCTTAGCAGCAATACGAGCAAGCGTGTTCTTCGCCACAGAGTAGGAAGTATCGCGGCCTAGCTTTTCACGCAGAGTAGAAATCTGCGGAACGGTAAGCCCGCGGTACTCGGTAAGGTAGATAGCATCTGCATTACGGAATAATCCAGTAAGCTCTGCAACTACCGCTTCCTTTTCGGGCCTCTTCATGGCGTTCCTTCCTAAATTGGCCGTCGATTTGAAAGAAATGCATCAAAAGCACAGCTTTTCAGAGCAATAAAAAAGCCCTGCGCACCGGCAGAGCAACATACAAAGCACTAAAACGTACTTAAATTTTCGACTTATAACGCAATTCGCTATAAATCATCGCTCAACCTGTGCTGGCTTGACACATCAATTTCGGGAATCCTGCGATCCCACCAACGGTCTGTGGTTTACGATGGGAAAGTCTAATACAAATTCAAGACAATGTCAATAAGAATTTATGTAACATATAGAAATAAAAAAGAGGGCATGCATTTACACACCCTCAAATACATTATTTTCGCTGCTCTGTAAGTTTATTGCTTACAGCATTCTAGACTTTTACAGCACAGCGTTAGCAACGAAATCAAGCAAGAACAGCAAGGAAACAATCCAAAGCATTGGATGAACTTCCTTAGCACGCTTCTTGCAAGTCATAACTAAGCAGTACATGATGAAGCCTGCAGCGATGCCGTAAGAAATCGAGTACGAGAACGCCATGAATACAGCAGCAAAGAATGCAGGAATTGCTTCGGAAATATCGTCCCAAGCAATCTCCTTCAAAGAGCTTGCCATCATGCAACCAACAACCACAAGCACGCCAGCGGTTGCAGCTGCAGGAACTGCAGAAGCAAAAGGTGCAAGAACAATAGAAAGCGCGAAGCACACGGATACAACCACAGAAGTCAAACCAGTGCGGCCACCGGCACCAATACCAGCAGCAGATTCTACATAAGTAGTGGTGTTAGAAGTACCGCAAATTGCGCCAACGGAAGTAGCAATAGAATCAGCGAACAATGCGCGATCCATCTTGGAACTAAAGCCGGAACCGTTCTCCAAAGCCTTCTCGTCTTCCTCGGAGAAAATACCAGTGCGACGGCCGGTACCAATAAAGGTGCCGAGAGTGTCAAAAGTATCCGACATTGAGAATGCAAAAATAGTTACCAACACAAGCGGCAAACGAGCAGGATCAGCAAACAATGATGCAAAACCTTTATTGCTAAAAATAGCGCCGAAAGTAGTTGGGAGCTGAGCAAAAGCGTCAGTAACAGACACTGCATTGTTCAAAGAAGTTAAGCCCAAAGGAATACCAATCAAAGAAGTAACAACAATGGTAATCAACAAGCTCGCACGAACTTTAAGAACGGTAAGAACAATAGCCAAAGCTAAGCCAATAAGGAAAAGCCATAAAACAGGATTATTAAATACAGCAAGCCCAGGAATTGCTGCAGTTGGTTTACTCTTTGCAGCCGCGGCAGGATCTTTAGAAGTGAAAGTAATAAGACCAACACTCATCATGCCAACATAAGCCACAAATAAACCAATGCCACCGCCGATTGCGTGTTGCAACGAAGTCGGGATGGCGCGAATAATCATTTTACGAATCTTGGTAACGGTAATAATAATGTTAATTAAACCGCACAAGAACACCATGCACATGGCTTCCTGCCAAGTAAAATGAAGACCAAAGCAAACTGTATATGTAAAGAATGCATTAAGACCCATGCCAGCAGCCTGTGCGTAAGGCACGTTAGCAAACAAGCCCATAACAAGGGTACCAATGATTGCTGCGATGATTGTAGCGAGGAAAACGCCACCCTTAGGCATGCCAGTTTGGCTTAAAATCATTGGATTTACGACGATAATATATGACATTGCAAAGAATGTAGTGAGACCTGCAGTGATCTCCGTTGATACATTCGTACCGTTTTCTTTGAGATGGAAGAACTTTTCCATAAACTCTCTGTTCCTTGGTTTTGACGCGCAAAAGACCATGAAAAAGCGCGGCGAAAGCACTTGAGCAATCGCGAACGCAATTACATTTGGGCATTCACGCAGAGGTTACTGCGACTCGTCGGAAGAACGAAAGCATCACAAAATCTTACATAAAATTATGAAAATTGCGATACCTTTGAACAACCGAACAGCTCTGACCTTACGCGCACGTGCTGACCAACAGAACAATGCAAAAGTGTTAAAAATTCAGCAAAATAGCTGAAAATACAACGCAAAACCCGTGCAAGACTAACGCAAGACTCGCCAAAAATTCAGCTAAAAATTCAGACGAGTCAGCGCCAAAACTAAGCCAAAACTCACCCAAAACGACCGGAAATATAGCGCTCAGCTTCGTCATTGCGCGGATTGTTGAACATGGTAGTAGTGTCAGCAAAGTATTCCAAATGACCAGGCTTACCAACGGCCTTCAAATTGAAGAAAGCCGTGTAATCGGCAACACGCGCAGCCTGTTGCATATTATGTGTCACAATCACAATCGTATAATCGTGCTTAAGCTCGTTAATTAAATCTTCCACAGCCAACGTAGAAATAGGATCCAGCGCCGAGCAAGGCTCATCCATAAGCAAGACTTGTGGATGTACTGCCACTGCTCTAGCAATACAAAGTCGCTGCTGCTGACCGCCCGAAAGACCGATGCCAGGCTTATCTAAACGATCCTTAACTTCATTCCATAAGTTTGCACCGCGTAATGCCCACTCAACTAAGTCGTCGGCATCCCGCTTAGCAATCTTGCGATTGTTTAAACGCACGCCTGCAAGCACATTTTCTCGAATAGACATAGTCGGGAACGGGTTCGGACGCTGGAACACCATTCCAACATCTCGCCGAACTGCCACAGGATCCACATCTTTGCCGTATAAATCGCGGCCTTCAAGCAGTACCTGACCTTCTACGCGCGCACCCGGCGTAATCTCGTGCATGCGGTCTAAAGTGCGCAAAACGGTTGATTTTCCGCATCCAGAAGGTCCAATAAAAGCCGTCACCTTATTTGGCTCAATGTTTATGTTAACATCTTCCACTGCTAGAAAATCACCATAGTAAATATTCAAATGCTTAACATCAATGCGCTGACCCATTTTGTACTCACTTTCTAAAAATTTATTTCGCCTTACTTTGCCTTTAGCGCAATTTACTTCGACTTCACCGCAAATATGCGAGCCACCACGCGTCCAATAATATTTAGCAACAGCACCACCACAATCAGCGTCAAAGCGGCAGCCCAAGCGCGCTCCATTGGAATTGTTGTAACGCAAGAAGCTGGCGCATTAGCTGGGCAATTTGCTGAAAGTTTAGAATATTCTTGATAAACATAAACCGGCAAAGTCGTCATTTGCCCGTCGAATAAGTTGAAATTCGTGGAAGCAATAAAGCCTGAAGCCATAAGCAATGGCGCAGTTTCGCCAATAACGCGCGCAACTGCAAGAATACAGCCAGACACAATTCCCGGAAGAGCAGTGCGCAAAACGATTTTCGTAATCATACGCTGCTTTGTTACACCCAAAGCTAAAGCAGCTTCGCGCAAATCGTTCGGCACAATTTTTAGCATTTCTTGAGAAGACTTTACAACAGTTGGCAACATCAGTAACGAAAGTGCTACCGATCCTTCAAAACCGTTAATAGTTCCAGGACCTGCAAGAAGAGCAAACATAGAAAATGCAAACAAACCAGCAACAATTGACGGTATACCGCTCATAACATCCACAAGCAGATTAATTATGCGCGAAATTTTGTTTCCTCGAGCATACTCAACCAAATACACTGCACACATGAGACCAATTGGAATCGAAATAAGCATAGCTCCAAGAGTTACTTCAAGAGTTCCAATAATGGCATGCAAAATACCGCCGTAACCGCCCGTGCCAGTGGCTGCGCCGCCAACTACGTACGTCATATTATGCGTTAAAAAGTCAAGATTTAAGCGCTTAATGCCGTTCATAATTGTTGTTAAAAGCAATGAAACTAAAGGAATAACCGCCACTATAAACGACAAGAAAATCAGCACGCGCATAAGCATGTCCTTGCGTTTGCGTGCGGCTATAGAAGATCTGGTTGGACGGAATTTATTGAAGTCAATAACCGGAGCTGCGGAATTTTCAGCGGAAGTATTTTCAATAGAAACACTTTCTGCAGAAGCACTTTCACTAAGCTTTTCAATATTATTAATTTGATTTGCCATTTATGCGCCCGCCTTTCCTGTAATTTTGCGAGCAATAAAGTTGACTGCAAAAGAAATAACGAACAAAACTAAGCCGGTTGCAATAAGCGCACTTACGCCAAGACCATTCGCTTCCGGATATTGCGCTGCAATATTTGCGGCAATAGTTTGATTTTGAGAAGCTTTGAAAATATTGATACCAAAAGTAAATCCAGGAGACAAAATCATCAAAACTGCCATTGTTTCGCCAAGTGCACGACCCAACCCAAGCATAGAAGCTGACACAATACCAGACTTTGCAAACGGCAAAACAGCTAACTTAATCATCTCCCACTTCGTAGCACCCAAAGCCAACGCACCCTCCTGCTGCAAGCGAGGAGCCTGCTGGAAAATATCGCGAGCCATCGAAGTAATAATCGGCAAAATCATAACAGCCAAAACTAAGCTAACTGTTGCAGCACTTCTGGAAGGATTTGCTACAGGGCCAGCAAACAACGGAATCCAGCCAAAAACTTTAGAAACCCAATCCCAAAATGGATATATTGCTGGCACTAGAACCAATCCGCCCCACAAACCATAAATTACGGACGGAATTGCAGCAAGCAAATCAACCACTCCACTTAAAAGCGGAACAATTTTTTTAGGAGCATAATACGCAATAAACAGCGCAATACCAATTGCCACAAAAAATGCGAACAGCAGTGCGAGCGCAGACATAAGCACAGTCCCAAAAATAAGAGGAGCTACGTAGCTTATGAAATCATGTGCCTTACCACCAGTAAAGTCGGAAAATACGCGATTTACTTGCGCGTGACTCCCGCTTATGAGCGGCCACGCGCGAAACAGCAGAAATACCGCGACTGCAGTAAGCACTAACAAAATCAGCATGCCACAGCTTGCAGCCACGCCTTTAAAAAGACGATCCGCAATATGAGTACCTGCATAATTTTTGCTATTACTCTCAGAAATTTCAGCAGCTTCGTTTGCTCTATTCGCAACTGCTGTCGCATTTTTCGTAGAACTCAATCATGCTCCTTTTAACTAATATTTTTATAATATCAGTTACGAAAAGTTTTTACTTTTTATTTTTACTTTCCGATTTTTATTGTATTAATTGACTTGTTAATTTTGCTAACCAAATTTTGCGGAAGTGGAGCCGTTCCAGCAGCAGAAGAAGCAGCATTCTGGCCTTCGCTACTCGTTACGTAGCTAAGCCAAGACTTCACAAACTGCGCAGTTGAAGCATCCTTATAAACCGGGCAAGAAATATCGTAAGAAACTAGCACGATCGGATAAGCGCCCTTAGTTTGCGTATTATGATTAATTTTCATAACAACGCGGTTAGGATACTTTGCCAAGATATCAGAATCAATTTCGGAATCAGCCAAAGTTTGCGAAGCCGCTTCAGGAGAAATCTCATTATAAGTATCCCCCACCTTCACAGCAACAGTGCCAAGCTTTCCAACTTGAGAAAAATCAGCGTAACCAATAGCACCGTCAGCCATGCGAACCGTTGACACAACACCGGAAGTGCCTTTCGCACCTTGACCGACGCTATTTGGCCAGTTTTCAGAAAGATTGTGCGACCAATCATCTGGAGCTGCATCCTTCACATAGCTTAAGAAGTTCTGCGTCGTACCAGACTTATCGGAACGGTGAACAACTGTAATCGCCTTATCTGGAAGCTTTAGCTTTGGATTTTGCTCTTTAATTGCATCGTCATTCCAGCGCGTAATTTTGCCGTCGAAGATTTTGGCGATTGTAGAAGCGTCCATATTTATGTGTTTTCCAGCATCCGAAACGCCTTTTAGATTAAAGATTACAGCAATTGGAGATACGTATACTGGAACGTCGAAAGCTGTAGTGCCATTTGCGCAAACCGACTTTGACTTTTCTATCTCGTCGTCACTTAGCGATTTATCGGATCCAGCCCATGCTGTGGCTCCCGTCATAAATGTTGTAACTCCTGCGCCTGAGCCAGTCGGATTATAGGCGATTTTACTGCCAGGATTTTTAGATTGGAATCCTGCAATCCATGCCTCTACTGCAACCTGCTGCGAAGAAGCGCCAGAGCCTTGGAAATTGCCGGAAATTTTTGCATTCTGCGCACCAGTTGCGTTGGAATTATCAGCAGGAACGTTGTCGCCGCAAGCAGCGCAAGTTGCGCACAAGCCGAAGGTAAGCGCTGCCGCAGCAATAGTGCGGAACTTAAGTACGCTTTTATTTGATTTTGTTGTAGTTATTTTGGTTGCATTCAATTTGTTTATATTTAACTTACTCATATCGTTACGCATATTCTTCTTTCCTTTCATGAAGAACTGCCTTGCGCCCCACCACACTTTCGCGTTCCTATAGCCGTATTTGCGAATTGGGCGCATTCTTTTAATTAATCCCTATCTTTTTTTTATTAACGCAACCATCATAAATAGGTGGGTTAAACCGCACCGGCAAAAATAAAGTGGGTATCAAAAATGGCGGTATTTGAAGCTAGCGATTGCACGACTTAAGTAAAATGAAAGTCGGCGACCGTCTCAGCGTGTCGAAATGTCACAAATTACGAAGAATATTTACCGTAATTTTTGCAGCCGTGTCCGCATATTCAGAAATATCAAAAGTATGAAAATCCTCGTATTTTGTGTCCGCATTATCGCTCATTGCGCGCACAACTAAAGCAGGAACGTCGTTACGAGCAGCAACATGCAAGACTGCTGCTCCTTCCATTTCTACAGCATCCGCTTGAGTAGCTGCAATTACTTCCGCAACTTTTTCTGGCGAATCAACAAAATAGCCGCCGGACGCAATAGTGCCAGCAATATGCGTAATTTTCATATCGGTAAGCACTTTGCTAGCTACTTTAAGCAAGTAATCATCCGAATGAAATTCGCTTGCAAACGGCTTCCATTGACCGATTAAGCGCATATCAGTATCGAGATATTTTACAGTTTTTCCAAGAACAACATCGTTCGTATGCAAATTTTTATTAAGATTTCCTGCAATTCCAGAAAAAATTACGACTTGAGGATGGTATGCGTCAATAAGATATTGCACAGTTGCAGCAGCATTTACCAGACCCATTCCGCCAACCGTAGCTGCAACTTCAATTTCGCTGCCATTCGCCGAGTCAAGAGTGCCGCAAGATACATCAAGACTTGCAGACTTATCGTGAGTCACATTCTCAAGCGCGCTAGCAATATGAGCAACTTCCTCATCCAAAGCGCCAACAACAGCAACTTTAGTAATTTTCTCAGTATTAGACATGAGCAGAATCATCCTTTTTTACTTCGCTACTTACGCATTTATCGTTATTCTTAACCAAAAACACGCATACTAAAGTCATAATAACAAAAGTTAAAGTAGCAATCTTCAGCAATGCGCCGCACTGAAAATCAAACCACGGATTCGTAATAGGAACATTGAAAAACGCAATAATTTGATCTTGCAAAGCAAGAAAAGCGAAAAATCCAGCTATAAGAAGCACACAAACTAAAGTACCAACAATGCGACGCCATCCGCGAGCAAAAATAAGCAAAACGATTCCAGTTACAAACGGCATAAAAACGCTAAACCAAAATGCAGAATCCGTCACAAGCGTATACCCAGCACTGTGAGTGCCACGATACCACGCAAAAGCAAGCAGAATAACACCAGTTGCAATCAAAGCGAACAACACATATTTCACAATCGGAAACGCTTTACATGCAAAACCTTTATTCGCTTTATTCAAGTCTTTGTTATACATTTCAACACACTCCCTTGTACGCAAAATATAGTGCAAAAATAAACGGCAAATACAGTAAGAAATATAAGCCAAGTAGAAGTAAATTAAGATTATCTTACTATAATCTATAATCTATAATCTATAATCTCTACGGCGTGTTGCAACAGATTTAGCTAAAGTTCTTAGCAAATCGGCAGTATCTTCCCAAGAAATACAACGATCCGTAATAGACTTGCCGTATTCAAGCTCGCTAAGAGGAGCAGGATCTTGATTGCCGCCCTGCAAGAAGCTTTCCATCATAACGCCCTTAATGCCCTGCTCGCCAGCAGCCAAACGATCCGCAATCTCGCGCACAACCTCAATCTGACGATGCTCATCCTTGCCAGAATTACCATGCGAACAATCCACAACAACGCCGTTAGAAGCCACACAACCAGTGCCCAAACGCAAACGAATTGAAGCCACAGCAGAAGCAACCGACGCAGCATCATAATTCGGACCCTTACTAGAACCACGCAAAACCACATGGCAATCCGGGTTACCAAGAGTCTGCACAGCACAAGCGCGACCAAGATGATCAATACCAAAGAACGTATGGTGCTGGCTCGCAGCCAAGCAACCATTCACAGCCGCAGAAATCGAACCATCAGTAGCATTCTTAAAACCAACCGGCATAGAAAGACCACTAGCAAGCTGACGATGAATCTGAGACTCGGTATTACGTGCACCAATCGCACCCCAACTCACAGCATCAGCAATAAACTGAGGGCTAGTCGGCTCCAAAAACTCAGTAGCAGCAGCCAAACCAGCATCCAATACGTCAAGCAAAGTCTTACGCGCGAGTAACAAACCCTTATGAATATCATGCGTTCCGTCAATATCCGGGTCGTTAATCAAACCCTTCCAACCAAGAGCCGTGCGTGGCTTTTCAAAATACACGCGCATAACAATAAGAAGCTCACTTTCAAGCTCAGCACGCAACTTAGCTAAACGACTCGCATAATCAAGAGCAGCCTTAGGATCATGCACAGAACACGGGCCAACAATAACAAGAAGACGATCATCGTCACCATTTAAACAGCCACGAATCTCATCGCGCGACTCAGCAACAATATCCTGCGCATACGGCGACAACGGCAACTCGCCAAGCACCTGAGCAGGAGTTGGAAGCGGCTCAAGCTCAAGCACGCGGCGGTTGATAATGCAATCAACGCCAACCTGATCTTCCCAACGCTTGAATTTAGAAGAATTAAGCTGATTTTTTTCGGCCTCAACAGCACGACGTACAGACTGAGCATCTTTTTGATCTTGAGCTTGCATAAAACCCACCCAATTCTAAATAAATTACGCTAAATTACGCCTAGACGTAACAGCTTGAGCTAAAGTATACAACAATTCTTTAGTAGAATTCCAAGAAATGCAAGAATCAGTTATAGATTTTCCGTACTCAAGCTCGCTTAAAGGAGCAGGAGCTTGATGCCCACCCTTTAAGAAGCTTTCCATCATAACACCATAGACTCCACGCTCGCCCTTAGCTATGCGCTCTGCAATATTCTGAACTACTTGAGCTTCACGAATTTCATTCTTGCCGCAATTTCCGTGAGCAGCGTCAATAATAATGCCCCTAGTGCACATACTTTGCTGGGCATGTTTATCGTAAGAATCAAGAGCTTGCAACGCAGATTTTACAGATTCTGCATCATAATTAGGGCCTTTATTAGATCCACGCAACACAATATGGCAATCGAGATTACCTTTTGTTTCGGCAGAAATAACACTACCGTCAAGATTAATAGAAAGAAAATGATGCTCAAAACTAGCCGTGTAACAAGAATCAGCTGCTGCTTTAATAGAACCATCCGTAGCATTCTTAAAGCCAACAGGCATAGAAAGACCACTGGCAAGCTCGCGATGCACTTGAGATTCAGTATTGCGAGCGCCGATTGCACCCCAACTAACTAAATCGCATAAATACTGCGGAGTAATAGGATCAAGCCATTCCGTAGCGGTAGGCAGACCAAGCTGCAAAACATCCAAAAGAATTGAACGAGCTAAACCCATACCTTTTCGAATATTAAACCTGCCGTCTAAATCAGGATCGTTAATTAAGCCCTTCCAGCCAACAGTTGTGCGCGGCTTTTCGAAGTAAACGCGCATCACAATCATCAGCTGATCGCTTAAATCTTTAGCAACTTCAGATAATTTTTGAGCATATTCATGAGCCGCCTTTGGGTCGTGAATAGAGCAAGGACCTACAATTACGAGCAAACGATCGCTTGTGCCGTGCAAAATATCGCGAATTTCTTGGCGAGATTTTAACACTAAAGAACTAATTTCAGGAGCAATTGGCATTGTTTGTATAAATTCGCGAGGAGCTGGAATAGGATCAAGCTGACGAATATTCACATCTACTGTTTCCGGAAACACAGCACTACTATCTAGCTGCAAAGTAGCGCAAGATGCGTTATTACTAGTGTTATGAATACTCTCCATCCGTATTAATCCTCTTACAGTAGCAATACGAGCAATATCTACTAATTACAAACAAATGTTTATGCTTCTAAACATATTCACAGTATCATATGGAGATACCTGTGGGAATTATTACATTTGATGTGGTCGGTGCTTGCATCTTTATTCAAGATGCAAGCACCGCCGCGCTCACGCGAAAAGCACACTGTGCTTTTCGCAATAGTGAGCGCGGCGCTTTGGAGTAGCTTAAGCACCCAATGCGCTTAAGCTAGGCTAAAGCGCCCATTGGATCCCACGCCGGTAATACGATTGCTGGTTCTTCCAGTGCTTTGCGATATTCTTCCGGAAGCAGATTCTTCGGCACTGCAACCTCATACACATACTCAGTAAACCAATCGTCGCTCATCGTAAAGTAACCCTTATCCGCAATATCCGTGCCCCAAGAGTTCTCCACACGCCAACGACGAGTAGTTGTACCATCATCAGCAACATCCACGCCAGCAAAAGCCATAGCATGATTCATTGCAGAATCAGCAAAACGCACGCGCTCTTCCTTATCCAAATCAAAATCAACGCCATACACGCGACCATACTCGAACAAATCTGTAGCCCAAGCTCCATTCTCGCGATCCATCATAGGGTGGCAGTCAGCACCAAACCATACTGGAATGCCTTGCTCAACCAAAATCTTACGCACACAATCCTTCATAAACTGGTTTGGCACGTTCAAATACTCGGTTGCATCTCCGCCGGCAACATTACCCAAATGCTCAATAGCAATCTTCTTACCCTTAGGATGCTCAGCGCGAGGATCGTCAACCAAGCACACATAATCCTCAAGACCAGCGTTCACGTACTTCTTCCAGAACTCAACTGGCGTAATCTCACCATCACGATGGAACTTGCCGTCGCTATCAGTCCACTCCCAATCGAAGCTCTTAGGCGGCTCACCCAAGTGAATTGTCAAAATCCTGTGGCCTGCAGCAGTAGCTTTTGCAATAATCTCATCAATTTCAGTAGCATTAGCATACATATGAGCTACAGCAGTGTGTAAAAGTGCACGCAACTGCGTATTCATAGCACCAGTATTCTTAGAAGAAGCGGTTTCTGGGAACAAATCCTTAGGAACCGCACCATACTTCTTGTACACGTTCATAGCCATAGTCCACTGGCCACCATCGCCCATAACATCGTGCAACAAATGTTGAATCAAACGAGAATCCGACGGCTCGCCCGCGCGAACCAAAGCGGCAACATCCTTCAAGAAGTAGTTAATTCGCTCAAGCTTGTCGTAGTACATAGCATAGTTCTGCGAAAACTCAAATTCCTTCAAACCAAGCGACTTTTTGGCAACAAAACGCGCCACATTCAAAGAGCTAAACAGCCAGCAACGACCAGAACGATCCTGATGTGTTGCATCTCCGTTATCAACAATGGTAGAAAAACGACGCTGCAGCAAGCGAGCGCGGTCATAATTACGCGCAACCTTATCAATACCAGCAGCAGTCACACCATTCATAGCTAAACGGTTTAAAGGATTTGCGTCAAAATCTTCTCGCAAACCCTGCAATGCTTCATCAGTCAAAGCGGTGATCTCGGTCACTGTATTACCTTCCATTTCATTATCAATATGTTATTTCAAATACCTACAATATTCGTATGTATGATATTTACGTAAGCTAACCATTTAAAAAGTAAATCAATTCAAAAACGCTTACGTTACTACTCACCATCATACTAATCTTGATCCGCCTCAGCTTCAGCCAAAGCTGCTTGAACGTCTCGCTGAGCTTGCTTAGCGTCTGCAACAGATTGCGCGCCTGTGTCAACATTTGCTTCAGCATCCTGATGATCCTGCTGAGCCTGCTGAGCATCGCCAAAATCAAATCCAGAGAATGCATTAGCAAACAATGAACGCAACTCAGTAACGCGCTGCGTAATAGTCGCCTCACGATGTTGCAACTGGCTTAAACGAGTAGTCATACCATCCAATTCCTGCTGAGCGGCAGATCTACGCTCTTCAACTTGAGCAGTAGCCTCCTGCATAGCCTTGCGCACAATCTCCGCAGCTTGGTCATCAGCTGCTTTATGTGTTTGTGCCGCGTAATCATCAGCTTCTTGATGTACAGTTTTCGCACGCGCAATCAACGCGTTTGCTTCTTCTTGAGCGGCACTTTCCTTTTCTTTCAAACCAGAAAGTAAAGCATCAACCTTCTTCGTTGCTTCTTCTTGTTGCGCCGCAATATCGGCACGAATCTGTTCAACTTCAGCGCTAACCTGACTTAATGTACGTGTGCGCTCAACCTGTGCATCATCAGCAATTTCCTGAGCCTTAGCAGCAGCAGCATCTGTAATTTCACCAGCTTTACGCTGTGCATCAGCCATCATCTTTGATGCGTGCTCGCGCATATCTGCTAATTTTTTATTAGCTTCAGTAAGAGCAGATTCAATTTGATCATTTGTTTCAGCTTTAGCACGAGCAATTTCTTCGTTCGCTGCTGCGCGCTGCTCAGCAATTTTTTGAGCTGCATCCGACTTAAGCTTAGCTATACTACTTTCTTGCTGCGCACGCTCAGAAGCCATGCGTTTAGTATGCTCTTCATGCGCATTCTGCAGTGCTAATTCTGCTGCGTCGCGCTGTGCTTGTACATCTTTCTCAGTAGTATCACGCAAACGTGCCGAATCTTCCTGTGCTGCCTGCATCATTTGTGTTGATTTTTGCGTAGCACTTGAAAGCATAGTATCCGCTTTAGTTTTAGCTTCTTGCATTAAATGAGCTGCATCAAGTTTTGCATTATTAAGCAATGTGCCAGCTTGAGCTTGCGCATTCTTCTTAATAGACGCAGCGTCTTGCTTAGCACGCTCAAGTAATTGCGCACTCGTTTGTTCTGCAGATGCCAATAATTGTTGCGCATTCGCACCTAAAGAAGCAAAAGTATTACCACTTTTAGCACGTTTCACATTATTTTTTTCTTCCTGCAACTGCGCTTGCAATTGCAAAATAGATTCATCACTAGAACGCACTTGCTCGCGCAAACGTGAAATTGTACGTTCATAATTTGCAAAAGCTTCATTTACCTTGTCTTTATCGTACCCACGCAACGCGGTTGGGAATAAATCCGCTACCATAATATTCCTTTCACGAGCCCCCACACAGCACACTATCTGCTGTGTACACACCATCAGCATTAACGCTATCACTTAAGCGCAAAAAACACTCGTGTGTTGCGCACGTTTTTGCTAAGCTCACACAAACATCACAAACTGAAACGCATCGCACTAGTCAAGCAGCATATTTGCAGACGAAGGATGCATATAGTAACGCACTGTTTCACGTACAATATCACGTCCAGCATCAATTTGTTGTTGCAACAGTAAGCCGTGATGACGAGCATCATGCGAACTTACTACCGGCGGAAAACTCACAAATCCAGCAAGAATGCGCTGATTCGATTGCCCAGCAGCCCAATGTAGCAACTGGTAAAACAGTGAATTGCACACATATGTTCCAGCGTCAGAACTTAATGTGGAAGCGATGCCATCATGCGCAAAACATTGCAAAATCGTACGCAGCGGAAGCCTAGTCCAATATGCTGCAGGCTCATTCTCTATTATTGGCATTTTTTGCGGACGATGATTATCCACATCTGGCTTGTTAGCATCAATTACGTTTATTGCACAGCGTTCCAACTGCACTCCACGCGCTGCATGCTTTACACCAGTAGCAATAACAATATTCGCATGTTCACGTTCAATAGTTGCTAATAATTCAGGCCACGCATTCGCAAAACTGATAGGGAGTGTAACAGCAGTAACATTTACATGGACATCCTGAGATGACTGCAACTGAACGCAATATTGAGAATCAGCAAGTGCAGATGGAACTTCATATGAAGGATTAACTTTTAAATCCTCATATGGATTAAATCCTGAAATTACAACGTTAATTTGCTGCATAATACTGTTAACTTTCTGCCGATACTTTCGCACTCCGCTATTTTGAATATCTTGTTACTTATCACGAATTACTAGTGCCAATAGTCTGCCTTCATGCGATTTTCCAGCAAGTTGCGCGCGCCTATGCGAATACCACAGAGGATTTTCCAAAGTGCACATCGGGTTTTGCAATTTTTGCAAACGTTCCAGCAAAGAAGCACCTTCTCCATCTACTTCACAAATTGTGCGCAATTCTTCATCTTCTGCCAGATATTGCGTTGCAGCCGTAACGCGCGGCAAAGCATCAACAATATTGGCAACTCCTGCGAGCGCTAAATCAATGCGCGCAGCTTCAGCAATATCAATACCCAGACCACCAAAACGTGTTTTCGTTACCGTTTGTGGGTAGCGACGTTCAAAATTGCATGCAATTTCTTCGCCAACTTCGTAGCAATCTCCACAAATGCACGGTCCGAGCACCGCAGTTATACGGGAACGTTCAGCTCCCTTTTCACACATGGCTTCAATAGCAGCATCAAGCACACCAGCTACTAATCCTTTTCTGCCACAATGCGCAGCAGCAATCACACTAGCCTCATCATCCGCAAGCAATACTGGTAGACAGTCTGCAGCAAACATTCCTAATGCGAGTGAGCAAACAGTAGTAACTTGCGCATCCGCTTCAATTCGCACAGCAGAATCAGCAAATCCTGTTGCATCAAAACCGTAAGAAGTATTCCATGAATTTACTACACTATCTGCGTCAAATACTTCTCTGCCATGAACTTGAGCAACAAGCGACAAGTCTGCTTGCAAAGCTTTCTGTAAAGCTGCACGATTGCTTGCTACAGCCTCCGCACTATCTTCTGCGCGTCCACCAAGATTAAGCGAAGCGAATGCACCTTCAGAAATACCACCCAATCTAGTAGTAAAAACTGCATGAGTACGAGCGCCTAATGCGATTGGAATAGTTACAGGAATCGGCATACCTTCTTTATCTTCATGTGGTAATGGCATGCCTGTTACGCTTGTTTGTTGCATATTGCTTTCTTTCACCCTAAATACGCCAATTCTTCGTCAGTGAGTTGCAAATCTGAAGCTTGCAAGCTATCCAAAATGGTAGCTGGCCTATGTGCACCAGGTATAACAAATACGTGCTCACCTTTTGCAAGTTCCCAAGCCAAAACTACTTGTTGATAGCTTACGTTATGATTTTCTGCAACTTTGCGGAATGGATCAAACAAGTGATCGTCATAAGGGTGACGGAACCCTCCTAATGGACTCCAGCAAACAAAAGCAATTCCAAGCTTTTCGCAATATTGCAACGTATCTTCGTTTTCTAAATGAACTGGAGAATATTGATTTTGTACTGCTACTAGCTTTTCTCCTAAAATATTGCGCGCAATGTCGATTTGTTCCACAGAAGCGTTAGAAATACCAATCTCTCGAGCTACACCTTCGTCAAGAAGTTGTTGCATTGCTTCAATAGACTCATTGTATGGAACCTCAGGATCTGGCCTGTGGAAGTAAAGAAGATCAATAGTATCGACTCCCAAAACCATTGCCGATTCTTTTGCATGACGAATCAAATGCTCTGGCTTACCATCCTTGCCCCATGTTGGACGACCGTCAGTGAAGTTGCGGAAATGACCGACTTTCGTTGCTACAAGAATAGAAGACTTGTCACCTTTCCAGCTTTCCAAAGCTTCGTGCACAAGCTTTTCTCCAGTTTGTTCTTCACCCCCGGAGCAGTAATACGCCCATGCGGTATCAATATGCGTGCAACCTGCATCAAGAGCTGCATGAATAGTTTCAATACCCATATCATGACCAAGATTATTTTCGATAGTAAGCGGCATTTCACCAAATCCAATAGCTGTTGTATCAAACGAGCCTATTGTGCGATGCATTACCATATTTCCACCCCTATTTTGTAAATCTTATGTTTTAGTAAGTATTTAGTATTGCATTACGCTACTTTACGCAGTAGCAATATATTATTACTTTTATATTTTATTTTATTGCACAGATTGCATAAAACATTTTAAATCACTATCGACAACAAATGCCTCCAAACGCAAACGCAGCTTGAAGGCATTTCTATAAATATTTATTTTTATTTAGTATTTAATAACAAATTTTGTTTTAATACTATTTACGCAATTAATCCTCATCAAACGGATCAAAATCGCGACGCACACGACGGCGAGGGCGTTCAGTACGCTCTTCGCGTGCTGAACGATATTCATCATAGTGATCATCGTCTGCAGCATAACGCGGATTGCGATCAGAGCCTCGACGACCTTCTGAAATACGACGGCTCGAACGGTCCGCACGCTCATCACGGCTTTCACGAGTATCGCGCTCGTCGCGATCTTCATAATGATCATCACGACGAGAAACACGACGAGGACGATCGTCAAAATCGTTGTCATTGTAACGATCCTCGCGACGAACATTGCGTTCTTCATAACGACTTTCACGATCGCTATAACGATCATCACGGTCGTCACGCATGCGACGACGAGGGCGATCATCTCGATCCGAGCGTTCACGACTATCTCGGTCATCTCGACGAGCGCGACCGCGGTAATCACCACGGCTATCCCTATCATCACGGGAGTTGCGACTACGATTTTCACGACCAGTAGAAGTAGAAGATTCTTGATCTTCAAAACCTGGAATTGCCAAGGAAATCTTGCCACGCTCATCTACGCTTTGGACGATAACTTCAACATTATCGCCTTCCTTAAGCACATCTTCAACAGTGTCAATACGCTCACCATTCGCTAAATTGCGAATCTGAGAAATATGCAACAAACCATCAGTACCAGGTGTTAAATTCACGAAAGCACCAAAACTTGTAGTTTTCACTACCTTACCCGTGAAAGTCTCACCAGCCTTTGGAACGCGAGGATTTGCAATAGAATCAATAATTTCCTTTGCCTTCTGAGCAGCTTCGCCACCTTCGGAAGCAATATAAACAGTACCATCATCTTCAATAGCGATCTCAGCACCAGTTTCTTCTTGAATCTGGTTAATCATCTTGCCCTTAGGACCAATAACTTCGCCAATCTTATCGACAGGAATGGTGGTTGTGATAATGCGTGGAGCAAATGGACTCATCTCTGCAGGGCAATCAATGCACTCGTTAATAACTTCAAGAATAGTTGTACGAGCTTCGTGAGCCTGTTGCAAAGCCGCAGCCAAAATATCTGCTGGAATACCATCGAGCTTAGTGTCAAGCTGCAAAGCAGTAATGAACTCGGAAGTACCAGCAACCTTAAAGTCCATGTCTCCAAATGCATCTTCTGCACCGAGAATATCGGTTAAGGTCTTAAAGATATGCTTACCATCAACATCGCCAGAAACCAAGCCCATAGCAATGCCCGCAACTGGAGCCTTCAAAGGAACGCCTGCTGCAAGCAGGGAAAGCGTAGAAGCGCACACAGAACCCATAGAAGTGGAGCCGTTGGAACCAATAGCCTCAGACACCTGACGAATAGCATATGGGAACTCTTCGCGACTTGGCAATACTGGCACCAAAGCCTTCTCTGCCAAAGCACCGTGACCAATCTCACGACGCTTTGGAGAACCAACGCGACCCGTTTCGCCAGTGGAATATGGAGGCATTTCGTAGTTGTGCATATAGCGCTTAGTCTGTGGACCGGAAAGCGCATCCACCTGCTGCTCCATCTTAAGCATGTTCAAAGTTGTTACGCCCAAAATCTGAGTTTCACCACGCTGGAAAAGTGCAGAACCATGAACACGAGGAACAATATCAACTTCTGCAGAAAGTGTACGAATATCACGCAAACCGCGTCCATCAATACGATAGTCTTCAGTCAAAATACGACGACGCACAATTTGACGCTGTAATTCCTTAAAGGCGTTGCCGAGTTCCTTTTCTTTCTCAGCTTCGTCCATATCAGTGAACTCTTCAGCGATTGTTGCTCGTACATTTTCTTTAATTTCTGCAATACGATCTTGACGAGGAAGTTTTTCAGCAATAGAAAGTGCCTCATTTAAATCAGCATGCGCAATCTCATCAATGCGAGCATAAAGATCATCAGTATACTCTGGGAAGAGCTGGAATTCCTTAGTTTCTTTAGCTGCAATACGCTTCAACTCGTTCTGAGCGTCGCAAATTACCTTAATAAATGGCTTAGCAGCTTCTAAACCACCAGCAACAACTTCCTCATCCGGCTTAGTTTGACCTTCATCGTAAATCAAATTCCAAGCGTTCTTGCCAGCTCCAGCTTCAATCATTGCTATTGCAACATCACCATTGTCAATAACACGACCAGCGACCACAATCTCAAATACAGCGCGCTCACGCTCACTCCAGCGTGGGAAAGCAACCCATTGTCCATCAATGAGAGCTAAACGCACGCCAGAAACCGGACCTTCAAATGGCAAGCCAGAAATCATAGTTGACGCAGACGCAGCATTCAAAGCGATTACATCGTAGGCATCGTCTGGATTAATAGATAAAACTGTTTCCACAACTTGCACTTCGTTACGCAAAGTATGTGGGAATAGTGGTCGCAACGGGCGATCAATAATACGGCATGCAAGCGTCGCTTCGTTAGAAGGACGACCTTCGCGGCGGAAGAAAGATCCTGGAATCTTCCCAGCAGCATACATTTTCTCTTCCACATCAACAGTTAATGGGAAGAAGTCATAATTTTCCTTCGGACTAGATCCTGCGGTCGTTGTCGACAAAATCATGGAATCATCGTCCAAATATGCAGCAACAGCACCGTCAGCTTGTTGTGCAAGACGACCAGTTTCAAAGCGCAACGTACGCTTACCAAATGAACCATTATCAATAACGGCTTCTACAGCCTTAATTTCGGGACCCTCCACGGGTTCCTCCTTTTCTTAACTTACCTAATCAACCAACATGCGTAATAATATTGGCGAATTCGCACCATTACCATCTATGCGAATACTTGCACTCTTTGCAACCCTTGCGTTACGCCAACATTTCGTAGTGTTTTTTGTTTCGGCTACTTCAATCATCCGTATTCAGTTATGCTTCATTTTTCAATTATGTGTTGAATTATGCAGTAATTCTTTTTAGTTATAAATCTTACTTTTTCAGTTATAAATCCTCAATATTGCTTAACGTATCCCCATAATCTTTTACTCGATCAACCCAACTCGCACATACGCAAGTAATACAAAAGCAATACAAAAAGCCCGAGCTTAAGCCCGGGCTACAAGACTATCGGCGCAAGCCGAGTCGCTCAATCAAAGAACGATAACGATTGATATCAACACGCTTCAAGTAATCGAGAAGACGGCGACGATCACCAACCATAAGCAGCAAACCACGACGAGAATGATGATCGTGCTTATGCTCCTTCAAGTGCTCAGTCAGGTCAGCAATACGCTTGCTCAGTAAAGCAACCTGCACTTCTGGGGAACCCGTGTCACCCTCATGCGTCGCGTATTCGTTGATAATATTCTTCTTATCTTCAGCCGTTAATGCCACGGCGTCCTCCTTAATATCACTGCGCGGTGCTATAACCTTCTGCCATAGCGCTCTCGATCCGCGGGCGTTACACGCCGAATTTCTATTGTACAACTACTCGCCAACAACTTATTTTGTTGATCAAAATTTCCCATGCAAAATATCACATTGCTGTCATAAAACCGCCAAAAATCACCACTAGTATCGCCAAAACTTCAACCGCATAAAACATAATAAAAGATGCCCAGCTGCGAGTTAGCACATTTAGACGCGATTTTTTAGGAATAATAACAAGCAAACCAACGAATAATACAGCAAAAACAGCCACAGCAAATCCTGCAGAAATAATACCAAGATTAGCAGCATTTGCTAAGCCAGAAGCCGAACCGTATACAACGTATGTTGAATACCAAAAACTCATACTTAGCATACATAGACCTGCAATAAGCTGCTCCAACGAAAGAAATACCACAAGAACAAAACGCCAAATCCACCGATGCGATTCGATAAGTGCCATCGCAAGACTCGTAAAGGTAGCAACAGTAACCACCCAAGAAAGAAATACTACGCCCTGAGCGGATAATCCTGCACAATGTGAGACCACCCATGACGTATACTGAACTGCAAGAGTACGACCAATCCAATATGGAACAACAATTGCAGTGAGCAATACTCCCAAATACACCCACCAGCGCTTAGGATTCGCATGTTTGCGCGAAAAATCAGCAATTGACAACTCTGTTTCTGGTAACTCTGGGCTTAAATATTCGGTAGCAACTATTTTTTCACCAGCGTAGTTATGAGTAGCTGTAGCGCAATTATGAAACTCAGCAGATTTAACTTCATTTTTTGCAACTGGAGTTCTTGCAGAAGTCACCTTCGATACAGCAGCGCGCTTTCTTGTTTTAATCGGTGTAAAGCTTTGAGGACGCTCTGTATTATGTTCATTATTCGACGCCATGAACTACTTCTCCTGCTCATCTTTAGTATTTATCTAATTTCGTAAGTCTTAATTTTGCAGCATTCCAATACTGCTTATCATTGTATGTTATAGCGTGCGCAATCAGTAGTACATACACTATATGCGTCCGTTTATGCCGACTGCTAGGCTCATAGGAAATGCATGCTTGCATGCGATTTTTGCTTACACAGCGGCACAAGACCCGCAAAACTACGACAGGATATCATGGAATTTATTCATTTTATTGTCAACTTACTTAAGGATCCACGCTCCGCTATTGCAAGTTGGATTGCGATGGGTACAGCTCCAGCATTAGGTCTTATTTTTCTCATTATTTTTATTGAAACCGGTGTAGTATTTTTCCCATTCCTTCCAGGCGACTCGTTACTGTTTGCAGCCGGCTTCTTCGCAGCACCGGACGCACAAACAGGACATAGTGCACTACCATTACCACTACTGCTCGCAATAGTATGGCTTGCTCCAATTATTGGCGATCAGTGTAATTATTTCATTGGTCATTTCTTTGGTCGTCGCATCGTAGAATCCGGCAAAGTTAAGGTACTTACGAAAGAGCGAGTTGCTAAAACTGAAGCCATGATTGAAAAATGGGGACCATTAGCCGTATTCCTCGGTCGATTCTTCCCATTTATTCGTACGTTTATGCCGTTTATTTCAGGCGTTTCTGGCATGCGTTGGATTCGATTTACACCATTCTCAATTCTTGGTGGTGTCATATGGTCGTCGCTTTTTACGTTACTTGGATATTTCTTTGGCAATATTCCGTTTGTGCAGAAAAATTTTGAATTAGTAATTGTTGCGATTTTGTTAATTTCTCTCGTTCCAACGTTTATTGGTTTATACAAAGCACATCAAGCAAAGAAAACAAACTGCAACTTACCTAACGACACAAACAACAATGCTCATACTGAAACAACGCAGGAGTAGCATATACACTTCAAATAATTATTTTGCGACACTCAAGCACACTGCACTTATGAAATATTGTTTTTTTACATGATTTGTAGTACAGTGTGCAGAGTTGTCGTAAGATAGCATGTTGTTAGAACATTGGGGCTATAGCTCAGTTGGTAGAGCGCTTCGTTCGCATCGAAGAGGTCGTGGTTTCGATTACCATTAGCTCCACGGAGCCCACTGCATTCATTCCACCGCAGTGGGCTTTTAAATTTTTATGCGATTTTTAATATTCGACCCATGCAATAAAATCACGCTTTCACTTATTATCAGTTATTTATTATTTGTTTATGCCTCTTATTACGAAATACACTAATGCCGAGTGCTACACACAGAATTGCAATAACGCCAATGCCACAGTAGGCAACTGTTGCTAAAGAATTCGCAGACTCTTTTTGCCATGAACCCGCTTCGTATGCTACCGCACGAGAAGGTTCTTGTACTTGTGAATTAATTATCCAGTTGGTACGATTGTTATCATTTTTCTCACTTTCTTTACTAGTATGATTCGTTACAACTTCTTTCGCTGTTACACGCTGTATTGGCTTAGTACGATTCACAGCCTTATGCAAAATGGGCATAACCGTAACATTGTCATATTGCAACACCGTTACGTTCCCTGCATAATCAGTTGCTTCCACTAACACATTATGAGCAATACCGTCTGGTTTCATGAATAGTGACAACATTGGCTTATTGGCTGCTTTACCACGCCAAGTACGTTGCGTTTTGCCATCAATGCTATATGTTACTGATTGTAAATCTGCATTATCTTTGGCACTGATTCGTATTAATTTACCTTTTTTAGGAGTTTGATACACTTCATTACTACGCATATCAAAAACCGCTACTTTTGGCGCAAGATTATCTACTATAAATTGCAAGGTTGCAGAGTATACTTTCAATTTGCGTTGTTGCTTACTTGCACTATTTTCATTACAAGAATAATTACCAGCTTTATCTACTGAAGCAATAAGCACACGATAATGCGCATTATCTGCAAAATTACGACGAAAAATAGTATAAGTTAATCGATGCCAACCATGCTGCATACTACGATTTACAGAAAAATCTTGCCGCGATAATATTCGTGAAACACCATCTTGTACAATACTCACTTTTGCAGGAGCTACTAGTCCACTCGGATTAAGCTCCTCAATATGTACATCCTGAGCATGTTGTAGTTGTTGATTATTCATTGCTGCTGTGGACTTGTCAACAGTAAATCTTGAACCACCACGGTTCATAGAAAATTGTAATAATCCACGAACAGTATTGTTCACTACATCTTGCGCACTCCATTGTAACTGGTAAACGTCATCGTCTTGTTTACCGTGATAAAACCCAGTATATTGCACCTTTACACCACGATTACTAGCCTTCACAGGCGTAGAAGGACGCAGAATTTGTGAAGCATGCATGCGACGTAACGAATATGTTATACTTTTGGTTTTTAGCCAACGATCCCTAATAATCACTGTTGGCGTTACACTATGCGCATATGATCCACCATCTTGAACTCCAGTAATAGTAACCTCTGGCGGATGTGTATCGATTATAAACGTATCGTGCCGCGAAGATGCCATGTTGCCAGATAAATCCTTCGCATAATATTTCACATCCCAAATAGCGTCACGTGCAAAAGAAATATCCGTATACCACACTTCTGGATTCCTACTGTCATTCTTTAAATTTTGCGCTGTTATATTCAAAACTTGTTTACCATCTGCAAATACTTTCGCAATTGATGTTGCATCATGGAGCAAATGCGCAAAAACGAAATAATCATCTTTAATAAGTATTCTCACAGAACGATTTTTTCGGAAATATTTACCTTCAGACGCACTGTTATTATCATAATTCAAACTTAGTTGAGGAGCAGTGTTATCAATAATCACAAATCGCAAAGGAATTTTGCGCTTAGTAGAATTTAATGTACGTAAACGCTGTTGCGCAATGGCAGCATGCTCATTATTAGTCTTATGCAAAGGCTGTAAACTATGAGATTGATTGCCTTGATGAAGTAGCACTTTCGGCAGACGTACGCTTACTCCAGCTATACGAACTGACACAGTACGTAAATCGTAAATCCCCTCATTGTTCAACTCAACTTTCGCTACACCAATCAATGTAGCACGATGCTTTTTGCAACGAAAATCTGTTACGACTGAAACTAGTTGTGATTTTGTTAACGTATTTACTTGTGTTACTCGATACTTATTCACGTTTACTGTAACTTTATGAATCTCTTTAGCTACAGTGGCATCTATACCGCTGATTGTTACAAGCAACGTAACTGAATGTCTAGCAAATACGTATTCTCCTTTCGTACGAACAGCGCGCTGCTTCGGCATAATAGCAATATTATTGATGTGTGCAATGTTCGAAATATGCTGCTGAAGTTCTTGTGCTTGCATCGGAAACTTTTGAGAATGCACTGACTTATGCAACGATGCTGTATGCGTAGTTGTTGTTGCGTGAGCAACAGAATTTACTGGCAATAGCAACGATGCAACACCCACACATACGAGTAACGTAGCATACGCACACGCCTGAATATTCATAAAACATGAGTCAAGAATCTTATTAATACGTAGTTTCCAAGATTGAGAACAATTCTTACACAATGTATTGTTCACTTGCGACCAAAAAATTATCCAGAATTCTCTCATATTTGCTAATACATGATTTTGTCGTGTCATCCGATTCCCCCCTTGTCATTGACACAAAATTGTTAGTATGCAAATTTGATTTACAATATTTTTCTTTTCACCTCCTGCATAGTTATGCTTCAACATCACACAAGATAATGCCGATCGTTTTAATAGCATTATTTTTCATCTTGTATTATTATTTTCGGCAAAAACTGCTGCAATCTCCTCTCGCACCTGCGGAACATTATTCAAAGCAATTCTTTGACGGTTTTCCGATTCATCGTTCACTACACGTGCCTGTTTAAGAAGATCATATGCATCATCACATAATTGCTGTAGCTCTTGCTTATTCACCCCACTTTCATAAAACATATGAAGCCATGAATGTAATGATTGCAATACAAGCTCTCCAGTATCCACACACAATACATCCTTTTGATTGCGCTGTGCTATTTGCACAAGCTGTTGCAACTGACGTACATATTGCTGATATGTTGTTGTATTCGGAGCATCCTGCACAACATCAACTATTCGCATATAACAATCAGCAAGAGCAATGTATATATTCAATACAGATTTATGCGAAGTATCATGCAATATTCGTTCAGACGCAGATGCTACAGAAGATGATAAATCATCTTTCTTATGCTTTTCCTTTTCATATTTTTGAGCTTCACGGAACCAAACTTGCGCAACACGCATGCGTGCAAGCCTTTCTGTAGGCATAACTTTGCCAGAAAATCCCGCAAAATAGTACCAATATGCTTTAGCTATATCACCAGCAAATTGTGCCCATGCTTGAGTAGTTTCATGCAATTGTTGCTCATATACACTAATCAAACTCATAAGCTTCTGCTCTTCAACAGTACTCCACTGCTGATCGGCAAGTTGAACACGCAACAACACTCGAAGCGGACGCAAAGACATCTTACGAACATAATGTTTTTTCACCATGTTATTTTGTATTTGCATAGCATGGGCAACATAACGTCCTGCAACATCCGTCTTACTTTCACGTTCTGCTAAACGCACGTATGAATCATAATCAGCTTTATTACGACGTATTACATTCATACGTTTACGTTGCGATATGGATGTAGATGCTTGCTGTGTTTGTTTCATAGCAGCGTTACTACTGAGCACACCTAAGCAATTGAATAATATAGCTGTTAATACTATTACTGCAGCTAATACTCCTAGCGTTATGCCGTGTTTATTTTGTAGTAAGCGCCGCTTATTACGTTGCCTAGGATGACTACAATCCTTACGCTGTTTACTAGCATCACATTTCATATGTCGATAATGCTGAATCCGTTCCTTATGATGTTTACGTTTTATTCGTTTTGCATCAACATCATTATTTCGAGAACGATGTTCTTCATTATCATCGCATGCCTCTAATGCAGCAAACATAGCTTCACAATCTTGATATCGTTGCGTAGACTGCGTCGCTGTAGCAGTTGCAAGCACTGATACCAGTTGATCCAGCATTGCACAATGATTGCGATATGGTGATGCAACATGTAATCCCACATGCGAGGTTTCACTCGGCAATAATGCGTATAACAATGTCATACCAACTGAATACACATCACTTGCAGGAGTTACCACGTTATTGTTCAACACTTCAGGAGCCGTAAACCGTGGCGTCGCAAACTGCACATCATTCTGCTCTATACTGCGCAGATCAAGAACACCAGTATGCGTATACCATTGTGTTGCAGCACCAAAATCAATTAAGCGTACCGACCCATCGTCAGCAATCATAACATGTGAAGGCTTAAGATCGCCGTATATAATCGGCGGGTAATGCGCATGCAAGTATGAAAGTATTGCACACAATTGCATACCCCAGTCACGTATTACTGTAGCATCTTGTAAACCATGCTCTCTCACTAACGTTTTCAGCGAACAGCCTTTTACATAGTCACGAACAGCATATGCTCGACCATTTTCTTCAAAAAAGTCAACGATTCGAGGAATAGCAGGATGATCACATTCTTTTAACACATCAACTTCTGCACGTAACGATTGAACAAGACCCTTTTGGTATTCCTCATTACCTTGCAACACAGTTTCTTTTACAGCCCACTGTTTATGTAATACAGTATCAACCGCAAGAAAAACGGTTGACATACCGCCATGACCCAATTCACCAAGTAACTGGTATCTACCACCTACGCAAACCACAATCAAGCCTCCGCAATGTTAACATCCTGCATTGTTCAGCGAATATTTCAACACATTGCTGAGCAATTGAATAACAATTGCGACTACTGTATCGATAAATTTGCGTAGCGCAAAGCTTTTTTAAGCTTTGTGGTTAAAAGGTCAAAGCCTAGCAAAAACTGAACACTTAACAATAAAGTATTCAGTCACCTAATAATATTTCTATATGAAAGAACGTGTATTAAATAAACGTTATCGTAGCAAAAATTGTACTAATCGATATTGGCCCCTAGCGCAAGCAACTTACCGCGGAAATCAGCATAACCACGATCAATTAACGAAATACCACGCACATTCGATGGACCTTGAGCAGTAAGAGCTGCAATCAAATGACTAAAGCCACCGCGCAAATCTGGAACATCAATATCTTGACCAGTTAACGGAGTAGGTCCAAAAATCACTGCAGAATGCTTGTAATTCCGCTGTTGGAAACGACAAGGCAAAGAACCCAAGCATTCACGATACAACTGAATCATAGCACCCATCTGTACAAGCGGCTTTGTAAAACCAAAACGATTTTCATATACCGTTTCATGCACAATACTCAAACCCTTAGCTTGTGTTAATGCCACAACAAGCGGTTGCTGCCAATCTGTCATGAAACCAGGATGTACGTCTGTTTCAATAGCAACAGGATGCAAATCTCCACCTGGATGCCAGAAACGAATGCCTTTATCCGTAACATCAAATTGTCCACCAACCTTACGGAATACATTCAAGAATGTCATCATTTCTGGCTGCGTTGCGCCCTTAATAAACACATCACCGTGGGTTGCAAGAGCAGCAGAAGCCCAAGATGCGGCTTCAATACGATCTGTTAACGCAGTATGCGTATAACCCTGTAACTCTTTTACTCCCTCAATACGGAATGTACGATCGACATCTACAGAAATAATGGCACCCATCTTTTGTAAAACGGCTACCAAATCCATAATTTCCGGCTCAATAGCAGCGCCAGAAAGCTCAGTACGACCTTCTGCAAGAACGGCTGCAAGAAGCGTCTGCTCGGTTGCACCAACCGAAGGATATGGCAAATGAATTTTAGTACCATGCAAACCATGAGGAGCAGTAATATGAATGCCATCCTCATGGTCTTTATCTACATTCGCGCCCAACTTTCGTAAAGTTTCAAGATGGAAATCAATTGGACGACCACCAATATTGCATCCACCGAGTGCTGGAATAAACGCTTCACCTAAACGATGCAACAATGGGCCTGAGAACAAAATAGGAATACGCGAAGAACCAGAAAGCGTATCAACATCCGCAACATCAGCAAGCTGCACTTTCGTAGCATCGATAGTAACAACACCATCTGAACCGTTTACTTCAACATTTACACCGTGCAAGCGCAATAAATCAGAGACAACGTGCACATCTCGAATTTCTGGCACGTTTTTTAACACAGACTTGCCTGGCGCTAAAAGAGCTGCAACCATGGCTTTGCTTACAAAATTCTTCGCACCACGAACCTTAATAGTTCCATTAAGCGGCTTACCACCTTCTACATGCAACACATCTGCAGCATCGACGCCACTATTGCTGTTCTGTTCAGCCGTATTACGTGCGGACACATTTACCTCTTTCGTTCGCGCTCAAACACTATTCACTATCATACCGACATACTTGCCAACGCGCTCATATAACTTATACAAAACTACTGTATTACACCAACATTTTTAATGAACAGAATACTGAGATTGAGCTTGATGCTGATGCTGAGCAGAATGCTGACGCCAACGACGCACCAATTTAGCAAATAATGATGGTTTACGAAGCAAATCCACCTCTGGTAACTCATGTTCGGATTCTGCAGTAAGACCATATGTATATGCTTTTTTAGATGAAGGCTTTCCAACAAGATCGCCAAATTCCAGCATTTGAGTGCGCGGTTCATATGGGTGACGAATATCGAACTCAAGTAAACGCACGCCACGCTTTGCAGGCTCAGGACCATAAGATCCAAAACCACAAGTAGGGGTTGCAACAAGAAGCATATTACCTTCAGGTTCCTTACCAGCAAAGGCATTGCGGTGATCGTGACCGGCAATAACAGCAAATGCACCAGATCGAGTTAGCACAGCATACTCGCCACTATCTTCGTCTGGGCAACTGATACCTTCCCCCAAATAGCCATCTGGAAGCACATACATATTATCAAGAACATAATAGTGACCAGCAAAAGCGCGATAACCTTCAATCGCACGCTCTTGCGCAGCTAATTCTTGAGGAACCTCACGTAGAACACGATAGAATTGCGGTAATGGAAAATGTTGGAAAACACAGAAATGCGGAGGTAAAGAAGCAGGCAATTTTGCTAGAAAATCAAGTGCTTGCTGAGAAGGTTTACCATAACCGCCTGATTGAGCATAATCGCCAGAATCTACCAGAACTATTGAAAAAACAACATTCTCATGCTTTTCATCCATAACAGGCAGAGTGAAAGTCCCTGGTTCACACGGAAGGATGATTTGTTTCGATAACACGGATTTCGTAGACTGCATAGCGCCTGTTGATGCTGTAACTATAGCATTACGATTCATACAGCATGAAAACTTTTGGTATATAACATCAAGATCTTCATTACTTAATCCACACTGAAAATCATGATTACCATATGTTACAACCCATGGAATCCTGCGCGTTTCAAGAGGTTCAACTAAACGAGCTATGCCACTCTTAATTTGCTGCAATAATTGCTGTTTATCAACAGATGAAGCATATTCAGATTTCTGCCACCGTCTGCGGATAAAAGTTCGCGAAAACACTTTTTCATAGCCAGCAATTTGATTACCCGTAAACACCACTAAATCTGGACGCACAGCATCACAAGCAGATTCAATTAATCGAATTGTGTCCGATGACACTTTCGGCACATCTTGAACATCGGCGCATTGCAATACACGAAACTTTCCAGAAAGATGAAACTGCAAACGCCCTAAACGCGATGAAATTGATAAAGGAAGCGCAGCTGTATTAGCAGTAGCTTCAGATAGTGCAGAACCTGTCATACTTTAAGCATACGGCAGACACATCACGACTCACTCAATGTTTATAGAGTTTCATAAATTATAATGAAATTAGTGTTGCAAAATTTGTACTCCAATACAACATACACCCATATAACACTGCAAACAGGGAATGAAGAATACAATTTTGCAAATCAAAAAACTAAAATCAGTAGAATTATATTAAATTATTAGGAAATTCTCAGCTAATTATATTATTGCATCCAGCATATGGTGGTTATGATAGAGACATCAAAACAAGATGGACTACAAACAGTTCGGATTGACTTTATAATTTAACCTCTCTTCTTCTCTTCTTTCTCTAACCCCGGTCTTGTACCGGGGTTTTTGATTTTAAGCTACAAATAGCCATCTGGGGATTCGGGTTATAGGCCAAAAAGTGTGTAAGAAA
>NZ_KQ956833.1 GCF_001546485.1 Gardnerella vaginalis | reverse complement strand
TGCTTCGACGCTCAAGCGCCTAAAGGAATAGCCCACATTCTATATGCTGTGAATCTTACTGCCATAAGGGTTATGAGCTTATTTTTTACACAGTTTTGTCCAGGTGGCGAATGTGCAGAAAACAGATTCGATTACCGCAAAACCCTTGTATTGCAAGGCCTAAGACATGATTTCTTACACACTTTTGGCCTATAACCCAAATAAAATATACAAAGCTACAGCACTACTTTGTACAATATCAAAACTATTAACGCACCTATGAAACTATGAACGTACCTATAAAAATTCTTTTAGTGTCGACGTAGGTAGTCGAATAGGTTGACTTGTTCAATAAAACGTTTGCGTTCGTTTTTAGCTAGAATTTCAAGAATAATCCCCGAAATAAAGAACAGTAAGCCGGCAATAATAAGCATGACCGCGCCAATAAGGGTTGGGAAATGTGTTACTAAATGCGTGCGCCAAAATTCAATAAATGGTGTTAAACATGCGCCAAGCCCACACAAAGTAATCAGTACGCCGAGAGTGCCGAAGAATGGCATTGGCTTATATTCTCTAATCATGCGGAAAATGGTGGAAAGCACTCGAATGCCGTCGCCAACGGTGTCAAGTTTGCTAACAGAACCTTCTGGACGGTCGCGATACTGAATTGGCATTTCATACAATTTCACGTTGTTGTTGAGTGAATGAATAGTCATTTCTGTTTCAACTTCAAAGCCGCGTGAAAGTACTGGGTATGTTTTTACAAAAGCGAAAGAAAATGCTCGGTATCCGGTCATAATATCGGTTACTTTTGCATGAAAGAGTGTGTTAATTGCTCCGCGAACTAAGCGGTTACCGAAATTGTGGAATGGTCGCTTATTCTCTTGGAAATACGTGGAACTTAGACGGTCGCCAATAACCATGTCGTAGCCTTCAATAACTTTGGCGACCATGTTTGGTGCTGCATCAGCAGGGTAGGTATCGTCGCCGTCCGCCATAATGTAAACGTCTGCGTCAATGTCTTGGAACATGGCGCGAATTACATTGCCTTTGCCTTGACGTGGTTCCTTGCGAACTATTGCGCCGGCTTCTGTAGCAATGCTGGCAGTGTTGTCGGTTGAATTATTGTCGTACACGTATACTGTGGCTTCCGGAAGAGCAGCTTTGAAATCTCGCACAACTTTTCCAATAGTAATTGCTTCGTTGTAGCAAGGCAGCAACACTGCGACGGAAGTCATAGTAATATCCCTTCATAATGGCGAATAGTGCGCATGGAGTGAGCAGTAATCTTCGCACACTCTGCGCGTATCACTGTTATCTTACCTATTGTTGTGGATTGTAGCGCAACAATCTGTGTGTGTTTATGTGGCAGTGTGTAGTGCTGTGCGTCATACTTGCGCATAGAGTCCGCAATACTGCGTGAGTATAGTCTGCAATACTGCGTGGCAAGTGTTGTGTAATCTTTTGCAAGCTATATGATGAATGCGAATATTAAGAACAGTTATGGTGGCACGCAATACATATAACACATGTAGCGTATGGGGGGTTTACAGTGTTCAATAATCAGTCAAATGTAGTTCGAGTAGTTGAGGAAACTGCGCAGCACAAGATGGGGATGCGTACTCGATTGATTGTAGCTGCTTTGCTCGGTTTTGTTATTACTGCAGCTCTTATGCTTCCTTCGGCTTCAACATTTGGTTCTTTTACTGCATTATGTTTGTACGTTGCTGCCAGTTGTGGAGTGTATGTTGCTTTGCCAACATTATCTTATGTAACATGCCGTCAGCGAGTGGTTGGCATGAGTGTAAGTTTCATTTTTGCATTATCGCTGATGTCTGTTGGTGATCCAGCTTCTCGCATTCACGCATTGTTGCCATCGTTTGTTCTTACAGGGTCGTTGCATTTTCGGGTTCTGCTCGTATTGTTTACGATATTTCGTTTTGTTTGCGTTGCAATAGCACTATTCCTTGCTTATTCAGTTGTGTTGCTGTGGGTGCAACGTATGAAGTCTGACGAATGCGTAGGTAATGATATTGCGACAATAAGTGTTACGCAATCTGATAGTGAAGTATCTTCCAGCACAACCTCTTCCGGCGCAACATCTTCCGGCGCAATAATAAGCAATCAGTATCATCGTTGTGTCGATTGTATTATGAGGGCATTGCGTTGGCTGTATAACGCTATTGCTCGTATTGAGTTTAAGTGTAACAGTGTGCTACTGCTCACCGCTGTGCTGTTTATATTGTGGATTCCTATGATGATAATCAATGGAACATTTTCGATTCCACTAGATACGATGGTTCAGCTCATTCAAGTGCGTGGTTTTCCAGCTTGGGACCCTATGATGATGGTTCCTTTGCCTGGTTATTGGATGACAGATCATAACCCATTTTTTGATTCACTTATATATGGTGCTTTTGATCAATTAGGTTTGTGGCTCGGCTGTGAAAAGCTGGGGTTTGTGCTTTTGATGGCATTGCAATCATTTGTTGGCGCATTGTCGCTGGTAGTAACAATAGCTTGGGTTGCTTGTCGCACAAAATTGCACAAGCGAATTATTGTTGCATCGTTTATGCTGTTTGCACTGCTACCTGCATGGTCTTCTTATATGACGATTATTATGAAGGACACTACGTGGGTGCCGTTCTTTACTCTGTGGTGCGTCATGTTCTTTGAATATGTGTATCGTGTAATGCATCGTATACATATTTCTTGGCGATGGCTTCTTGGTTTTGTGGTTATTGCTTTTCTTGCAGGACTTATGCGTAAAACGTCATTGTACATAACTATGCCTTGTTTACTTGTTGTTGCTGTGCTACTTAAGCAGCGTGTAAAAACTCTTATTGCTGCAATTATTCCTTTTGTAGTAGCGCTTATATGTATACCTATGTTTTTATTCCCTGTATTGCATATTGCGCAAGGTGGTAAGCAGGAAGTGCTGGGTACACCAATTCAGCAGGTAACAGCAGTGTTTATGAAGCATGAGCGTGAGCTTGCGAAGGAAGACATTGAGATTGCTCATCGCGTGTTTAACGTTCATCGTGCTAAAAAGCATTTTGACAAGCATTGTGTGGATGCTGCTAAGCAGAATATGTACCGTAATGCTAAAAGCGAGGATATTGCTGCGTTTGTACGTTTGTGGATTCGATTGTTCTTCCGCTATCCAGTTGATTATGTGAAAGCTGTGTCATTTATTCGCTACTTTTTTGTGATTGATGATACCTACTTTACGTATGGGACTATGAAGTGTGGTTGGGGTCCGAGTGGCGGATATGCCATTCTTCCTCAAGTGCAGGATTGCACGTTGTCGCCTTTCCGTAAACATATAACAGTTTCGTTTCATAAGCTTATGAATAAACTTCCTGTTGTGTCTTTCTTGGGCGCGGAAGGTTTGTATGTGCTGTGGATTCCTGTTTTTGCTATTGCGGGATGTATATTGCGCAAAAAATGGTGGAATTTGCTGTATCTTGCTCCAGTGGCGTTATCGTGGGCCAATCTTATGCTCGCGCCGATGCATTCTGTGCGATATTCTATCAATTTCTTATTCTGTGCTTTACTGTTGGTAGCAGTCCCATTTATTGAAGATACTTCTGTTGCGGATGCTTCTGTTGCGGATGCTGCCAATAGTGTCGAATGTTCAAAATAAACTAATAATAATTATTTTTGAACGCCTGGTGCATACTCTACCGATGCAACACAATGTATCGAGCTAGTAGCATGCACCTCAGCTAGTGCATGGAGACAGTGTTATGGAAGCATATTCAGCATTAACTCACAACGAATTTGCGGTAATATCAGCATTGCAACGTTTGCCAGGAAGCAATCAACGTACTCTAGCTGAGCATACGAAGCTTTCATTAGGCACAGTTAATAGTGCGTTGCGCGATGCTATTCAGCATGGGTTTGTTGTCAATGGTGAAGTTACAGCAAAAGGTCTTACAGCACTTGAACCGTATCGTGTGCACAATGCCGTTATTATGGCAGCAGGGCTTTCGTCACGTTTTTCTCCGATTTCTTACGAATTGCCAAAAGGTTTACTCACTGTGCGTGGCGAAGTGCTTATTGAGCGACAAATTCGTCAATTGCAAGAGGCAGGAATTAACGATATTAGCGTAGTAGTTGGCTACAAACAGGAACGATTCTTCTATTTGGAAGATGCGTTTCATGTGAAGATTGTGCCTAATAAGGAATATCTCGAGCGCAATAATAACAGTTCGATCATGGCAGTCGCTGATCGTTTAAGTAACACATATATTTGTTCTTCCGATAATTATTTCGATGAGAATCCTTTTGAATTGTATGTGTGGAAAGCGTACTATGCTGCGCAATACCAGCAGGGTAACACCAAAGAGTGGTGCATGAGTGTTGGTGCGCATGATCGTATTACTTCAGTAAGTATTGGCGGAAGTGATGCTTGGTACATGATTGGTCACGTGTATTTTGATAGTGAATTTTCGGCTAAATTTGTGCGGATTTTACGCGCGGAGTACGATTTACCGCAAACTGCTGACAAGCTGTGGGAAAATATTTTTATTGATCATGTAGATGAGCTTGATATGCGTATGCGTCGCTATGATCCGCCGATTATTCATGAGTTTGATTCGTTGGATGAGCTTCGCGAGTTTGATCCGCTGTTTTTAGAGAATGTTGATAGTGAGGTTTTTGATCGCATTGTTCGAGTACTTGGTTGCAAAAAATCAGACATTCATGATGTGTACCCTCTCAAAAATGGTTTAACGAATCTTTCTTGTCATTTTGCCGTTGCTGATCGTGAATATGTGTATCGACATCCTGGTGTTGGTACGAATGTGCTCATCAATAGGCAAGCAGAAGATGAAGCTTTGCGTGTGGCTCAAAAGCTTGGTTTAGATGGTACGTTTGTTGCGGATGATCCGCAGTGTGGTTGGAAGATTTCACATTTTTTGAAAGGCTGTCGTATTGCTGATTTTCATACGAAACACGATTTGCATGAAGGTATGCAGCTTATAAGAAAACTTCATAACAGTAACGCTACAGTAAATCGTAAGTTTGATTTTTATGAAGAATCTCAACGCTATATGAATGAGCTGCAAATTCGCAACGCAATACTCCCGGTGGGTATTGTAGCGTTAAGTTGTAAAATTGATATACTGCATCAACAAATGTTAGATTACAGTGCGTATCAGGAACCATGCTTATCGCATAACGACTTACTTGGCTCTAACGTATTAGTTGATTCGCAAGGTCGCTACCATCTTATTGATTGGGAATATGCTGGAATGTCTGATTATGCACAAGACGTAGCAACCATGTGTGTTTCGGATGCCCTTACTGAGCAAGAATTTGACGCAGCTTTAGTAGAGTATTTCGACCATACTCCTACAGACGATGAGCGCGCTCACTGTTTAGCATACGTGAGTTTTGCAGGCTGGTGCTGGTACTTGTGGGCACTACTCAAAGAAGCTGAAGGTGAACCGGTTGGCGATTGCCGATACTTGTACTACCGATATGCAAAACATTACGCCCAGCGTGCGCTTATGGCTTATGCAACTTCCCATCCTATACATATAAACGAATAAGTAATAGTCAGCGAATAATGAATAAAGAATAAGAAAAATAAGAAAAAGAGTTCAGAAGAAGAAAGCTTAGTGACATGAAGTATTCCTTATTAAGCGGATTATTCTGGGGTTTAGACACTGCGTTACTAGCATTACTGGTTGCAATAACAGTAAGCGGATGTGTACCAAATTCAGCATGCTATGTTGGTGTAGTCGGAGCATGCATACACGACGTGTTATGCGCAATAGTGCTATGCGTATATATGACTTTTCGTGGCAAATGGCGCAACATGCTAGCAGTGTATCGACAGCCACGACTGCTCATACCTATTGTGCTGAGTTCACTTCTTGGCGGACCAATTGGCATGACTGGCTACGTGCTTGCTGCCAACAATATTGGCGCTGGCTATGCTGCCGCAATATCAGCACTATATCCAGCATTCGGCGTGCTACTCTCATCAATCTTGTTGCGAGAGCGACTGAGTGCGTTACGTTACGGAGCGTTCGGCATAACGCTTATAGCGGTAGGTGTACTAGGGTACTGTTCTTGCGCAGAACCCTCAACCGCACACGCCACATCTTCAGGCAGTATATTATTAGGTCTTATTGCAGCGTTACTCAGTGTTATAGGTTGGGGCAGTGAAGCAGTTGCCTGTGCTTGGGCTACGCGAAAACACAGTGTTGATGATGAAGTAATGCTGCATATTCGCGAAACAGTTTCCGCACTATCCTACGCTATAGTAATCATGCCTTTATGCACCTTGCTACCAGTTTTCCGCGTGCGTATAGATTCAGTGTATTTGCTTGTGCTAGCGCTTGTTATCTCACTCTTAGGCACAGCATCGTACTTATGCTACTATCGCGGTATTGCAAAAGTTGGAGCAACTCGAGCAATGGCTGGAAATATTACCTATGCTGTGTGGAGCATGATTGCTGCAGCGTTACTTTCCCAAACAATTCCACCGCTTATTGCATGGGCTTGTTGTGTAGTAATCATTGTTGGTACTGTAGTTGTTTCTTCTGAACGTTGAACAACTTATGTACTACATATGTATGAAAAATATGAATTTTGTATAAGCGAAATTTATGTGCATAGTAGTCATTCGCACAACTTGCTTTGGGTAATATACGCGGAAAGTTTGCGGTAACAGCAAGAGAGAGTATGCTGTGTTATTACATCGTAACTTACGTTGTGATCACGAGGAGCAGAAGATATGATTTCACCACTGCGTTGGCTTATAAGCAGACTTCCAGCTTCAAAGCGTGCTGTTGCAGATCTTCGCATGCAAGTTACTGCCATGCAAAATCAGTTGGATCAATTACAGCAGTGCGCACATCAACAGTACGTAACGTTACAAGATAATCAACATGCGATGCTGCAATCATTACGCGATGAAATCCGCACTAATCGTGAACACTCGTCAATGATGTTCTGGGCGAATTATCAACAAGAAAATGAAGATGCATTAAGCGCGCGTAAACGATTCTTTCTCAATCTGCCAAAAGCTACTGGTTCCGTGCGACTCATACAGCGTGGTTGCGCAGCATTACTCAATGAATTTACGCAAATTGCAAACCAACATCATCTTCAATATTGGGCTGATTTTGGCACACTGCTTGGTTGCATACGACACCACGGTTTTATACCTTGGGATGATGATGTTGACTTAGGTATGATGCGACAAGACATTGATAAGCTGCTCGTCCTCTTGCGCGAAGACGCTACTTTACGTGCGCGCTACCGTGCGGTACTTGTATACGATCCGTACGTTTGTTGCCGTCAATTGAGATTCCGCTACAAGAACACTGAAAATCCTTGTTTCTTAGATATTTTCTTCTACGATTACGCGCCACAATACACTGCTGAGCAGCAAGAATCTTTCGTACAACTTCGCAATAATTTGCAGCAAACATTACAAGCTCAACCGTATTTCCAAGATTGGAAACAACGCGGTTATATAGAAAACGGCAATGAGTATACGCAAGATATTGAGCAAGTATTCCAACGCTACCAGCAACAAGCTGTGCAGCAAGGACTTATTGTCAACAAATCCGATGCCGCAAGCATGGTATACGGTCTCGATAATGTTGAAGCAGAAAACCTATACACGTTGCAATACCATGAAGTTTTTCCAACAAAAACAACAACATTTGAAAACTTTTCTGTAAATGTGCCGCAATATGCAGAAAAAATCTTGGAACGTGCTTATGGCAATATTTATCAACTGCCAGCCGACATTATTACGCACTTCCAACATATTGATCGTAAAATCCTACAAAACCAGCACATAATAGATACCATCGAACAAGATATTCAACAGTGAAGTTGACAGTTTGACGACGCGAGCTTAATTTTGTTGCTCGGTTTATTTTGTTGCGCTGCTTTATTTGGTTGCTCGGTTTATTCGTTACTTGTGTAACTATCGGCTATGAGTTTTGATTGGGGCGGTGGTAGTTGAGGGGATTGATGGGATTGAGTTTGGTGTGAGGTGTGCGGCTGCTGAATTGAACAGCCAGAATATGCTGTGTGCAACTTTGCAGCGCATTGCTTTGCTAACGAAGAGTGATTGCGTTACAGTGAAGTGGTAGATTGTAAGCACAGCATTAGCATCAAAGAAAGGGCCTCTTAGTCATGGTAGGTTTCTCGGTCGTAACATTAGCCATGTTCTTAACATCATTCATGATGATGGCTGTATTCCTTTACCTGCCAGGATTTTTACTATTACGCAGCACTCGTCAAACAAGAATGACGAGCTTATTCTTTGCTCCTGCTATGACGCTTGCTTGCTACGGAGTATACGAGATTATATTAAGCAGCATCAATATTCGTGGCTCCTGGCTTACCATCGTGCTACCAATTACGTTAGTGTGCATAGTGGCATACGCAACATCGCTCATCTTACATAACAATGTAATGAAAAAAACTGAAAAACAAACCGATACTCAACTTGATGCTGCAGATCAAGCAGTTATACTTGCGAATAAATCTGCTACTGATACTACACGTAACTTTCTTGATCGTGCAATGCGCTCGCCATGGTCAATCGCAGGATTATACGTAGTAATCAGCGCAGTAATTGTTCTTATTATTTTCCTCGTAGAAATTGGCGGATTATCTACATATTCGCAACTGTATGACAATGCTTGGCATATGAGTATTATTCGCAAATTCCTCACTACAGGCGACTATTCCACTCTTCACTCTGGCGATATTATTGCAACAGTTGGTTCAAAATTCTATCCAACAGGCTGGCACTCCTTAATGGCATTAACAGCTTCTGCCACTGGTGCCTCAATTCCGGTCGTCATTAACGCAGGTATTGTACTCATACTCACGGTAGTGTACCCGACTTCTATGTTTGTGCTCGCACGCATGCTTTTCCAAAAGCAACAACGTTTTGTAATGGCAATGTCGTTAACGCCACTGCTCTTTGCTATTTTCCCATGGCGGTTCTTAGTATTCGGATCACTTTATTCCAATCTTCTATCATTCGCCATTTTGCCGTTAGCGATTGCATTATGCATAAAATTGTTGCATCCAGTAAGCACGCTTCGTAGTCGTTTAGCAACATTTGCAATGCTACTGATAGCCCTAGTGGGTATAGCAGTTACGCAGCCTAATTCAGTATTCACCATGGGCGTACTAGTAGCCCCATACCTGTTCTATTGTGTTCCGCAATACGTTTCTCAAATTGTGAAAGATACTAAGAAGCGTACTCAGTATTCGTGTATGGTTATGGTGTTGCTGTTTGTAGCAATCGTTGCAGTATGGTTTGGCTTATATAAAGCATCATTTATGCAGCGTACCGTTACATGGCAGTGGCCAGCAATTGAGCGCAAAATTCAAGCAGGTATTGACGTGCTCTTCGTTGGCTTCCATAATGCTGAACCGCAAATTTGCTTAGGAATACTTGTGATTATCGGCATTATATATACGCTATTCCACCGTGAGTATCTGTGGATGAGCTGTGCTTACGGAATTATGTGCATTTTATACATGCTTGCTGCTGCTAGTGACGGTCGCGCAAAAGCAGTGCTCACTGGTTTCTGGTATCACGATTCGTATCGACTTGGAGCTTCAGCAGTATTCTTTGGTGCAGCATTGGCAGCACTTGGCATGTGCGTATGTTTCGACATTATATGCAATATGAGTAATATTGCGCTCGCTGACTATTCGCAAGTTCATAATCGTAAGTTACTCGTTGCAGTACTTTCATGCGTACTATTGCTCATAAATTACTTCCCATCTCACTATCTTTCTGGAAGCAACGGATCGGTAGTCACAGCATTTGGCGCTGTAGTACGTGACGTTCGTTTTTGGAATCGTCCCGGAAAACCAAAAAGCTACGATGCTCAAGAATCTGCTTTTGTGCAAAAAGTTCTTAAGATTGTTCCTCAAGGTTCTTTGGTACTGAATCAGCCGTATGACGGTAGTGTGTACGCTTGGGGTGTTGACGGCTTAAACGTGTATTACAAAGCGTGGGAGGGCAACTGGATGGGTGCTCCTACAGAAGATAATACGCTTATCGCTACGCGCCTTAACCGCATATATGAAGATCCGCAAGTTTGTGCTGCTGTCGCTCATACGAAAGCAAAATATCTACTGCTATTGAACCGCAGCGATTATCAAGTTGATGAGTCTAACCCAAACTATATGAAATCAATGTATGCAAGCTATGAGATTGCTCAGTGGAAAGGCATCGACAGAGTTCGTGACACAACACCAGGTTTCAAACCTATACTCACTGAGGGTACTATGCGACTGTATAAGATCACAGCTGATTGCAATCAATAAATTGCTCACCATGAATTGCTCACCATGTACATAATGAAGCAATAATGAAGCAAATAATGAAATAAGAGTATTATGCTGTAGCTTTCGCACTAAACTTGCGCACTACAGCGCTACTTAATTTGCATAATGGTGTAACAGCAATCTTATAAAGCACAAAGCTTATTGCCAATAACACAACATATGTGCCCACAATAAGTAGCGCATTACAAGCTATTTCATAAGGCATAGCATGATTTGCTAAAGGCGTGCGGAAAACCATGTTCCACAACAATGGTTTTATCAAAAAATTCTCATGAATTAAATACACGCCAAACGTAGCAGGAGATACTTTAGCTACTATGATGCCGAATTGAGAATAGGTAACTGTAGTTTTGCTAAAACGTTGCGCACAATACAAAAACCATATCGTTCCCACGATGACAGAAAGCACAGGGGAAGCACCAGGACCTGCAATAAAAAGATTGCCAGGATAATTCAGCACTTTCGTAAGAATAAATCCACGTTGCACAGCGTACGTGCCAATAACGCATAACGCATAGCACAGCAACGTTACCATACAAGCCGTTAATGCGTTGATATGAGGAAGATGATGTTCATATTTGCGAATAAACGCGCCAGTCATGTATATCGACAGCAGATAAGCTACATCAGTAAAGTATTGAATTTGAGGATTAGCAAACTTCCACAGCAGTGTTATGCCAACCACAATCGTAAGAAACATAACTGCTTGCCTCTGACTTAACGCATGAAAAACAATATTTACGTAAGGTGCGATGAGCATAAGAACGAAGAAAGCAGTAATAAACCAATAATTATTAAAAATAATTGGGAAGAGTGAGCTTACTATATTACGAGTAGAAAGATAACTACATAATTCTTGAGGTAGCAACCTGCGCAGAAAATGTGTCAATAGTGCGTAAACAGCTACTCCTAAAACCGAGTAGAAGAAAACTTGCGTCCACAATTTTACTAATCGTTGAGTCTGTTGAGGAAGCAGTCTTGAAATATCGTGCTTGCTTAAAAAGTATGCAGAAATAAGCACAAAAAGAGTGACTCCAACCTGTCCACTCATCATGAGCGACTCGTGTGCTGCAAAACGGAGCGAAATATGAGGAAGCGTAACGCTCTTATTGTCTGCAGCAAAAAAATGTGTAGCAACAATAAGTAGCATTGCAATAATACGAAGCCATTCAAAACGCCAATCACGCATTGGTGTAGTTGCAACTGTTTCTTGCTGGTTCATCATCATCCTCATAATTCTTAGTTCTGCGCGCAGAAAAGCATAGTTAAACAAATAGTATCTAACTGATAAAATATATATCTTGTGAAAAACATTGTAGATACGTTACGTGCGCGCTACCACTATTCGTGGGTAGTGCTGAAAGAGCTAGTAAAAACTGATTTCAAACTACGCTATCAAGGTTCTTTCTTAGGTGTTGCGTGGTCAGTTTTGCGCCCACTCATGCTGTTTTGCGTTATGTACGCAGTGTTTGCAAAGTTTTTGAGGATGTCTGATGGTACTCCAACATATCCAGTGGTGCTACTGCTTGGTATCAGTGCTTGGCAGTTTTTTGGTGAAGCAACATCAATCGGTTTGCGTGCAGTAGTAGACCGCGGTGACTTACTTCGTAAAATCCATTTTCCTAACTACATTGTGGTGGTTTCAGCAACCGTTGGAGCATTAATTAGTTTTGCTATTAACCTTGTAGTTGTTATTGTGTTTGCATTAGGTGCAGGCGTGCAATTTACGTGGTGGGTTCTCTTAGTTCCTTTGAATTGCATACAGTTGTACGCATTGGCATTAGGCGTAACGTTGCTACTGGCAACTATGTACGTGTATTTTCGCGACATTGCGCACCTTTGGGATGTTGCTCAACAAGTATTGTTCTACGCTATGCCAATTATTTACCCACTGAGCATGGTAATGTGTAATCGTTCTCTCGGCAAATGGGGCATGCTTATTGCAAAAATACAGTTACTGAATCCTATTGCACAATGCATTCAAGATTTACGACATAATCTTGTAGCGCCACTTACACAACCTACTGTCTGGAATTTATGTACTTCACCACTATCTGTAGCAGTGCCAATAGTGCTCACTATCGTGCTGTGTGTGCTTGGTGTTGTTGTGTTTCGTAAGTGCAATCGCAAGTTTGCTGAGGTGATGTAATGAGCGAAATTGAGTTAGCAAATACTGCCACAAAGCAACCTGCTCAAGTAGAAGATTCTCGTCCAGTTGTACTTTCTGTTGAGCATGTTGGTAAATATTTTAAACTACCAACCGAGCAGGCAAGCGGTTTGAAACAAGCGTTTATTAATTGGACTCGTGGTATTAAAGGTTACAAAGAACAGCATGTTCTGCGTGATATTAATTTTGAAGTACATCAAGGCGACTTTTTCGGTATCGTAGGACGAAACGGCAGTGGAAAATCAACCTTGCTGAAACTTATTTCTGGAATCTACGTGCCTGATTCCGGCAGTATACGCGTCAACGGGAAGCTAGTACCATTTATTGAGTTAGGCGTGGGTTTTAACCCAGAATTAACTGGTCGCGAAAACGTATTCCTTAACGGAGCGCTGCTAGGATTTACTCGCGCACAAATCGAAAACATGTATGACGATATTGTGCAATTTGCAGAACTTGAAGAATTTATGGATCAAAAACTGAAAAATTATTCTTCAGGCATGCAAGTACGCTTAGCATTTTCTGTAGCAATCCAAGCACAAGGAGATATTCTCGTGCTTGACGAAGTGCTCGCAGTAGGTGACGAAGCGTTCCAGCGAAAGTGTGACGCATACTTTGCAAAAGTGAAAAAAGATGCTCACAAAACTGTTATTCTTGTTACGCACGACATGAACGCTGTGAAACGCTACTGTAATAAAGCGGTACTTATTAAAGACGGCGAAGTGATAGTAAACGGAGACAAAGACGACGTTGCAAACCGTTATACGCTTGAAAATCTTTCCAACAAAAAGAATAACAAGAGTGCTGACGGATATCCTATCGGTTTAAACGAACGCGTACCGTTTATGCGCATTGTGCCAATGAGTAAGCAGTTGCTCAACTGTGATGAAACATTCCGTTTTGCTGTAGAATACGAGTTCAACGAGCCTGGAAAGTACTTTATAGCTGTGGCAATGCACGACATCAAGCGTGGTGGAATTGCGTACGACACTGGTGGAGACACCATTGAGTTAGAAGGTGAAGGTCGTCAGCGCGCTGAATTTGAAATGCCACTTACAATCCTCAATAATGGCGAATTTAAGCTTGTAGCTTCCTTACGTACGAGAAGTGCTACTGATCCTGATGATACTGACATGATTGCGTTCACAAACGACAACAATTCTTGCATGTTTGCTGTAAGAGATAGTCGAAACCGTGAATATGCGCTTTTAAACGACAATGCTATGACTATGCATTGCGTCAAACATTCGCAATGTTAATTGTGCAACATTCGCAATGTTAATAGGCTTGATAAGTTAATAAGAAGTTGATAAAAAGTTAAGAATACGAGCTTTATGCACAAACACCATAAAGCTACATAAAGGCATATTGATGATAACGTTTTTTAAGATTGATGCTGATGGTGAACAATATATAGCTTCAATAAGTGAACGCCAACGTAGGCTTATTACAGGAGCTATAAATTACCATTCGCTCATGCAGCCGGGGCGCACGTTACGCTACCAAGTTTACATGGGTGCGCGTTGGCAGTATCCGCGATTGGCTGATTTTTCAGTATTTAACGGAGTTTGTACAAAAGGTGCAGGTTTGCGGCCATGCGCAACCTTTAGCGCACAATCAACAGTACAAGCAAGTAGTGAGTATCCAACAGAATATTGGAATGAAGATATTGTTATTCCGGACGATGGCACGCGCTACTTAATGCTTACACCAGATGATGCTACTGATGACGACGTAATGTCTCACTGGGCAACTGATACATTGAAGCAGCGTATTTATAAAGAGTGTGAATTGCATGCGCCGTCAATGTTTGATATTGTGCGCGAAGCTATGCGAAAGCGTCGCGAAATTGCGTCACGTAAACGCACTACTGCTTACAATCCTTTCAACCAAAAACTGTTTGAAAATGTTGCCAACAAGCAAGAACAAGCCCAAGGTGTAGCAGCACCAGTACAACAAGCTGTGCCGGGCGAGCGTGTAGCAAATGCTCCGAAAGCTGTAATTATTGGTTTACACTGGTTACAAGCTGGCGGTGCTGAGCGTTGGGCTGTAGAAACTATCCGCATAGCTCAACAAGCTGGATTGTTGCCAATTATTATCACTGATCGCGATGGTCATCAACCGTGGATAGCAAAAGATTTTTGTGAGAATGCTCTCGTATTGCCTCTTACTCCACCAGTGCAAGAATGTTGGAAAGACGTGCCGTTGTTGCGCTCGCTATTTGAACAGTTTGATATTCGAGGTATTGCTATACATCACTGCCAGTGGTTGTATGATCATATTTGGTGGGTGAAACAGTATTTCCCGAACATGCATATTGTTGATTCGCTGCATATTGTTGAGTATGTGAATCGCGGAGGGTATCCGCATGAGGCTGTGACGCACGATCAATGGATTGATTTGCACCACGTTATTTCGCCGCAATTAGTACATTGGTTGCATGATGTGCATGAAATTGATGAGGCGAAAATCGTTGATGCTCCGCTTATTGGTTTAACAACGCATACACAATGCAATACGGTGGCTACACGATGTGATAACAAAGTGCTTACTGTAGCTTTTGTGGGGCGTATGGCTCGCCAAAAGCGGCCAGAAGCGTTCGTACTTGCAGCGCGAGCGCTTAACAAACGATACCCCGGTTGCTTCCACTTCATTTTGCACGGTGATGGCGAATTAGATACTTTTGTGACTGAACTTATTACACGGTACGGTTTGCAAAATGTTATTGAACGCCGTTCTATGAACGTACCTGCGCAACAAACATACGACGATGCTGATGTGTTGCTGATTAGCTCAGTCAATGAGGGCATAACATTAACTACTATTGAAGCGTTAGCAAATGGTGTGCCTGTGCTATCCACTGATGTTGGTTCGCAGCGCACTGTTATACCAAAGAGCGCGTTATTGCCGCGCATGACTTCGCAGTTTGTGCGAGCATCTGTAAAAGCGTTAGTAACATTACGTGAAAACGAAAATCTTCGCTCTCAACTTTGGGAAGAAGAAACTCGTCAACTTAATAATTTTGCGCAACTTGAATCAGCAGACGCATTATTTACTAGATTATTTAAAGAATGGAGCAAATGATGGTCGACGCGAACGAAACGCAACAACGCGACGTAGCCGGCAAGCAAGTGAACGTAACTGGTAGCCAAACGAACGTAGCAGCTGTAGTCGTCACCTTTAATCGCCTCGAAAAACTAAAAAAGGTACTGGCATCGCTACGCGCGCAAACGCGAATCCCAAATCAGCTGATTATTGTAAACAATGCTTCAACAGACGGCACAGATAAGTATCTAGAAGCATATGCGCATGATTTTGCCAATTCTTATGCGGATGGCAGTGTGAAACTTACTGTAGTAACTCTTCCAGAAAATGTTGGTGGTGCTGGCGGATTTAGTGCTGGCATGCGAAAAGGCTACGAACTGGGAGCCGACTTCGTATGGATTTTCGACGACGATGGCTATCCGCAGCCTCAAGCATTGGAAAAGCTGCTAGATGGATTTAATGCTGCTGTAGGTGAGCTTGGTCCAGATGTGCCATACGCTTGCTCAATGGTGAAGTTCATTGACGGATCAATTTGCGAAATGAACAATCCTGTACCAACATGGGATTGGGGAAGACTGATTGCTAAAGGATTTAGCAATCTCGTTATGGTTACAAGCTGTTCGTTTGTGTCAGTGCTTATTCCTCGTTGGGTTATGGAAAAGCATGGTTTGCCGTTTAAAGAATACTTTATTTGGTTCGACGACGCGGAATATACGTTGCGCATTACACGCGTATGCCCAGGTGTACAAGTGCTCGATAGTGTTATTGTGCACGATATGGGTGCTAATAAAGGCGTGAACTTTACGATGATAGACGAAAAAAATGCGTGGAAATTTGCGTACGGCGTGCGCAATCAAGCATCGTACCGACTGCATCACGAAGGTAAAGCAAAGTACTTACTGTTCTGCGCAAATGTGATTCGTCAGATGCGACGCGGGCATGTGGCGCGCAAATTACGTCGCAGTATGATCAGCCAAATGCTGAAAGCTATACGATTTAATCCAAAAGTAGATTTTCCGCAAAAATAATAAAACGCATGCGCTATGCGATGTGCGATGTGCATCATGCAATGTGCATCATGCAATGTGCAATGTGCGTCATGCGTCATGCAATGTGCAAATAGTGAAACATAATTTGTAACTGTAAAACGTAACTGTAAAACGTAACTGTAAAAGGTAACCGATAGGGGCAGAACATGAGCGACAACAAATCAACAAATTACCCGGATTTAGTAGTGGTTGGCGCCGGATTATTCGGCTTAACTGTAGCTCAGCAAGCGGCAGAACGCGCTGGCGCTCGCGTCGAAATTATTGACGTTCGTAATCACATTGGTGGCAATGCTTACTCGTATTTTGACGAGCGCACGGGAATTGAAATTCACAAGTACGGAGCGCATCTTTTCCACACAAGCAACAAGCGCGTATGGGATTATGTGAACCGTTTTACGTCGTTTACTCACTACGTACATCGCGTGTACGCAACGCACGACGGCGAAGTTTACCCGTTGCCAATCAACTTGGGTACGATGAACCAATTCTTCCATGCACACTACACGCCGGAAGAAGCGAAGGCTTTGATAGCAAGTCAAGCGGGGGAGTTGGCTGGCAAAGATCCGCAAAATTTGAACGATAAAGGCATTAGCTTAATTGGGCGTCCGCTTTACGAGGCGTTTATTAAAAACTACACGGCAAAGCAGTGGCAAACGGATCCTTCCGAGTTGCCTGCTGGAATTATTAAGCGTTTGCCTGTGCGATTTAACTACAATAATCGCTACTTTAAAGACACTTGGGAGGGCTTGCCAACGGACGGCTACACGGCTTGGATGCAGCGCATGATCGACGATCCGCGTATTCACGTTTCACTTGGCGTAGACTTCTTCGACGAGTCGCAGCCGTTTAACAAGCGCGCGTTGGCGGAGGCTGGAGTACCAGTGGTTTATACCGGTCCGGTTGATAGGTATTTTGACTACGCTCTTGGTGAGTTGAAGTGGCGTACCGTTGACTTTAAGGAAGTGCGTTACGAGGAGAGTGACCACTTTGGCTGCCCAGTAATGAACTATTCGGATGCTGACGTGCCGTTTACGCGCGCGATTGAGTTTAAGAACTTTAATCCGGAGCGAGAGGAAGTTTCTGCGGAGTCTAATGGCGAGGCTGATTTTGTGCCGGGCAAAAGCGTGAAAGCCGGGGAGACTGTTGTGTGGCAAGAGTATTCGCGCGCAGCCAGCCGTGACGACGAGCCTTACTATCCTGTGAATACTGAGGCAGATAAAGCATTGTACGCGCGCTATGCGGAGCTTGCTGCAGCAGAGCCTAACACTGTTTTCGGTGGCAGGCTTGGAACTTACAGCTATTACGACATGCACAACGTAATCGACATGGCTTTGCGCGCTTATGAATCGCAAGTAGTGCCTTTGCTTAAGTAATCTCAACTTTCACCGCCGCAAACATTTAACGTGGTTCTTGCTTTATGTGGCGCGAGTTTTGGGGGATTTCTTTCCTCGCATGCGCGACGACCTGCTTGAGCGCAGCATTGTG
>NZ_KQ956832.1 GCF_001546485.1 Gardnerella vaginalis | reverse complement strand
AGCTTTGCAGTCATGCTTTGCTAACGTTGAGTACTTGTTGATTCATGGAACTTTAACAGTATTGCTCTGCAGACGTTGAGTATTTATTGATTAGAGAACACTAGCGTCATTGCTGCCGCACACACCACGCCAAGTACTCTTACCACACCACAGAACACTAGCGGTTTTACTAGTAGTGAGGGGTGGGTGTTGCTTGGTCGAGCAATATAAAAGCGGAACGATAGTAATAATCTTGATGATGAATAACTATTTCCGCAAAAAAGTAAGCAAAAAACTAAACTTAACTAAACAACCGCTAAGTCCAAGTAAGGTATAAGAGCGGAGCACTGCGAGACAAGTAACACCCACCACTCACAGCCACATATATAAACCCGCCAGCCAAACGCCACATTAAACAAAAAACTCGCGCCACATTAAGCAAGAATTTTCATGCTCAATGCAGCGCGAAAGCAGGACATCGCACTAACGCAAGGAAGCGTTGTAGTGCTGCACTTTAAGCGTGCGGCGAGAAGAATCAAGACTGCCAAGCACCATGCGGCGCAAAGCCTGATCCGCATCAGCATGAGCCTCAAGCCACTTTTCACCATGCTCAACCAGCTCGTCTACATCTGCATAATTTGGATACAAGCCTTCAATCAGAGCCTCAGCCATGTGGAATGTACGATTCTTCCAAATCCACTCAACTTCCGCAAAGTAGCGTTCAACATAAGGCTTAACCAAATCGCCTTTAGCTGTGCTTGCAAAACCAGCAACAACAGCACCCATTTGCATATTAGTCAAATCGAGATTACGCAAAGCCTGTTCAAAAGCCCAATCCTTAGCTTCTGCAGTTGAGCGAGCTGCACGAGCCTGATATGCATACTCACGATTCTCAGTCGTGTCGCGCTTTTGAAGTTCCGCGTCAATTCCAGCTTCATCCAAAGCGTTCACACCTGCGAGCGCAATCAAAATGCTCCAACGCAAGTCGTTGTCGATTTCCAAGCCTTCCAAGCTCACGGAACCGTCAAGCAATCCGTTAGCTACGCGCACAAACTCAGCATCTCCAACTTCGCCGTATCCAAGATAAGCCTTAACGAGCTGGAATTGCTCGTCGGAACCTGCAGAAGCCGCCAAAGCCAACTGCCACAATTCGTGAGCTACATGCTTTGCAACTTCTGCTTGACGCTCTGGAACCACGTAGTGGCTTGCAGTTACCTTTACTTGACCAAGAGCGTAACGGAAGGTAGTTGATTCGCGCTCAGTTGCCAAAGCTTTAAGGCTGAGTTCCACGAAGCGTTCTGCTGGGAATTCTGCGTCGCGAGTCATATCCCACAATGCGAGCCAAATAAGCGAGCGCGTCAAAGAATCCTTGAAACGATACAAGTTTTCTGCAGCAAACTCAAGCGACTTTTCGTCGAAACGTAGCTTCGTGTAAGTCAAGTCGTCGTCGTTTACGAGAATAAGCGCAGGCATTTTTTCGCCGCGAGCTTCCGCAACTTCCGTCACTTCGCCGTCAACGTCGAGTTCGATTCGCTTTGTGCGCTTAATTTCGCCAGTTGCTTCGTCCACATTGTAGAAGCCAACAGCCAAGCGATGCGCGCGAAGAACAGGATGCTCAACTGGTGCGCTCTGACGCAAACGCAAAGAAGCAATAGTGCCGTCGCCAGCCTCTTCAACTTCCGTAGAAATCGTATTAATTCCAGCTTTTTCAAGCCATTGCGCACTCCACGCCTTCAGATCGCGGCCGCTGGTAAGCTCTAACTCGTGCAACAAATCAGCCAAAGTAGCGTTGCTATACGCATGCTTGCTTAAATAATTGTGGATTCCTTCAAAGAACTTTTCGCGACCAACGTACGCCACAAGTTGCTTCAATACGGAAGCGCCCTTTGCGTAAGTGATGCCGTCGAAATTGACGGAAGTGTCGTTCAAATCGTTGATTGGAGCCACGATTGGGTGCGTTGTTGGAAGCTGATCTTGATTAAGCGCCCAGCTTTTTTCGCCAGAATTGAAAGTGCTCCAAGCGTCGTGCCATTCTGTTGCTTCTGCCGTTGCAAGCGTAGACGTAAACTCGGCAAAAGACTCGTTAAGCCACAAATCATTCCACCACTTCATGGTTACGTAGTCGCCGAACCACATGTGTGCAAGCTCGTGCAAAACGGTTACAACACGGCGCTCAGCATAAGCGTCCGTAACTTTGGATTCAAACACGTACTGGTCTCGAATGGTAACCATACCAATGTTTTCCATAGCGCCAGCGTTGTATTCTGGCACGTAAATCTGATCGTACTTTGCGTACGGATACGGCACTCCCCAAGTCTTAGCGTAGAAAGCAAAGCCCTTCTTTGTAATATCAAACAAGTAGTCAACATCTTTTGCAAAAGCGTCTTTAAGTGCTTGACGGCAGTACATTGCCATTGGCACTACGCGACCGTCTTCGTTTTGGTATTCCGTATGCCATCCAGCGTAAGGGCCTGCGCAAATAGCAGTTAAGTAAGAGCTCATCTTTGGCGTTGGCTCAAACACCCAGCGCTTCATGCCTTCTACAGCGCCATTTTCTAAAGTGCCTGCTTCAGTTTCGCGGCCTTCAATCGCAGTTTCGCTGGCTACTGGCATGTTTGAAGTCACAATCCAGCTTTCTGGAGCATCAACCGTAAAGTCAAAAACAGCCTTTAAATCTGGCTGATCAAACACAGCATAAACGCGGCGCGCATCCGGAACCTCAAATTGAGTATACAAGTAAACATTACCGTCGGAAGGATCAACACTTCTGTGCAAACCTTCGCCTGTGTTGGAATACTGGCAGTTTGCCACCACTTCTACGGTATTATGCTCAAGCAAATTTGCAAGCTCAATTCGGCTGTCTGCAAAAACTTGAGAAACGTCAAGAGCAGTGCCGTTTAATACTACGGATTCCACGCTATTTGCAATCAAATCGAGGAAGCTTGCACTACCAGCTTTAGCATCAAACTCAATCTTCGTGCGCGAAGTAAAATCGCGTCCACCTTTGCCTAAATCAAGCGCAACATCGTAATGAATTGGCATTTGAATAGCGTCAAAACGCTCTTGAGCTTCTATGCGAGTCAGATTTGCTCCTGGCATATTTTGTACCTTCCTTATATTTTTCTTATTTTTGGTTATATTTACGATTATTTTCAGCTATTTGCAAATAATTGCGAATATTTTTTCTTTATTTTGATTATATTTTATAGTTGATCATTATTGATAATTGTCGATTATCACCGATTATCGCCGATTATCGTTGATAATTATTGATTATCGTTGATCGTTTTCTGCAATATCCGCAACTACTGGCACAAGCATTGGCTTCCTGCGCAAAGCACGCGCAATCCAACTACCTAAAGTGCGTCGCATAATCTGCTGCAGTTTATGCGTATCATGCTCACCGTGCATCATTGCGTCTTGTAGCTGTTCCACAATTTGGTGACGAACCTTCTCAAAATCAGCCTCGTCTTCAGCAACAGCATTCAAGAAGATCTTTGGCCCGGAAACTACGTCTGCATGCTCAGTATCGACTACTACAAAGCTTGAAACGAAACCTTCCGTGCCCAAAATTCTGCGCTTTTCAAGCTCTTCATCAGTAAGCTCACCCACAGAATCACCGTCAACATATACGTAACCACAGGGCACAGAGCCTACCACTGCAGCGTTCCCGTGATACAAATCAACCACATCGCCGTCTTCTGCCAAAACAACATTATTCGGATCCACACCAGTTTTTACAGCAATCAAACCGTTTGCAACCAAGTGACGATGCTCGCCGTGAATTGGCATAGCGCACTTTGGTTTCACAATGTTATACAAGTACAACAGCTCACCCTCGTTGCAGTGACCAGACACGTGAATAGCAGCATTATCTTTATTGATTACACGCGCACCCAACTGCACAAGCTTATTAATAACCTTATAAACTTCGTGCTCATTTCCTGGAATAAGCGAACTTGCAAGAATAACAGTATCAAATTCGTTGATAGTAATATCGCGGTGACTGCCGTCAGCAATACGCCCAAGCGCTGCCATTGGCTCACCTTGCGAACCAGTGCACATGTACACGAGCTTGTCGTCTTGAATATCTTTTGCTTGTTTTAAGTCAACAACCGTATTTTCAGGAATATGCAAGTAGCCAAGATCCGCCGCAATCGACATATTTCGTACCATGGAACGCCCAACAAACACGACTTTACGCCCAAACTTATGCGCAGCATCAACCACTTGTTGCACACGATGCACGTGGCTTGAGAAGCTAGCAACAATAATTTTGCGCGTAGCTTCAGCAAAAGCGCGATCCAAAGCCGGACCAATCGAAGTTTCAGGCTTCACAAATCCCGGAACTTCAGCATTAGTGGAATCAGCCATCAGCAAATCAATGCCCTGCTCGCCTAAGCGCCCAAATTCCACCAAATCGGTGATTCGATGGTCAAGAGGAAGCTGATCAAGCTTAATATCACCAGTATCAATCAAAGTTCCAGCAGGCGTTTTAACGCACACAGCGAGCGCATCTGGAATCGAGTGCGTTACGGTAATAAATTCAAGATTAAACGGACCGACTTTCATCTTATCGCGGCCTTCAACGCGAGTCAGTTTCGGTTCAATATGATGCTCCTGGCATTTCGCTTCCACGAAGGCAAGAGTAAGCTTAGAGCCAATCAGCGGAATATCCGGACGCATTTTAAGAAGATATGGCACGCCACCAATATGATCTTCGTGACCGTGCGTTAAAACTAACGCTTCAACTTTATCAAGACGATCTTGAATATAGTGGAAATCAGGAAGAATCAAATCAACGCCTGGTTGTTCTTCTTCCGGAAACAGCACGCCGCAATCAATAAGCAAAATATGACCGTTATACTCAATCACGTTCATATTGCGGCCGATTTCGCCCAAACCACCAAGAGGCACAATGCGCATTGAGCCTTTACGATACTTCGGCGGTGCAATAAGCGCACCTTCACGCTGATCGTTTACTACTGGCGGCAGAACGTTACCAGTTTTAGTAGTTTTAGTAGTTTTATTGGTTTTACGAGTTTGACTAGTTGATGTATTCACTTTTGTAGACTTTTTTTCTTTTGTAGGTTTCACAAATTGAGTTTTTTGAGTTTTTTGAGTTGATTCAGCGGATTTTTTATTGTTTACGGATGCTAATGCGATTGAAGCATCCGAAGATGTTATATCCACTTTTTTCTTCATTTTTTTCATTGGTTGCGAAATTTGTTGGGATGATTCCGACAATTCGTTACCACGAACATCACTTGTAATATTTGCATCAGAACTAGCACCCAACGCCTCGCGCACTACTTCAGCAAGAATTTCTTCAGTACGCTCATCATATTCTGTTGTCATATTCATCTCACTACACTTGCGCAACTGCACACACTTCTTTTTATTATACCGTTAGGGCTCAACTCACGCTCGCGACGACCTGCTTTCGCGCTTAGAGCGTAGCGCGCGAAAGTAACTTGGAGCGTGAGCTTGCTCAAGGTTGAAAGCACAGTGTGCTTTCAACGCAAGCTCAGTAGCGAGCGCGTTACCCGCGCGAGCATTAGCGTTGTTGCGGAACATTTGCCGCGAGATTCCAACATTCCCTTTACATGCTTGTAAAGAAACTATCGCTTCCCGAGCACCATCACAATAAACCAGCCAAACGCAGCTATAGGAATTGCAACCAACGTAGACATCCACGGTACCATCATGCCGCCGTGCGCATTCCATGCGTCGATAGCAGCACCTGCAGCCATTGAACCAAGCGATGCACCTACTGCAGAAGCAGTTGGCAGCCACGAAAGCCCTTCCGTAAGCGATTCTTCAGGCACAGTTGCTTTCACAATAAGATTTCCAGTTGCGAAAATTGGCGAAACGCAAAGCCCCGAAAGTACTTCAAAAACGCTCATAAGCATAAGCCTGTCGATATTCAAGCTCATAAGCACGTAACCAATAGTCAGCACAGTTAAGAACACAATAAGATGCGACCAGTTAGATCCGCGGAATTTGTGCGAGCCGAAAATGATGGCTCCCACAAGCGATCCGCACGCAAATAACGCCAACTGCATGCCAATAAAATGTTCAAGCCCTTGCGATTTCATGGCAGCCGTCACCGACACATCAAACGCACTAAAGCTCATATTAAACACAACGAACATAAGTACGAGTGGAATAATGCCACGATAAAGCAACACGTTTTTATTACGCTTTTTTGCACGATGATTATGTAATTGTTGAAGACTAAATTTGTCAATAAACTTGCGCTTAGCATTTTGTTGTTGCGATTCTGATTCAACTGCAGAGATTTCGTTTTCTTTTTGAGATGCAATCATAACGTCTACATCTTCAGATGCAGCCGTTGGCACTTCCACAATCTTCAGCACAGCAGGCTGGGTATTTTTAAGCGAGAAGAACCATGCTCCACCTAGTCCGCTAGCTAAAACCGGCACAAATAATTGCGAAACTGGATGTACGGAAGTAGCCAGCCACGCGGCCAAAATAGGGCCTAGAATAAACACAATCTCATCAATGCCAGATTCCAGCGCATACGCCACGTTGAGCAGCGAATCGTCCTCTTCCGCGCGCAGAGTGTAGGCCCAGCGCGTACGTACAAGCGCACCAAACGCAAACTGCGTCACACCCATCGCAATTGCTAGCACAAACAACAGTGCAAGCGGAACTCGCACCAACGCCGCTATAGCAAAAGAAAGCATTGCAATAACCTGCGCTGTGAGTGCAATAACACCAACTTTTCGTTGACCAAATCTGTCAAAAAGTTTTGCATACACTGGCGTTACTGCAGCTTGTGCAAGTACATAGGATGCAGCCATTGCTCCAGCTACAGTCCAATTGTTATACAAGTGGTTGAGCGCCAACACAATTCCCAAACCAATCATTGACATTGGCAAACGAGCGATTGCCCCCGAGATACAAAACGCTTTAGCACCACTTAATGAAAACAGTCTAGAATATTGCGACAACGCTGAAGGTTTTTTCACTGCCGTGCTAGACTTTGCTGCCGTTTGAGACGACATAAATATTATTACTCCTTTTTAAACTTTCCCCAACTGTTATTGTTACATTTGCCAATAAGCTCGCAAATAAATCCGCAAATAAACTTACGCATAAGTTTACAAATTAAACTTCTCGAAGTTACGTTTACGCTCTCGTTTGAGAGCGCGCATTCGCTACTTTTGTTCGCTTTGAACGAATCATTGGCTCACCTGAGTAAATATACAAGTCATCAACCAAAGATTTCATGTTTTTTGCTTCATATGAATGATCTTTGCGCAACCATGAAGCATCTTTTCTCAGCCCGTGATAATCGTAAAAACTCACATCGCAAGCTGAATCTGTGTGCAAATAGTAGCGATTTACACCATTATTTCTTAACAAATGCATGGTGCGCTTCCACAAGCCGCCGCCGACACCATGCCCACGAGCATCTGGAGATACGAGAAACAGCTCAAGTTCTGCTTGCGTAAGATTATTAATATGCGATGTTGCTTCAAGTTTTGTTTCCAAGGCGCGCATACCGTGAGCTTCTTCTAAGGCAAGCGCATAATTTTTGTCACCTTGAGCTTTCATAGCAGAATCTTGCTCATGAAGCATTTGACTTACTTCTGGGAACAAAACTGGAGCGTCGAAAACGCGCGCCAACAGCAATCCCATAAACTTTCCGTCGAGTTCAGCAATAGTACCATGCGTTGAAGGTTTCAAATAGTGCAACACACAGCGGCGAGAAAGACTTAGTGACGCATCTTTTCCAACTTGTTGCGCAATACCCCAGGTACGTTCGTATTCTTTTACAATTGCGTCAATATCGCTAAGTTTTACAGGACGGAACTCTACGTTCATAATTCTGATTCTTCCTTACTTCATACTCAAATCGATGTTGTGCGTATGCCCGCCCACACACACTGCACGAGGAATCTGCACGTTATCGAAGTGATGCACGATGCGTTTCAATCGCGGCGCAATATTGTTGCAGCAAATTGATTGCAATAGCAACGTTTATGCGTCATCATCTTCGAGGGAAATGAACGTGTCAGAGTGTAACTCGGCAAGGATTTCATCTTTTGTTTTTGCTTCGGCATGAATTTCACGTTGGTTTTCATCCGATATGTTCACATAATAAAGGGTGGCATCGATAGCCTCGAGCGGAGCATTCGTCATAAGACTGAGTAACAGACGATACCAGTCAAGCTGACCGAGTTTAAGAGCAATATCTTGTGGATCGCTTGGCTTACGCCCGGTTTTCCAGTCGACTACGGTATACAGTTTGGTAGAATCGTTCGGATCTAAACCACCTGCAAACACAGCATCGAGTTTTCCATTAATAATTTGCGCACCTAATTCTGGCACGTGTGCAACAATAGGCTGCTCTGCTGCAAGCGGGCGACGATACGCCCATCGTGAAGTAACGAGACGCTGCTTCCAAGTCAGTAACTTACGCTCAATTGATGGTTCAGCTTGCGTAGTTTTTTCGGTTTGAGCAAGTTTCTCAGAAATATTGTCGTTATTATTGAGTTTATTAGATAAATTATTCATTTTATGAACTAAATTTTTCTGTGCAGACGTAAGATCTGAAAGTTTCACGCCTTGTTTCACAATAATCGGCCAATATTCACTCGACGCAACATTATTCGCACCATCAGCAATATCAGCGACATCAGTTACGTCAGCAACGTTCAAAGACGCATATTGCACGCAGCCAGCATTGACAAACTGCTCAGCCCACGCGTGGAATCGTGTACCTAAATCTGAAGCAGGAGAAGCTGTACGCGGAATAGGACGAATAATTGCCATCCATTCACGTCGCAAACGCTTTGTTTCTTGAGATTCTGAAACGTTAGTATTGTCAGCATCAGTCGCATGGAACATTGCTCTGCGCTGTACAGCTGTAACATTCACATTTTCAATATTTGAAAGCTGATCTGCTTGATGTGCTAACGCGTGAATATCACGATACCAGTCAACATGCGGCATTAAATCTGCATCTTGCAACAATGCTTCAGCGCGCGAAAGTAGTGAATTTTCGGCAGACTTGTCACTTTCGGCAGACTTGTCAATTGCACCAATCTCACCAATCTCACCAATTTCAGAATATTCAGCAGACTTCTTAAGCGCATCTCGCACATATTCACTTGACGCACTCGGCCACGCTAATAGCTGCTTGTTATTTTCACTCGGAATTTCGCTAGGCTCGCTCAATAATTCAGCAAACTGAGCAGCAGAATCACCAACCACATAACCAACTTCATCTGAACCAGCTTTTACTGTAGCAACAGATTCGCTAGATTCTTGCATTGCTTGACACACTTCATTCCAAAAAACAGAAGGCTTTTTTGAGCGCGAAGATGAAGTATAAGAAGCAAAACCTGCAGCAGTACTAGCAGCAGCACTAGCAGTACCACCAGCACTAGCAGCAGCATTAGCAATACCGTCTTTGCTATCTTCCCCCTTAGTATCCACTGTCATAGCACTTGACTGACTGCACGTAAGCAGAGCCGCAAATTTCGCTCGCGTCAAAGCCACATACATAAGATGCCTCTCATCAACGTGCAAAGCTCGACCGCGCTCCTCTACTTGTGAAAGAGGTAGCGTTCCAGTTTTCATCGCAGCATCGTACATTTGACGCACTTCCGCAGGAATTGCTCCTTCTGGAACATCTTCGCGCTCGTAGAATTTTTCTGCTACATCAAGCAATGCTTGCGCGCGAGAACCGTAGATTTCAGCGTCGATTTTCTCAACAGTTTCCATATTTTTTAAGGATTCTTGCGGATTCATACTGACACTCAAATCTGCATTGTGAGGAAATCGCGGCAAAATATCCGCGTCGACTCGCATTGGTACAGGAACTTTTGAAGCAATTTCAAGAGTTGCGTACGCACTTTCACAATACACGCCATCCTGCTTGGTTTGCTTTACGCGCAAACCATCTCCCTGACTACTTGGGAAAGCACTTTCGTTAAGACCAACTATTGCAACGGCAGGCCATTCCAAACCCTTCGACTGATGAATTGTCATCAAAACCACATCTGCAGGTTCGTCGACCGACGCAGGCTGATCGTTCAACTTGTCAATATTTTGAATCCAAGCCATAAATCCGCGCAAGGTAGGCTGCGTAAAATCACTCATTTCTTGCAAATACGCGTCCACAAGTGAAAGCATTGCGTCAAGCGTGCTGTGCATATCGTTAAGAAGCGTAGAACTACTTGAATTTTCGTTCATAAGCGCGCGCGAAACAGCTACGTCAATATCAATATTAAGCGCTTCGATTGCTGTACGCACAATATCATGCAAACTTCCAGATTGTGCTCGTTCTACAGCATCAAGAACATTGCCTGCGCGAAGGATTGCGGCATAAGCCTTCTTGCTGAGCATATTTTTAAGATGATTCAGCGTTTCTTTCGTAGAATTTTTTGCAAATAACCTTGCACGAAACGCTTCAAGCAGCACATCCGCAATAAACACTCCGCCGTGAACACTATTCGTTTGAGCACCTTGAGACTGCTGATCGCGCACAAGTTTCACCCAAGATGCGCGCGGAGCTTGAGCATCCACTAAACCAGCTTGAGCTAAAGCATGGAACACGTATTCAACGTTTTCATCAGTTGCAACACTTGCCAAAACCTTCAAATCGTCCGTACTCAGCGCAAATCGGGGCGTAGCAAGAAGTCGCATTAATGCAGAAGTATTCGTATGATCTGCAGCAACAGAAAGTAGTGCAAGAACGTCTTGCACTTCCGGCTTCTCAAGAAGAGCAGAATATCCAACAGTGAGAGTACGCAAACCTGCTTTTTGCAAGGCTTCTTCGTATAGCGCAATATTGGTTTTGCTGCGGAAAAGCACAGCAACGCGCGCTTGAGAGTTGGAAGCGCCAATATTGTCGTTTTGTGCTAAAGCATGTTGTTTTACATGTTTTACAAAGCGCACAACGGCTTCAATTTCTTGATATTGCGTAGGCATATTGAGCACACTAATACTGCCTCGTGGCGCATTTTCAAGATATTGAAGATTGCTGACTTCCACTTCCGAAGCTAACGAACTGCTTTTACGAAGAGGAGGCACGCGCAAAGGTTTTGTAATAGCGTTTGCTGCTTGCAAAATAAGCTGGGCATTTCTACGCGTTTGAGTAAGCGAAAACTCGCTTGATTGGTCAATATGAAGCGCTTGCTGAAGCTTTCTAAAAGCACCCGAGCTTGCTCCTCTGAATGAGTAAATTGCTTGGAACGGATCTCCGACTGCTGCAATATGCGTTTGCTGAGATTCATACGAGTTACTATTTGCACAGTTTTCATTATGATTGTTATTGTTCTCGTTACGCTCGCCACGTTCGTTATGAAAGAGCGTTGCAATCAGCATTGCTTGCGTTGTGGAAGTATCTTGATACTCGTCCAGCAAAACTTGACTGTACTGCCTTCGATATTGCGCCGCAATCGAAGGAAAATGCGTTACCAAACGGTATGCAGCAATCGTAAAATCGCTGAATTGTGCCATATTGGTACTTTGCTTTGCTGCATCAAAAGCTAACACTAAATCGAGCAAAACTGCACGCTTTTTAGCAGCTTCAAATAATGTATTGCAAGAATCGTAACACGTATTTTTTAGCGCAATATTCAGGTATTCTACGTATTCTTTTCCGTAATTTTCACATTTTTTGAAATATTTTTCGTCTGATTCAGTTTTTCCGCGGCGCAATTTAATAGCGCTCGGCTTTTTGGGAATAATTCCTGTAGTTTCAGCTGAACTCAGCGCTTGTTGCAAATGCTCAATCCACGCATTATTCCACTTTTGAATTTCTCGAACGGCCAACGAAGTGCTGTCACAAGACTCGCCTTTACTATTCAACCCAATCATTGAGCAAGAAATATCTGCAGCGAGCGCAAGAACATCATCAACAAGCGCATCGAATTTATACCATTGCACAACTTCCGGATGTTTATCAACATACTCGTTGACTAGCGGCTTCATTAATTCGCGCGCGCCAGCATCGCTAAGAGGCTGCGTATTGTGATCGAAACCAACTAGCAACCCATATTGCCGCACAATTGACTGGAAGAATGCGTCGTACGTCATTACTTCTGGCTTCAAAAATGCGTTTGTAGATAAATCTGTAGATAAATTTGAAGATGACGCACTCGCCTTAAAGCTTTGTTGACTTGCATTCGCGTGTTGACTGACAGCTTGCGCAACTCTTGCCAACAATTCCGACGCAGCTTTATTCGTAAACGTAAGTCCTAAGATACTTTCCGGAGCAACACCGCGCTCAATAAGATCAATAACGCGACGCGTCATAGTATAGGTTTTTCCACTGCCGGCTCCAGCAACAATAATCATATTCTTATTTGCTGGTGCCGTAATTGCTGCAGACTGTTCTGCACTATCCGTATTATTGCGAGGAGATTTTGCATGAACGGCATCTTTGCGAAAAGCTTTTTCGCGCAAAGCTTTGTTATTCATTTCATCAATCATGATTGACGCACCTCATATACGGTATCTATGCGACCTGCGCATGCTGGGCAGACTTGTTTTGCACGGCAATATTTCAAATGTTCCGAAGTTGGACGCGCAATAATTTGCTGAGAACGAACTGCGGCAGCAGCGTAGAAAACGCGAGAAATCATAGTAAGCGACCATTTTGCAGTTTCACTTAAGCAACGGAATGACTGCCACGCTTGCTCACTTACACTTTTCGGGCATGTTTTCATAATTTCTTCTAACTGTGGACAATCCAACAATCTCGACATTGTTTTGAATCCAGCACGAGTTTCAAGCGGCTGATTATTCAAAGCTTGAGCAATGCAAAGAGGAGGCTGATACAAGTTTTCTGCAACACTGTGGTCTTGCGCCGGGTAATCATTGTCAACGACATGAAATAGCACACTTCTTGCAATTGTTGGTGCATGAGAGGCGGAAATAAGCGGATTTTCGTCTGCAAAAAGTAAAGCAAGCTGGTAGCAAACTAACTGCAAATCATTAAAAACTCCTGTTGCAGAGGGAACTTTTCCGGTTTTATAGTCAAGTAAGCGAATATTTTCGGAGCCGTCAGCATTTTTTCGCTTTTCAAGTCGATCAATTCTGCCGTGAATATGCAATTGCAAATCCTCGCACGCACCATCCGGCCAGCCTCCCACTAAAGCGCCCATAAGCCCAAAAGCATCATGCTTACTCACCGTCTGCAAATTTGCGGCTGTCAGCGTGTTATTAAGAACGCGCGTAATGTCATCAAAACCAAAATGAGCACTTGTTGGCATCTCACAATACGCCTGAGCAAGTTTCCCAATGCTACTTTCTAAAGATTTTTCGCTTGGCGTAAACAATTCAAGAACACCATCATCCGACTTTTTTGCGTCAAGTCGGTAGGTTGACTGATCGAAAGATGTGACAAAATATTGCGCAATCGTATGAAGAGCACGACTTATATTCGACTGCCTAGAAAGTGCAGAATATCGCTCTTTTATATCTCGAATATCGGCAAGTTCGGGAGCAATACTTGCGTAATACTGTTCCATATGATTTGCGATTGAGTTGATACGAGAAACTTGAGATGCGTACGGAGAGGAATCTGCAGAGTGAGTTGTAGAAGCCGGTTTGGAAGAAGATGCTGAAGCAGCCTCGTCAACCGCAGTATCATCAGCAGAAGTCTCGTCAACCACAGTCTCGTCAACAGCAGTCTCATCAACAGCAGTTTCCGGCATATCGTAATGCTGATCTTCACTCGCCCACCTTGCAGTTTCGTGAATTAACGTACCAAAATATGTTGCAGCACTTCCCGGCTGAGGGCCTGCAAGCTGGCGATTCAACAATCCACACACTGGACAAGCCCATAAACTATCTACTGCAGAAGGTGACAAGCTCACTATAACGCTATTATTTTTCGTAACTGCATTTTCTATAGAAACATTTTCTATAGAAATATTTCCTGTAGAAGTATTTCCTGTAATTTCGCTCATAAAATCCCATTGCGCAGTATGAGCACAATCAACTCCAGATTCTCGCAATAATCGCAATGCTTGAATCGCGTCTAAAACTCCGCTACTTTCATTCGCAGTATCGCAAGTATTCTTGCCTACAGCTTCTCGCACAAGTTTTGCACGCGCAGCACAAACCAATCCGCGAACATCCATATCTAAGCCAGCAAAAGGAATTGTAAAATCAGTAAAAGGCGTGCGCGAATGTTCGTTGTTATAGTAACGCTCAGGCAAATAATAGTAAAGAAAATCGCTTGGAACAGCACTATCGCTGTACTGCGCACTCATATACAAACTTTCAGTCGCACGAGTAATAGCAAGCAAAAAACTACGCTGTTCACCAGCAAAAACTACAGATTTGTCATTAGCAGCAAGAAGTTGCAAAGATACAGGCAATAATAATTGCGATTGCTCTGCTTGATTACTGTCACCATGCTGCTGGTTCATAGTACGCTGTTTAGAATCCAACACAATACTTGTCAAACTTTCAGCACCAAACATTGTGCTACGCGAAGCAAGATTTGGCCACACACGCTGCTGCAAAGTCGGCATCCACACAAACCGCCAATGCTTTCCTGCAGCACCAGCAGGAGTAGTGAGTGTTACAGCATCTGGCACAGGAGCCACATGAGCCAGTGAATCTGCCTCAATTTCCATGCCGCGAACTTGAGCTATAAAATCGCTGATATCAGCAGAAACTACCACATCTGTTTCTGCGGAAGCTGAAGAGTCGCGATTATTACGCAAATCAGTTTCAAAACCGTTACTTAACTCATCACTATACGAAGCAACGTAATCAAACAGCCGCATTGCAGCATCTAGGCGATCGTTCGCACGGTAACCATCTCTATTATGTTGCAAAGCCGTACGCTGCCAGCGTTCCGCAACATTGCAAACATTCCAAGCCTCACCAAGAGCATATTGTGCATTGCGCAAATCTGGGTGAGCTGTAAATCGTAACGCCAGTGTTCGCACATTGTTCCAGATTGTAACAAAGGATGCAACATGCGGATTTCGAGGAGCCATATTTTGTAAAAGATGAAGCACAGTTGAATCAGACTGCTGGGAATCAGTATTGCAATGTGCCACATCTGCAACACAAAGAAGATAGCACGCATCTAGCGAAAGCGCACGCATATCTTCGTTAGTATTGTTATCTAAATTGATAACTACATTACCATGAGAATCGTCATGAGAGCTGTTATGAGAGGCGTTCTTGAGATTGCTTTTAAATTCATCCCACGAATCCATCAGCTTTCTCAAAGGAATATTGTGATTACGAAGCTCATTATTTTCGTCTTTTTGCTCATCTAAAACCGCGGAAAGCGAAGCCAGTGACCGCATCAGCGACTCAACATTTTTAAGTTGCGCTGGAGTTTCTAAATCACCATTACCGTCAGCAGAATTGTTACGAACTATTGATGCAAGCGGACTATCCATAATGTGTTTAACGCAAGATTGCACCCAAGATGCTATATGCTGCAAACTGCTGCCGCGCTGAATTTGCTCTACAACGCAAGCAGTGAAATTCCCAGCAATACAACGTTGTACAAATTGAGCAAGCTCAATAAGAGCAAACAATCCTTGCACGAACGGCTCATCTTTTAACGGGCGAGTTACTGAAGAATATCGCACTGGAACACCATCTTGGCGAAGTTGCTCACCAAAAAGACGAACAGTAGCATTGTCGTGCGCAATTAACGCCATATCGCTCCACTTGCGATGATTTTTTACATGCGCATGCTTCATTTGCCAAATAACAGCGTCTAATTCTTCACGTTGAGAGCGATAAAGTGCAGTATTTACGGTTCCATCCTCATCAAGCCGTAAATATTCTTGCAAATTTTGAGGATGCTGAAGATTTTGAGGCTGATTTTCGAGTTGATTTTCGAGTTGATTCAGCGATTGCAACGGAAGTGCGCCAACAAAAGCAGGCATTTTCCAAGGACGATTCGGCAACGCAACAGTCGTGTTGAATTGCGATGTAAGTGAAAGCGAAACACGAGCGGCAAGTAAATCACGCATCGAAGGTGCTTGAGGCTGACGCGCGGAAGAACCAGCGAAACTAGCAGAACCAACAGAAGAACTGGAATTATCGACTAAAGAATCACCAGAGGAATCATCAGAAGAATCACTAGAAGAATCATCAGAAATCACATATTGTAATCTTTGCTCAGATGCGTGCAATTCATGCAGAGCTGCCGAAATCGCATAATCCGGGTACGCTCCCCTAAACGTCTGCACAGACTCATCCGGATTAGCAATCAAAACTAAACGCGTACCAAGTTTCGACAATGTTTCTATAAAACTCAAACCAGCAAGCGTAATGTCTTGATAATCATCAATCACAAGCAACACTGGAATTGCCGAATTTGCAGCAGCAACACTTATATCACTGAGCTTGCGTGCAGCTTTCGCGCCTTCCACCAAAAGCTGAGAAGCGTCCAAACGGAAGGATCCTTGATACGTATCAGCAAGCATATCGCGATACTCTGAACGTAGTGCAAAAACAAGACGCCACTGAGTGCTACGGCGATCAATCAACACAGACGTTGGCAACATATTTTCAGCTTCTGCATGAGACTTTGCAACATCAAGTGAACGTAGAACAGTCTGCTCATCTGCAGCATCACTCACTCCAAGCTCATCCAAACGCGCGAGCATATCTCGCAATTGATGTATAAACGCGTTACTGACTTCACATTGCGAACGAGAAGCTGCACTCAAGAATGAATCAGAAGAAGAACCTACAGAAGAACCTACAGAAGAACCTACAGAAGAACCTACAGCCGAGTTGGATGCAGCAGAAACTATAGCACTATCATTTCCAGCACAAGTTAAAGGTGCAACCCAAAGCGGCGTACCAAAATAATCTTGGAAAAGCTGACATACCGCACAATCGCCATTATCTCCCCTAGAAACATGTTCAATATGCGCGCGCACAACTTTACGAAGAAGCGCATCCTGCTCAGCACCATTAAGAAGCTTAGGATTGGGCTTATGCTGACTGTTGCAATATGCAGAAATAATACGAAAAGCCAGCGAAGCCAACGTGCCAACTGGGCGAGACTGCTCAATCACACCAATTTCGCGAATAATAATATTGTCAATATTCGCAGCCAAATTTCGGTTTTGCACAGCCATTGCGGTAATGCCATGCTGCCAATGATGATAACCGGCGATCATTGCGCGCACAGCAAACTGCGTTTTACCAGTATTCGGAGCACCGTAGACGAGTAACGTGTTAGTTATATTGCCGGAAGAATTACGCAAAGTACCGTCGAACAACGACTGCAACGATGGTAGAGACTGCGAAAACTGCAACGATTGCAACGACTGCAACGCAGTGCCTTTATGTAACGTAGTGTCTTTATGTAACGCAGTGCTGCCAGACGATTTTTGGTGCGCAATACTATCACTCATACGCTTAATTCTAGCAATGAAACAATAGCGATGCGCTACATAACACTTAATTTTGTAGCGTCACGCGAGCACGAGCATCTTTCAACGCAAGAAACATAGTTCCGACACCAATAAAAATAAGCGTAAACACAATAAGCAAATACGCAACACCAACGCCTAAAGTAGTGGCATTAAAAGTCTGTGGAGCAAAACCAAACCATCCAGCAGGAGCACCATAATTAAGGAAATTGTAAGGTGCGCGCATGGCATGAGTACCCCAGCGAACACCAACAAACTCGCTTAACATAACTGCATAAGCAACATATGCAAGAGGCGGAATCGTAGCAAAATAAATATGTGCACGAGTGGAACGGAAACGATAGTCAAAAAGTATAAAATCTATGATTGCAAGAAGTGGGGCGATTGCGTGAACGCAAAGACTGCTGCAACCGTTGCTCATATAAGCACCAATAAAACCGAGCTTATTCGTAGGAGCTAAGAAGCAAAGATAAAGCGTAAATGTTACTGCAATGGCGATTGTCATCATGAACTTGAAAATGTACCAAGCGTTGGATTTTGAATCAAACCAAACTGTGGGCGTTGATTGAGAAACAGAGGAAGCGTCGGAAGCGTCAGATTCTGCAGAGTTAGTAGCAGAACTGCGAGCGCGCATAAAGGCGGCAGTATCGAACACAAGTGAGCCGGCAAGAGCTACGCAAATCATAAGATTAGAAAGATTCGTAAAATATGTGAACGTCATGAAACCTTGCCATGAAGCTGCCATTCCGTAAAGCGAGGCGACGATTGCGATGGTGCGAATCGCAGTTCGTACAACATATTCATGCGTGTCGAGTGGATTTGCAGCGGATGTGGTTTCTGATGTGGTTTGTTGTGGCATGGAATTGTTTGCCATGTTTACTCGCTTTCGTGACTTCTATTCATCTACTTATTGTTTATCATGTTTATATTTACATAGTCGAAAGTAAAAATCTGTAGCAGAAGTTGCAAAAATGCGGCGCAATTTTTGTAGATTCCTGCAAGTGCTACAAAACGTTGTGAATTCTCCAGCAAATGTTCCTGAAGCTTTGCAGCATTGCTTCTGCGAACGGTGAGTATTTGCCGGTTAGCGAACTTTAATAGTATTGCTCCGCGGACGTTGAGTATTTATTGCCTAGAGAACACTAGCATTCATGCTGCTGCACGAAGGAACGCTCACGCGGATAACGCGCTCGCTACTGAGCTTGCGTTGAAAG
>NZ_KQ956831.1:4094-18191 GCF_001546485.1 Gardnerella vaginalis | reverse complement strand
ATTTTAGAAACTAGGTTGTGGTTGGTGTGCGCTGACGACTTGCTTGAGCGCAGCACAGCGCGCAATATATGATACAATGTGAAAACGTGTGCTTTAAAGCAACGATTGTTTGAAAAATCAAAAGGGGTCGATCGGTTTCGACGGCGATCTGTTCGCCGCGGGGAAGCGTGCCGAGAATGCGAAAGTCCACTCGTAAACGTCCTTTCGCAAAAGAATAAGTGCTAAATCTAATCGCACTGAGTTCGCTCTCGCTGCCTGAGCTTCGCGCCAGGATTAACCAGTGAGCAGCTGCTCCGTTCACCCACTCACGTCTTCGGGGTGGTGCTGAACGTCATGAGAAGACTTGCTTGAATTGCCGGGCTGCAGGGCAATTCAGGGACTTTTTCTGTAGATATGCTCGCCATGAATTGTCTGCGATAACATGGGGGCAGAAAAACTGCCGCACGGCCAGCAGACTACGCACGTAGAAGACCGAGGGTACGGTCACCGGACCGGGGTTCAATTCCCCGCGACTCCACAAACGCAAAAACGCCACTGCTCACACAGTGGCGTTTTTTGTAGCAAACCCCAATGTTTTCAACACTTTTTGTGTAGATAAAACAAACTAGAACAATGGTGGCTGGCTTGATGCAGTCCTATGTTCTAAAACTTGCTTAATAGAAACATATTGAGTCGTCAACATGCCATTATTGTCAATACTTTTACGAATCAGCATAGCAACTTTATAAATATCGTTCTTTCTAAAAGACTCTTTACCATCATTCAAACGCTTAATAAAATCCCTATCTTCAACCTGAACAAACTGAGTTTTCACACCATCAGTAATACGCCATCTACCACCATCACGGAACGAAATATCTAACGCTTGCACCACCATCTCAACGGTACTCTCCTCCGTTTTGGCGCTTGCAGAAGAATACTGCGAGATTCCATACGCTTCTTCAGAATCTACAGTTTCTGCACAATAATCATCGCTAAACGTTACAGAATCAACACCATCAGACGTAGCAGGTTCAACAGTTGCCTTCAAAGCCTTCAAATATTCTTCATTTGTTAAAAGCTCAACAGAAGCCTTGTAAGTAGTCAACTTAGAGCCATCTGGAAACTCTAATTTTACGCACTCCAACCCAGTACGTTCATCTGTTTTATCAGGAGTCTGTTTTACTGGAGCACCCTTATGCAAAAAATGCTTAACAAGCTTAACTGCTCCTAGAAACACACCAACAATAGCAGACGCATTAGCTACAGCATTTACTGGATTGCTAGTAAACAAATCAACAATGCTATTAGCAACACTCGCAATAAGGTCAATATTAAAAGAACCCTCACGAGTAGCCTTTGCTTTCAACGATATAACACAATTAGGAGCAGTATGAGCTTGAATCTTTTCAAACGCTTGAGATAATGCCAAAAGTGCAGGAGCAAGCTGCTTAACGTCCATTTCATGAGACTGTAACGCAATACCATCATACTTAACAGTAAAATTCGCGCTATTTTCAGAATTAAGAACCGTTACATTACTATCCATTACTCACTCCTTTCATTAGACATATATTCTACTATTAACAAAGTGAATATTTGCAGTTCGGCTTATTCGATGCGCGCCTCGCCTATATATGTTTTACACACAAACGCTGATGATCAGCCAAACGCTCATCAAGAAGAATCAGCCTACAAGCATCGTAGTAATAGCCGCACACACTACCAGAAAGGCGACGTTCTTCAACGCGCACACCAAGGCGCGCGGCATCATCATAAAGCGAATCAAAACGAAGCATAATACTTATATAACGTCTAAGTTCATAGAATTAAACGACAAAAGAGCCTGAACATAACGGTTCAAAGCATTAGCGTAGCTATCTTCAGTATCAAGAGTAACTTCACCATTGTTAGTGATATTCACGCCATAACTGCGCACCAAACATCGCACGCGTTCCAAACGCTTTTCAGCAATGCTTATACCTTTATGTTCTAAAGTAGCAAAAATATAACCATCGTCAGTAAAAGCAACACTGTTACCACGATCAATACGCACATAAAAAACAAGGTCGTCGCCAGAGCAATCAGGCAACGGCAACGTAATCTTATTCCACTCGCCAATTCGCTCAACAGTAGAAGACTCACGCAACCACGACGTATAGTCATCAAGAAGCGCGGGAATATTAAACGCTACATTACTTGCACTCATAATAATGTATCTTGGGACTCTAGCTTTTGAATTACATGAAACTTAAATAGAATTGTATCATGTTCAAACTTAAGCGAATCAAAATGAAGCATAATGCAACCCCAACATAAAAACACTAACTTTCTCAATGTAATGCGGTATACCCTATAGAAATGGATTGGGAGTACTCGGTCGACGAAAGCTCTAGGCATCACGCCTAGAGCTTTTTGCTTTTCTTGTCTACCAGCAATAAATCAATAGTAATCTAACCTTATAAGTTCATTGCTTCTGAGATTTCAAATCAAAAAGCATGTTTCTTGGGTTCCTAGGCAAAGATATGAAACCAAGTTTCCTATACCAGTCTATAAGATCATCATTTAATGCTTGCGTATACAAAAATCTACAACCAACATTAACAGAGTTCTTACGCGCCCTTTGTATAGCCTCTTTAACAAGTAGGCTTCCTTGCGACTGGCCTTGATACTCTTTGTTTACTGCTAGTCTTCCCAAAAGCACACACGGAATATTGCCAGATAAGTTAGTATCATCCTTTGTTTGCTGAGGTATTACACGGTGCTGCAAATAATAAGAAGATAAAGTGAAAATTCCAATTACTTCATCACTATCGTCTAATGCAACATGCACAGCGCAACTACTTTCTTCCTGCTGTTCAAGCGCGTCACGATGCACCCAGATATCAAGCTCAGGTTCATCACAATGGAACGAGTCTAAATCTACCGAATAGTCAAGATTAATTATGCGAGTCCAGAGTCTAACTGCCATCATTCCCCTGCAATCAGATTCTCAAGGAATTGTGCATCTTCACTACTAATAAACGTTCGCTTTGACACATCAGCAAGATTAGGCACTGGAGCTGATGACTTGACTTCATTCGCTTGAACCATCGAGTAGAACGCAAGCATACTATCAGTGGTGATAGTGTCATTCAAGTTAGCTTTTGACCATGGTTCTTCTTCATGACTCATCTGTTCAAGCATGTCACCTAAATGCTTATCATCTTTATTGTCATATAAGCTGAGCACACGATCAATAACAGCACGATCTTCTCGAGACACTTTACTACTTTCACCATCAGGTATTTCCCTGGGGAAAATATATCGGCGTCCCTTACAATATGTCTTAAAAATATCTTTTACCACTGGACCATGTTTCCAAGCTGTAATTGGATCGTCAAAAAGCGGCCTATCTTGAGCTACAAGCATCCACGCTTGAACATAATATAAAAGCTTTTGCAGTGCGAAAGTCGTCGTCATATGATTACGTGCTTCGCGTTGCTCAAGTATATACTTGGCTACATCTATCGCTCTAGTCATTGTAATCATCCTCTTTTTTCTTATTACCCTTCATTTCTTATCGTATCAGACAGTATGCAAATTTTGCACAGTGTAGAACCTACACAAAGTAATGCAATTAGTTACGAGGGGGTATGAATTCAGCGGGCATTCAGGATTATTACGCAACGATTCTACTTGTGCAAAATATACTAGCTTATTCAAAGTGAGATTGGTTAATGCTAGCGTTTTTCCATATCGATTAATAAAAATTGACGCTATATCTAAAGCTTTCATATTTCATCCCCTTTCAACAAACTTATCACGCACACAAAAGTAAGATATATTCCACTCAATCATATCTACACAACAAAGCAATCGTGTAAGCAATCGTGTAAGTACCCATAAGTACCCATAAAGCACCCGTAAGTACCTATATAGCACCCATAATGCTCGAAGAAAACGCTAGTAAACGCTTAAAATCCTCGCAAACGTCAGCGAAGCGGATCAATCGTCTGCTCAATCTCTTTAGCTGCTTCTACCCCAGCCTTTGGCACATCAACTTCATGCACTCCGGAAATATCATCAACAGACGCTTCCGTATGTTGCTTCTGTGCTTCCGCAACTTGCGCAGCATTATATTCCACATACTTACGCGGAACCACATAGACAGGTCTTGAAGAATGCTGTAACAAGCCTTGGCTGATAGAACCAAGCAGCAAGCCAGTGAATCCACCACGTCCACGAGAACCAACCACTACGAGATCATGATTCAAACTCGCTTGAGTTAACGCATCAACAGCAGAGCCAGGCACCACAGTGCGATGAATCTGCAAATTCGGCAAATTCTTCAAAATCGGCTTCACACGCTCCTCAAGATCTTCCATATACGATCCCATCACAGCGGTATCACCTTCAGCACCTTGCACACTAGGGACTGCAGAAATCACATCAAGCTCCGCATTCCAACTATCTGCTAAATTAGCTGCAATTTCAAGCGCTTTAAGACCCCACTTAGACTCATCAGAACCAACAGCCACTCGAGTAATGGTATTGTTCAAGTGAATACGCTGACCATCGTCATCAGTATAAGGCACAACAACAATTGGGCAATACGCGTACGCAGGAAGCGACGAGCTAGTCGTTCCAAGCAAACGTTCCGCCAAACCACCCTTGCCACGGTTACCAATCACAATAAGCTGATAGTTGCGCGAAAGTTCAACGAAAACTGATGAAGGGTCACCAGTAACAATCAAAGTAGTTGCATCAACACCTTGTTCAAGAGCCACAGCTTTTGCTTTTGAAAGAATTTCTTGCGCATCGTGATGAGCTGCTTTATCGTCGCCGATTGCAGTATACGTAGCATCAAATGAAACTGCAGCATAACTTGGCAAAGAATAAGCACAAACAATCTGTAATTGCAAATTAGCATGCTTTGCATAATTTGCCGCCCACCACACTGCCTTATAACTCGCGTGAGAACCATCAACTCCAACCAGCACAGCCTTTTCGGGAACCATACGCCAACCTCCTCATATAGCACTTGTAACAACAGCGTCACTTGTGTACAACATGTACTCACTATTGTAGCGTAATTTTAGATTGAATGCCGATAGTTTTGCGATATATAACTACAGAATACGACGAATAGCATAGCTGCCTGGGAACACATAACGAATTGGATCATACTTGGTTCCAGCAAGCTGAGAATTAATCACCATACCATTACCGACATAGATAGAAGCGTGCTGACCGTTCGCAATAATATCGCCCGGCTGAGCTTGCGCGAGACTTGGAACTGGCGTACCCACTGTAGCTTGTGCACCAGAAGTACGAGGCAACGCAACACCAATATTAGCAAAAACATACTGTACAAAACCAGAACAATCCCATCCGGCTGGCGTATTACCACCGCTACGATATGGCACTTTGCCCAAGAATTGCGTAGCAAAATTCAATAAAGCAGCCACTGACTTACCATCTGGAGGTACAACAACCGGCATCGGCGCCTGTTGAACTACTCCACGAACACCAGAACGGCTAGCAGGCGCATCAGCACCAACACCAGCAGCAGCATGAGTAATAGCACGACGAGCTCGCTCAGCAGCTATTTCTTTAGGAGACTTAGTTTGTGGTACATTAAGAGTTTCAATACTACCCCAAGAAGAATTAGGATCAACATCCGTAGAAGTAGATTCAGTTAAAATATCACGTCGAACGCTTGTTACCTTTGGGAATGAACGCGTAGATGTGACAGCTGAATCATCGAGTTTATGCGAAGACTCCGCGACGGCGATTGGAGCCATTACAGAAAACATCGAAGCAGCAACCGTCGCTGATACAATAACCGGAAAAATCCTACTCTTTTTTAGCATACTTTCGTACGATATCATAAACCTACTACATCATAAACTTACTACATAGAAATCTTAGCAAATAATCTTAGCCTAATTCCCAACAATATCAGTACAAATTACAGAAAAACAAACTACATACAAACTACATACAAACTACAGATAGACTGCACGCAATCACGAGAATAAACGATACCTAGCAATGAGCGTAGCAAAAATCAGTAATGGATAAATTGATACTGCGAAATCTGTTTAGCATCAAATTTACGTGAATACGTGCGACCATGTAACGAAGCACCTGATTCAGAAGTTTCAATCGAACCATCTGGATTAATTTTCTCAACAATCGCAACATGACCATAAACTGGATCGGAACCAGCTTGACCAGCACGGAAAACCATGATATCACCAACGTGGCGAGCAGTATGATCAACCCAATAACCAAGCCCACGAGCGGAATCTGCCCACATATTGCCATTACCCATATGCGAACCAACTGGCAAACCAAGCTGGTGACGACGCACATACACCCACCATGTGCACTGACTAAACTCATAAGCATTACCACTGTCACCAGTAGCATGGTTCGGTTTAAAATCCTTCGGTAGCACATCAGAATCTTTGTCCATTAACAAAGCAACCTGTGGGTTATCAGCTGCAGAACGTGACATTTCTGCAATATTAAAACCTGAATCTGAACCAAGATTCCAAGAATCTGATTGCGAAGATATGGTGGAAGCAGTGCCAAATTGTAAAGAAGAAGTATTCTGCTGATTGAAACTACCTGCACTACGACCAGTATTGTTGGCATGAGCATTACGAGCAGCAACGTTCTCTAAAGCATCCACAGCATTATTAATCACTGTTTTTGAATCAAGTGATTCACGTTGGCTAGAACGTGAAGGAACAGGCGCTCGATCATCCATAGTTGTCATTGCAGGCTCAAGCACAGCAGCATGCGAATCAAGCGTATTCATTTTCGTCAAAGACATGGTTGCAGCAACCGCACCAACCATAGCCAACAATGAAGTTGAAAGTATTACATTACGACGACGCTCATGCGCAAGACGTGACAAACGAATCGCACGCCTAGTTTGCGGAATAAGCTCTTGTAAACGCTGCGAAACTTCCTCTGGAAGCTCCACAACCGCACCATTATCTGCAGCAACAGCTATCAAACCTTCACGAGAATTAAGCTTCCGCGTACTATCACATGATGCAGCACGATTACTATGTGCACCGTGTAAACCATGTTGTGCTACAAACAGCGAAAAAGGCAAATCATTGTGCCTCTTTGCTTTTGGAGCACCATGCGCAGCATGCTTCATACGAATCACTTTCTTATGTAGAACTCATGAACTGCGACAACCTAGCACGCCGCTGCCCACTATCAAATCACTAATCAACAAGGCTACAACGTGGCGAGGATGTAGGAAACGCAGAGAAGTAAAACAGTTATTTTTAGCTTAGCACCTAGTCGGTGTATGGTAGGAGTATGAAGTTTGCTCCTATAGTTAATCCTGACGCACGAAAGCAGGCACCCAAGCCGCTACGAGTGGATTTACGCAAGATTTTCACTATAGGCACACTTATATGGATGATAGCTTTAGTCGTTGCGCTTATTCTTGCAACACTCCATATAACAACTTGGTTCCCGGTAACAGTGTGCACAGCAGGAACGATTATTGGTATTTTGTTACTCATTTGGGAACATTTTGATCGTTGGGATTATCGTCGATTGGGAAAGTAATTTAAGCAAATCACTGAAGCAAACAACCTCAACAAGTAACCCAAACAAGTAATCTCAACAAATAACCAAACAAGTAACCTAATTATTCACTACTGGTAATGCAAAACTTACTGTTGTCCCCTGCCCTGGTCTGCTCCATAATGTAATGTTCCCGTGATGCGTCAATGCCACATGCTTTGCAATAGCAAGTCCTAAGCCAACACCATCCTGACTTTGACTATTCTGATTATGTGCTCGGTAAAATCGCTCAAAAATGCGCGACTGATCCTGCATATCAATTCCAATTCCGCGGTCAACCACACGAATAACAGCGTACTGACCATCTGCTGAAAGCGAAGCAGATATAGATACAACAGCATTTGCTGGAGAATATATAATCGCATTCTCAACTAACTTACGAATTGCTGTGCGAATCTGCTCAACTTCGCCGCGCACATGTAGCGATGAATCTACTTTCAATATCACACGTACACAACAAGAATCAGCAAGCGACGAAACCTGCTCTTGTACATAACACAGCATCTCTTGTACTGAAAGCACTTTTGCAGTACTCATATCAATAGGATTTTGTGCACGAACTAACCACAACAAATCTTCGAGCATATGTTCAAGTTTTTTAGAAGATTTATTTGCAATTTGCGCTACTTCTTTAACTTTTTGCGTTGATATATTATCTTCCTGTAATACTTTCGTAAGCTGCGTTAGTGTGCGAGTTGAGCATAATAATTGTTCAGAAACATTTGAAATAAAATCATCACGAGTTTGCGCAAAACGATGAGTTGCGCTCGTGTCCTCAATAACTACCGCAACCATACCGTGACCAATATTACCCACCGTAATAGTAAGCCAGTTTGGTCGCGAAATAATAGTTGGGTGATCAGAAGATACAGAGGATACAGAAGGTACAGAAACCTCGTTGTTTCCTCCATCTCCAATAGTGATATAACGATCAGGCGTAGAAGTTACTAAGGCAAAACGCTCACAACCACCAGAAGCGCGCACAGTATTAATCGCCTGAAGCACACGAGATTGAGCAATCGAATCGTCAATAACTACACCCAACATATAAGCCTCAGAACTTGCTCGAATCACATCATTATCAGCATCAACAACAACAGTTGGAGTGTTCAGCATGACTAAAACTTGAGCCGCATCTGCACTTATATCATCAGGCGCATCATCGTATGCATCATCATGTATATGATCATGTAAATTATCATGTAAATTATCATGCGTACTGCGCATACTATTACATGCGCACATCACAAAACGCCAGCACAACAAAAACCAATCCGACATTAACATAAACAGCGCAATTAAAACGCACAACGCTAATATGCCAAATGCTATAAACACCATCGCAGAAAAATCTTGAGGCATACTTTTATACTCTCATATTTTGCACGCTTTGGTAACTCTGCAGCTAAAAAGCAACATTTTCTTCACATCGATGCGCAATGTAGTCGCTTCGTTACGAGCGTCGTTTATAATTGATAAGGATGTCTGCGGATAAGGATGTCTGCAAAGTAAACGCGACAAATAAGTAGCCTTAAAACTTACAAAAGCCTACTGCAACAAGGAAAGGATACACCATGCGAGTAATTTTCAACGAAGAGATGAAGGCAGTAGCTTCAAACCTCGAACGCATGGCTGAACTTGTGTCAAAAGCTATGAACGATGCTGGAAACGCGCTTGTGAACGCGGATTTGGAAGCAGCGCAAACCGTTATTGACAAAGACGCAGATTTGGATGCCTTAGAAGCAAACACTATTGATCAATGCTTGACGCTGCTCGCGCGCCAAAACCCTGTTGCAACGGACTTGCGCGAAGTTGTTGCCACTATGCGATTAGCTGCAACGTTTGAGAGAATGGGTGATTTGACTAGCCATATCGCTCAAATTACTAGACGCACTTGGCCTGACTCTGCTATTCCACAAGAAGCGCACGAAATTATCGTCACAATGATTGATTTCTTACATAAGCTTTCAGGGCAATTAACAAGCATGGTTTCTCATCGTGACGTAAAAATGGCAGAAACTATTATTGCGAGTGACGATGCGCTAGATAAGTTGCATGAGAAGATTTTTGCGTTGGTTGAAGGAGAAAATTGGCATGGTACTCGCAGGCAGTTGATTGACGTTGTGCTGCTGAGCCGATTTATTGAGCGAATTGGAGATCATTGCGTTGCCACAGCAAGACAAGTAGTGTTTATTGTGTCTGGATTTGACCCATCGAAGACGCCGGAACCAGATAAAGACACGGTTGTAGCTTGATTCGCGAGGATTAAGTAGCGAAGTAGCGAAGTAGTGAAAAACGTTGCTTAAATAACTATACAAAAAAGTAGGTCTGCAAATTAATTGCAAACCTACTTTTATTTTAACAGCTAACTTAAGCAGTTCAAAGCTAACTTAAACGAACTAAAGCCAGCGAATTAAAATCTCACTTCTGACCCTGAGCAGCCACGGCGGCAGCACCGGCAGCAGCAGCTTCTGGATCCAAATACTCGCCACGAGGCTTGATTGGCTTGAAGTTTTCGTCCAATTCGTAAAGCAGCGGAATAGCGGTTGGAATATTCACCTTGGAAATCTCTTCCTCGCTCAAACCGTCGAGCATCTTAACGATTGCGCGCAAGCTGTTGCCGTGAGCTGCAATCATTACAGTCTTTCCGGACTTAAGCTCAGGAATAATATCCGACTCCCAGTAAGGAGTTACGCGAGTTACGACGTTTGCCAAAGCCTCAGTTTCTGGAACTGGATCGCCTGCGTAACGAGGATCGTTCGTCTGAGAATACTCGTCGTTTGGATCGATCTCAGGAGGTGGAGTTGCGTAAGAACGACGCCAAATCATAAACTTCTCGTCACCATATTCCTGACGAATCTCAGACTTGTTCTTGCCTTGCAAAGCGCCATAGTGACGCTCGTTCAAACGCCAGCTGCGGCGAACTGGAATCCAAAGGCGGTCGGCTGCATCAAGCGCGTAATTCGCGGTGTTGATAGCGCGACGAAGCAAAGAAGTGAACACGATGTCTGGAAGAACGTTCTTCTCTTTAAGAAGCTCGCCACCATGCTTAGCTTCCTCAACACCCTGCTCAGTCAGCGGTACATCAACCCAACCAGTGAACTGATTGGTCTTATTCCATGCGCTCTGACCATGTCGGAGCAATACTAATTTATATGTCATAATTGCCTAGTTTATTCACGCCTTACGACGACAGACCTAAATGCTCCAAATGTGTTCTAAAGCTCGCACTAGCACTCGCTTACGAAACTCGCGTTGGAAGTCCACTGGACTTCCAACTTAAGCGAGTTTCCGCTCCGAGTTGCCTTCGCGCGCGCTGTGCTGCGCTCAAGCAGGTCGTCAGCGCATACAAAAAGCCGCTGAATGTTCAACAACATCCAACGGCTTTACAATCTACTAAAAATTACCAACTAACGAAGTGGCTTCACAAGTGGGAACGTAATCGTCTCGCGAATAGTTGCGCCCGTAAGAGCGATCAGCAAACGATCAATACCCATGCCCATGCCGCCAGCAGGAGGCATACCGACGCCGAGAGCCTCAATGAAGTCCTCGTCAATATCCATTGCCTCAACATCGCCAGCCAAAGCATCCTTAGCCTGAGCCACAAAACGCTCGCGCTGTACAACAGGATCGTTAAGCTCGGAGTAGCCGGTTGCAAGCTCGAAGCCACGCACGTACAAATCCCACTTTTCAACCATTCCTGGCTTCGTGCGGTGACCCTTAACAAGCGGGCTAGTCTCCACTGGGAAGTCGCGCACAAACGTTGGCGCGTAAAGCTTATCCTCGTAGAAGTGCTCCCACAAGTGCTCAACCAACTTGCCGTGATTCTCCACTTCGTCGCGCTCAACGCCAAGCTTGTCTGCAATAGCGCCCAAATGCTCAACGGAAGTTTCCGGCGTAATCTCCTCACCCAAAGCCTCGGAAAGTGAGCCGTACATGGTAATCTGCTTCCACTCGCCGCCAAAATCATACTCTTCACCGTTCAGCAAAGTCACCTTGGTAGAGCCGAAAGCATCGACAGCAGCCTTTTGAATCAACTCTTTAGTAAGAGCGCCAATCGTATCGTAAGTGCCGTAAGCTTGGTATGCCTCAAGCATAGTGAACTCTGGAGCGTGAGTTGCGTCCACACCTTCGTTACGGAAATCACGATTGATTTCAAACACACGGTCGATGCCACCAACCAAGCAGCGCTTCAAGAAAAGCTCTGGAGCAATACGCAAATAAAGATCAATGTCGAAAGCGTTCATGTGAGTGGTGAACGGACGAGCTGCAGCGCCTCCGTGAACCGTCTGCAACATTGGGGTTTCAACTTCCAAGAAGTCGTGGCTGTCGAAAGTTCGGCGAAGAGAAGCCACAGCATGCGAACGCCTACGAACCATATCGCGAATCTTCTCGTCCGCAATCATACCAATATATGGCTTGCGCGTACGAGTATCGTCGCTTAATTCCTTGTGTAAAGCTGGAAGCGGCTGCAAAGCCTTAGCTGCAATCGCCCACTCGGTTGCGAAAACGGAAAGCTCGCCGGTCTTAGAAGCAATCACACGACCACGAACATAAAGGTGATCACCCAAATCAACCATCTGCTTGAAATTCTTAATAGATTCCTCGCCAATTTCCTTCTTGGAAACCATGGCCTGAATCGTAGTACCGTCGCCAGCTGAAAGCTGAACGAAGCACAAGCCACCAGCGTTACGCAAGAAAAGCACGCGACCTGCAATACCAACTTCGGTATCGGTTTCTTCGCCAGCTTGAAGTTTGCCGTCGAAATCAGCACGCACCTTTTCGATGGTGTCAGTAACGTTCAGATGCACAGGATAAGGTTGCACACCCTCCTTAAGCATCATCGCGCGCTTAGCAACGCGCATCTGTACCTGCTCTGGATGAGCAAGAGGTCCAAATTCTTTATTGCTTGGGTCAATTGCTTCGTCAAGAGTTGCGCCTTCGTTTACGCGCTTTGCAATAGCCTCATCTTGAGCGAGCAGCATTTCAGCATGCTCAACAGTGTCAATTTCATTGGCGTTATCTGTTGCGTCATTTTCTGCGGCGTTTTGAGCGGCAGACATTGCAGTATTGGTGTCAGTCATAATCGCTAATTGTAGCCAGTAGGGACTACAGACAAGTGCGATGCAGCCGTTTTTCTTAACTCTTTCATTCTTGAGGAAATAATTATGTGCAGCATTCATCAAGATTTATAGGAATTTTTTATATTTTTCTGTTTTCAGCGAAAAAATATTTTTACAGAAAAAATTTTTATTCTTTTCACAAGATAAACTATATTATTTACGAAATTTATAAAAGATAGCGAAATCTTACGCATCTCGTTTATAAAATTGCGTGCTTATAAAATTCAATCACACAATAATGATGCAAAATAACATATGCACGACACGCTTACTCACATACAACATCACCAATATTGCACAGCACTATAAAAGATTAAGGAAAAAACATTAGGAAAAACATAAAAAGCAATTGCATATCAGTTTGCATAAACTCATACAGCATCCATAGCATGGTATTTAACAACACAACGACACACATTTCAAATTTGTATCTACTGCACGATAATATAGCGACGTTGTTGAGGCGTTATGATCACTTCATTCTATAGTAATCGTGCTATAGGGGTTTGTTCTTGCTCAGATGCGTTCAACATCGGGCTGTAGCGCAGTTTGGTAGCGCGCTTCGTTCGGGACGAAGAGGCCGCGGGTTCAAATCCCGCCAGCCCGACTTTTGATTTTGGCGTGATTATGTCGCTTTTGTTCAAACCTATTTGATGCAGTCTCAACGCATATACCCGCTTTTATAGCGCGCGATAATACACAGCACTCAAGTAAGTCCTCACATATCATTTTCGTTGCAAGGCTGTAAAGTTAATGTCGATTTGGCACACAAGGCAATAGCAAGGGAGCTTTGATGGAGAACGCTGCGGAGTTATATAGCGAGCTTGACAAGATGTTTGCAAATCACGCGAGCGCAAATGCAATTGAATCGTATTTGATGCAAAAACTTGCTGAAACTCAACGCAATAGTGACCTCAATAATCCTCTGCAACTATCTATTCTCAACGAACTCATGGGATTCTACCGTTCGCGCGGCGAGCACACAAAAAACAAGCCAATCATTGATAATGCGCTAGATTTGGCAAAAAAGATGCACCTAGCTGGCACCGAAGCCGGCACTACCACGCTCATTAACGCGGCAACAAGTTTGCGGGCAGCTGGCAACTACGATTCTGCAACCAAAATTTACGCTCAGGCACTTAACGATGCTGCAACAACTCTTGGACCACACAACCGCAAGCTCGCAGCACTTCACAACAATCTTTCAATGCTTTACAGCGAAACCGGTCGTACGAATGAGGCAATTCAAGAGCTCAATCAAGCGCTTGAAATTTTGCAAAATACGAGCACAGATCCTGAACATGACATCGATATTGCCGCCACGCACACGAATATTGCGCTTGCGATGCTGCAGGAGTGCTCGCAAGAACGCACGCAAGAACGCACGCAAGAA
>NZ_KQ956831.1:0-3994 GCF_001546485.1 Gardnerella vaginalis | reverse complement strand
GCACGCAAGAACGCACGCAAGAACGCACGCAAAACTGCTCACAAAAGTCAAATGCAAATACTAACGCGGTTCTTGTTAGCGAGATTCTTGAATCCGCTTTTAAGCACGCCTCGACCAGCGTCCGCATGTACGTTGCAGGAAATAACGAGAATCAGCCGCATTACGCTTCTGCTTTGGCAGGTTTTGCACAGGTTCAGTGTACGCGCGGAAAGTACGATCAGGCGGCAGAAAGTTATAGTAAAGCACTTGCTTTAATCGCTGAGTGTTACGGAAAAGATAGCGAATCATACGCAATTACTGCGGAAAATTTGCACCAAGCACAAGATATGGCAAAAAAATTTGCTGAAATTAATGTTGCTGAAGATAGTGATAAAGACACTACCAAAAACATTTCTAAAAACACTTCAGAAAAACCGCAAGCAACCAACGAGTTACAGACAAACTTCAATAAGATCAGAAAAACAGAACATAATCAAAAAATCAAAAACGGTATGCAATTAGCGCAATCATACTGGAAAACTTACGGAAAGCCGTTACTTGATCAGCCAAAATTCGCAGAATACAAAAATCGCATTGCATCGGGATTAGTTGGTCATGGTTCCGAATGTTACGGTTTTGACGACGAGATTTCGCGCGATCACGATTTTGGACCAGGCTTCTGCTTATGGCTTACCGACGAAGATTATGCGAAAATTGGCGCGGATTTGCAAAACGCTTATGACGCACTTCCGCAAGAATACGCTGGATTTGGCTCTCGCAAAGAAACACCACGCGCTAAATCATGTGCCAGTAGCAAGCGAGTTGGAGTATTTAGCATAAGCGAATTTTTTGAAAACATCACCAGCTTCCCCACTGCCCCTGCCGCAAACGAGCCGCATTTATGGCTATCACTAAACGAAAGCACACTTGCAGCAGCGACGAACGGCAAAATTTTTGCGGATCCGCTTGGAGAATTTAGTAAAACGCGCCAAAGTTTTAAGCTCATGCCGGACGACGTGCGAATCTCACTCATTTCACACAGACTTGGCATGATGGCTCAAGCAGGTCAATACAATGTTCCACGCATGTTGTCGCGAAAAGACGGAGCAGCTGCATGGCTTTCTATTAACGAATTCGTTCACGCGACCGCTTCCCTCGTTTTTCTGCTCAACAATCCCGTAACTGCAGGATACTTGCCGTACTACAAGTGGCAGTTTGCGGCGTTGCGCAAGCTCAGCAATCGCATGGCTTCCAGACTTCCAGAAATATGTAACAAACTTGAGTCTTTGATGCGACTTTCTTCCGCTGCTTGCTTTGGCGGCGACGGTTTTGGCGAAGGCGGCAAAGGCGCTGGACTTGCGCAAAAGCAAGTTACCGCAATAATTAACAGCATTTGCGAAGACATCGTACGAGAGTTGCAATACGAAGGCTTAAGCGATTGCGACGAAACTTTTTTGGAATGGCAGCGGCCGTACGTTGAAGCGCATATTAATTCGCGCGCTGCGTGCTTAAGGAGCTTATGATGTGCGATTTATCAGCAAATACAAAAACGCAAAATACGAAAGAAGAAAATCTGGAAGTGCAAAAACTTGCAGAAGAAATCACCAAACTTGAGTGGGATCAGTTTCAGCTTACGCAAAACGAAGGCGGACGCGCGAATTGTCAAGGAAACTGGCCGACTTTTCACATTATGCGCGTGAGTCAGTTTTTGGCGTGGCCGCTCAATTTGCAAGAGTCTTATAAGCAGGATCTTGAGCGCGCGAATAGCGATGGTCGCAATTTGATTACGGAAAAGTATGCGAGAATGATGGAGTCGACTGCGCCGGAAATTTTTGAGCGCACGATTAAGCCCTACATTAAGCCGATTTTGGAGCCTAGAAAAAGTGCGCAGGAGCAGATTATTTCAACGCAAGTTAAATGGGCTGCGGATTTTCGGGAGCGCTACCCACATTTGGGTTTTGCGATGCGCGTACTTAAAACTAGCGAAGATACGGCAGAGAATACGTCTTTTGAAACGTATTTACGAGGCGAATTAAGCACGTATTCTGACGCAACTTTCGCAAAATACCAGCGTTTTGTAAATAACTTGCGCGCGGAAAATCTAAATCTTACGCAAATGATAATCGCGAATACTGTGCGCATGTATGGCTACGATTCGCTCGAAGCGGCCGAGCGCGCGCAATAAAGCGCGAGCGTTTTATCTTTGTTAAATAAACGCTTATAAAAAAACTCGCTTTTGTGCGTTATCTATGAAAATATAAAGCACAAAAGCAAGCTACAAATAATACAAATTACGAATAAGTACGTTAAAATATTCCTCAAACAGAAATTCCACAATTTCACAATTATTTAATAACTATTTAAAATTCACATCCATTTCATATCTTTATGTTTCCAAGTCATATTAAATTCTTCGTCTTTACGAATAGAATTTATTACAGGCAAAAGGAACGCTTGTATTTCTGAAACTACATCTGAAAAACTACGAGTGTCTTCTACTCTTTTTCTCTTTATAAAACCCTTCCAACGAACACAACGCTCAGAATCCTTAACAAAATCTTCGTTAAAAGCCACAATCTCACCAAAAGAAGTGTTTCGATTGGAAAAAGTTTCAATTAAAGATTCTCTAAGAACCATTCCATCAAAATCTTCATTCTCACAAATCAAGCAGATATCATAAAAATCTTTATATCTACTGTTAATTAGACCTAACGCAACAATAGCTTCTATCTTTTCAGAAATTATAGAATAAGTAGAATATGCAAACATAATAGGAGACTCTTCATTTAGAATAGTCGGATAATTCATAGTAACACGATTAGGATAAACTACATCGCCGAACCCTATATCAATGCTCACATGAACCCTAGTCCTATCAAGATATGCTGTCGTACTTATTCTTGCACCGTGATATTCAGAAGACTTTTTTATGTCATTAACTTCCAAATTATCTATATCAAACTTAATAGGATCATCAGTTTTAATAGATAATATTTGCGAGAAAACATCTTTCAATTTAGATTTACTGTTTGAAATATTCTTAGCAAGCAAATCAATATCAGTAGTCGCACGCGTAAAACTGTTTTCATATAGTCCATAAAGAAGTATTCCTCCTTTTAGCGTAAAATTGTCAGCAAAATTAGATTTGGATATACGAAAAAGGACTCGCTCTAAAACATAAACATTTAATACATCACTGAACAGTTTGTCATTTTTCTTTGAGTAATTCGCAAGCCTATCTTTGATTAAACTAGCATTTTTCATATCATAACCCCCAATATTTGTTTCATAAATGATTCAATTCTAAGCAATTTTGCATATTTCATCAGTTTATTAATATTTCTATTTTTCATGCTGAGATAATTTCGTAGAATTTCAATTGCAGGTTCAAAACCAAGTTTGTTGCGATAAAAAATGATGTCACAAACAGTTTTTTCTATATCATAAATATAAAAATAATTCTCTCCAACCTCAATTTTTCTTATTCCTGTTTCATATCTCTGCTTTGAAAAACGATAAAATTCCATCCCTGCACAATTAATACACTTAGGTATACGAGATTCTCTAGGGATTGCAACATCTATTGATACTTGTTTTTCTGTAGTAAGCCCGTAATAAGAAGCTGCACTAATTAGACAAATTACACCTTTATTTTGAGAATACGCTGGAACTGCATAAAAATCATCAATTTCTCCGTTATATTCCAAGTTCTCATAATATGAACGATTAATACGTTCAAGATTGCCACTTTTTACAAACTGATTTATTTTGTACAGAGAATACCCATGCGATTTAAGAACTTCTATTGATATAAACTGCATATTCTTCATGTTATTTTGCATAATCTCACCTCCTTATAATTTGTATTTTAACGAATGTTTGCAGTTTTGTAAATCTGGTAACATTAAATAAAAATTTATAGAATGCAAGTAAAAGTTACCTATAGACTCATAGCAATAATTTAGATTCGACTGAGCGCGCGCGACGACCTGCCTGAGCGCTGCGATTTAGCGCG
>NZ_KQ956830.1:120365-205335 GCF_001546485.1 Gardnerella vaginalis | reverse complement strand
GATTTCTTACACACTTTTTGGCCTATAACCCGGTTATTCCCCAAAATGTGCACACCGCACAATAATCAATAAAGAAGAATTGCAAGACGACGACGAGCACGCGCAAGGCGCTCATCATCACCAGGAAGCATAGCAAAATACTCAAGCATACGCGCACGAATAACTTCGACATCTGCACGATGACCACTTGCCAAAAAATCAAGCAGACGACCAAACGCATCGTCAATATGACCATCAATCATATCCACATCAGCCACAGCAAGCTGTGCTTCAACATCATTGGGATTATCTCCTGCAGTCTTGCGAACTGCCGCCACATCAGTACTGACGTTACGCGCAAGCAACAAAGCTTTAGCATGTTCACGAGCAGCAAGCACATCATGTGGATCAGATTCCATTATTTTCGCATATTCGCGAGCCGCACCAGCATAATCACCTTGCATAGCCAACGTATGCGCCTGCTCATGTGCAGCAGGAATTTGAGGAGACTCTTGAGATGAAGATTGAGCATTGCTCTGAACATCTTTTTGAGTATCTTCATGATGAGATTGCTCCACAAAAGGCGCAGTACCAGCAACACCAGAACGTTCGGCAACTTGTACCAATTGCGGAAGAATTGCGTCACAAATTTGCTGCACCTCATCTTCACTTGGCAAACCTTGAGCAATCGGCATAGGACGACCACCAATTAATCCATACACTGCAGGAAGTTGCTGTGCTCGAAGAGCCTGAGCAACAGTAGGACTTTCATCAGCATCAATACGAGCTAGCTGCATACGCCCATCAAGCGCATTAACAGCATCAGCTAACCGCTGTGCAACATCGTAAGAAGCTTCATCCTGCGATTGCCAAAGCAATAAAACAATTGGAAAACTTACAGAAGTTTGAACCATTGCTTGGAAAGACTGCTCATTGACATCAATAACATAGCCACCTGCTTGTGGCGCAGAGGAAACCCCATCCGTAGAAGCCGCAGCTTTTGCAGCCTGCTTAGCTTGAGCTTCCACTCGACGTTTTACACCTTCTAAATCTACTGCTCCAGCTAGCGAGAATCCGCCGGGATTCATTTGCCCCTGAGTCTTCACCATTTTACTGCCTCTTTCCTTAGCGTTTATATTACGCTTATAAACAATTTACAATGCTTCTACTTTAATAGGCTGACGTTCAGCACCAACCGGCGTAATTTTCATATGCGAGCCAGCAGGAGGCACCACTAATGCAATAACATTGACATACGTTACACGCATAGTGCTCTTCGCTTTATTATCTCCAAACAATGCTTTTTCTTCATCGGAAGCTGGGCGAGATTCACGCCCCTCCCCAGCAGCACGCGTCCACACAGAATTAATTCGTGCTACAACCAAATCACTGCCATCACTTGAGCGCATAACACTGATTTGCTGTAATTCCGGAGTAAATACTTGCTCTTGCGAACCTTTATTGCGCTCCATGCCAACTTGTACTGCCTTAGAAAGTTCAGATAACTTCTGCCGCAAATAGTCATCAGCAAAATATTTGGCATACTTACTTTCATTACCGTGCTGCAAAACGTCCGCATACGCCGTTACTGCTTCTTCTGGAGTCATAACTAAACCAGTGTCGTTGACTTTACCCATTAATGAACCAATGCTTGGCACAGCAAATTTAGGAAGATGCACACCAGGGAACAAACGCGCAACCGCCCAAAGTTTGTAATTTGAGCGCGCACGCTGCTGTCGCAAAACTAGCAAACGTTTAGATTGCTGATCTTTTGTAGTAGTAGTAATCGTCATCAAATCGCGCGGCCATGCTGCATTAGTTGGAACAATTGTTTGCGCAGCTTCACGCGGTATAACAGTTTTAGGATCTAATTTCCCAGTTTTACTCGCAATAGTTAGTTCACTTGTACGAACATCAAGAGCTGGGCCAGATACTACGTGCTGTAGAGCATTTATATTTTTTTCATCATTAGCTTGTTCCAATGCGCGAAGTAAACCAAGACGAATATCTTTTTCTTGCAACATCGTCACATTAGGTAGTTCCTGACTGCTACGAACTTCTGCCGGTTTTGGCACTTGTCCATCGCAAGCGGATAAGCTCGCAACCATAACAACAGATACCGCACTTGCAACAAACGCAACTGCAATGCGCCATGCACGCTGAGTTTTACCAGAATTAGCCCTACTGATATCAATATTCATATTACGCATTGCGCCCATTCCCTCGCTCGTTCGACGAATTACCTCGATAACCCTTGCCACTTTTGCGGTAACGATTATTGCTGTTGCCATTACCTCGATAACCATTACGATTTACGCGCGATTGTTTAGTATTACTATTTTTAGATATAGATTGACGTTTATTTGCTTCATTTTTGTGAACAACTTCATCATTATGTAATTTTTGTTTAGCAGATTCCCTGTTACTGCCATCATTGTTATGAGATGATTGAATTTGTTCTAAGCGATGATGCCGTTTCTGTTTCAGTTGCTGCGCATCGTTCTGTTGTGCAAATCTATTGATTTTAGATTTATTATTTTGCTTATTTCGACGATTTTGATTATTTGACTGCGCTTGTTTATCACGCTGCCGCTTATTTGATTGCGTCTGCTCATTCTTCTTAGCATGAGCATCATTATGTTGGAGTTTCGGTGAAGATGATTCTCCCAACTTATTTGTATTATGCTCACGGGAGTCACTTTGAGACGCACTAACATGAGGAGCATCGTGCGTATTAGAAGAATTCTTAAACCCCTCCCCCGTATTGTCAGGCACATGAGCTGCCTCCACCAGTGGATCCGAATTATGTTGTTGCATAAAACGCGCAGCAAAAGCAAGCATATCATCGCGCGAAATAACAGCAGTTTCCGCTAACGAATCAGTGGGTGAAACTGCTGTTGACGCAACTGCCGTACGCGTTTGTTGCGTATCATAAGTTTTCTCGCTATTGTCGCTCTGATTTTCAAACAAATTTTTACGACGTCCCGTACGAGAACCATGCCGTGCATGCGAGCCTGTAGACTTCTTGTGATTCTTACGCTCGAATATACCTGACATAGTTCCAGCAAAGGCTTCAGCAAATGTCACTTCCTCACGAACCTCAGGCTTTACAGCTAATATACCTGAACTACTTGCAGCCAATTGTTGATTACGACGTCGGTGCGGAGCCATGGCAAAAATAGTCGCAGCAAGCAAAGCTAGCACAGCAAAAAGTCCGCCCATGAAGTATAAAGGTGTCGCAAAATCAGGAACCTGATGGCGACGCCAACGCAATTCTATGGAAGCTTCCGGCGTATTATTCCCTAAATCAATTAGTAATACGCGTCGAGCTGCTTGCGAACGCAATGATGCAGATCGCGCAGTATGACGATTTGAATTTTTACGAGTACGTTTTGCAGATTGATCAACAGCACCTTCTGCAACTGCGTTATCGTATGATGCAGATCCTGATGATTGCACATAATCTGCAGTATTTATTGCCAGCTTTGCCAAACCGAGCTGACATGTAGCCGTAGGCCACAAATCAGACTGTTGGAACTTCACATTAGCATCTTTACTCTCCGTAGATGTATCATTTTGCATCGAATCTTTACTCGACATTTCTTCTACAGAAAGATTATTCCAATCACGCAAACCAGTAATTCGTTGCACAGAATTGCCCGCAACCCAGCCACGAACATCTTTTATTAAACCTACCGCAACACAGATAGGTCTGCGCGTATGCAAAGCGGCAACACTAACATGTACACGACTATCAACTAAATTCAAAACGCCAGGATCAGTAACAATGTAACGCGTCCCAGACACTTGTGCATATGCAATAACTACATTGCTCGGCTTCCAAAAAGTTGCATTAGCAACACCAAAAATAATACTTAACGCAGCAAGTACAGCAAAAAATGGAGCTACAATACCGCGCATAATAGTACCGCGCAGAGTAAATCGTTGCACTGATAGTCGCATTGGTTGTCCTTCTAAGTCAGACGTATTATCAATAATCGTCATAGCAATACCATTCTACAGTCTTTCTATACCAGTTGCAGAATTTGCTTCAAAATCAATATCAGGCTGTAGTGTAGTCTTATGCAAAAAATCACAATTTTTAAACAAAAACCACTGGTAATGCGCGCTTTTGCCGTTATGAGCGCCATAGCATTATGCGTAGGATTATCTTCCTGCGGTAACAACAACAATGAAGGCGCAGCCGATGAAAATGCTCAAAAAGTAGGCATGCAGCTACTGAAAGGCGTGAGCGCCTCTGGTGAACTTGGGAAAAAACCAGATGTTAAGCTACAAACACCGTTAGATGTGAAAAAGAATACATATGCTATTTTGCAACGAGGCAATGGCGATGTTATTCAAGAAGGCGATCGTGTATGCTCACAAGGTATCGTGCTTTCCGCTAAAGACGGTAAAGAGCTGCTGAATACTTGGAAAGAAAATCGCACTGATTGCTCTATTTCCATCAATAAGAAAACAACAAGTCGTCCATACTATGCACTGCTTAAAGGTAAGAGGATTAACACTACTATCGCATTTGGCATCAGTGCTAGCGGCAAGAATCCTGCGTATGTTATGGTACTGACACTAGTATCTCGCGAAAAATCGTTAACTCGCGCCACAGGTAAAGAAGTAACTAATATTCCTGCGCAATTGCCAAAAGTTACGCGTGATGCTTCAGGCAAGCCTTCGCTTGATTTGAATGGCTACAAGCCAAATGGAAAATTAGTTTCACAAACTGTTATTGAAGGCACTGGAAAGAAAGTACCTGAAAATAGCACAGTTTCCGTGCATTATACCGGCTGGACTCTCGATAAAGATGGCAAACTACATCAATTTGATTCCTCATGGACTCGAGGCATGCCTATCAACTTCTCACTTGCAGGTCAAGTGATTTCTGGCTGGACTAAAGGTCTGACTGGCAAAAAGGTCGGTTCACAAGTACTGCTTGTTATTCCACCAAATGAGGGCTATGGCAGCGAAGAGAAGAAGGATGCGCAAGGAAATGTGTCAATTCCTGCTAACTCTACACTGTACTTCGTTGTAGATATCCTCTACGCTTCGTGAGCAAATAATTATGCACGTGCGCATACCGTAAGTGCATAAAAATAATTTGGAATAACTCAATAAGAAAACAATAATAAGCTACTAGCTTACTAAAAATAATCAACAGAAGCCCCTCTAGAGGGGCTTCTGCATAGATTACCTTTGTATAACTAATCTGCCTTAAAACAGACGAAGAGCATCAGACTCTACACCACGCATATCGTCATAGTCAAGAATGAGGCAAGTAAAACCGCGGTCTTCAGCCAAAACTCGTGCCTGCGGGCTAATCGTTTGCGCCGCAAAAATACCACGAACAGGCTTAAGTAACGGATCACGATTAAGCAACTCACAATAGCGAGTAAGCTGCTCTACACCATCAATACCCCCATGGCGTTTAATCTCAATAGCCACATGTACGCCATTTGCATCTTGAGCCATAATATCTACCGGACCTATTGCGGTTGGATACTCTCGACGAACTAGCTTAGCACCATCTCCAATACGCTCAATCTGCTCAGCTAAATAACGCTGCAAATGCTCCTCAACGCCATCTTTCACTAAGCCAGGATCTTCACCCAAGTCATAAGTACTATCACTATATATATGCGCCAAAGAGATTTTAAGCAAATCATCACTTTTTACAGCAGTAACACGTAGAACACAGCCATCAGCAACCTCATTGGAAGCAGCATCGGTACCATTTTCTTTTTGAAGAATGCGCATAGTACAGGGAGCAACCATCCAATTAAGCGGCTTATATGCACCAAGCTCTGAAAAAATCAATACGCTACCATCTGCCTTAATAAGCAAAACACGTTTAGCCAATGGGAGCATAGCATTTAATCGGCCTGTATACTCGGCACTACAATCTGCAACAATAATTCGCACACAGCAAGCATAACAGAAATTGCGTAGTAGGAAACACTACTTGCCTAATGCTTCAGCTAAATCGCGATTCTGCCAACGCTCATGCAATGCGCAATAACCGCCAAATAACACCAGCCACACTAAACCGCCAATTGCAGAAACACGTGTATCGTCGCTAATAAATAACGTAATATACACAAACACAAAGAATGCAATAGTAAGAGAATTCAGAAGCTTATAATGCGGCATTACGAAACCATCTGGCAGAAAATCAGCTGATTGACGATACTTACGGTGGGTAACCATAATCAAAATATAGATCATGATAATAACTGCAGAAGATGCCGAAGCAAATAGAATAAACGCACCATGCACACCCGGAATTGAATTAATAACCGGTGAAAGCAGAATCAAAGCAGCTGAGAATACGATAGCACGAGCAGGAACCTTTGTATGCGACACTTTGCGCAACTTACCCAGAATTGGAGAAGGTGATTCAAGCGCAATCTGATACATGTGCCTTCCAGCAGAGTACAGCAACGAGTTAAGTGCAGAAGAGGCAGCCGTAATAACAACAAAGAATACGAGCGCAGAAGCCCAATGCACTCCCGCATATTGGAATACCATAATAAATGGCGACATAAACACGCCTTCAGCATTCGTCGCCTTAAAACGTTGCCACGGCACAATTAGCATAATTGCTACAAGAGCACCAACATAAAAAATTAAAATGCGCATAATGATTTCGTTCACAGCTTTCGGCAACACATGGCGAGGATTCTTTGTTTCCGAAACTGTCACACCTACAAACTCAATAAGCTGATACGCATAAAACACCATTTGGAAGCTCATCAAAAATGCAAGCCAGCCATTTGGCATCAACGAAAAATTGTTGAAAATATTATCAAATCCAACATGACCTGCCGGACTGACTACACCACCATGAAGAGGAGTTGCTGGGTAATGATAGCCAATTACAACCATAACTACCGCAGTTACAATAAGCGCTACAATCAGCGTAATTTTAATCATAGAGAACCAAAATTCTGTTTCTCCAAAAAGCTTTACAGCAACTAAATTAATGCACACTAAAGCAGCTAAGAACACTACTTCTATCAGCCATTTCCAATGGCTCACATCAATATCAAAAGTTTCAAAAAATGTGACGCAATATGTACTCACAGCAGTAATTTCGCTCATACCAATCAACACAAGTACAAACCAGTATGACCAGCCAGCAAAATTGCCCCAACCCCTACCAAGATAGCGCGTAATAAAGCTAATAAATGTATGCTGATTCGGATCTTTGTACATCAACTCACCAATGCCACGCATGAGCAGGAACATAATCAAACCAACAATAATGTAAACGAATACAATGCTTGGACCAGTTAAACTAATAGACTTTCCAGATCCAAGGAACAAACCTGTACCAATCGTGCCACCAATAGCAATAAATTGCACGTGACGCTTAGTAAGACTTCGTTCCATTTGGTTCGTATGTGCGCTTTCTTCCCCATGCGCGTAATGTGTTGAAGATGCAATATGAGAAGACGAGTCAACGGCTTCTTCTGTAGATTCCGATTGTGTAGAACCCACATTTACACCACTATTCGTCGTCTTACTCATTGCTATAACTCCGTTTCTTAGTAACCATGAACTTCTAATTTTATCGGAACCCGTAACTATTAGCCGGCAAAAGCATTATCTCTTGCTACTATTCCACACTTTTTAGCGAACTAACTGGATCAATTCGGTCAAGAGCAGGATTAGTTGCCCACTGCACAATTAGTGCAAAAATTAATGTAGCAGCACCAGCGATACCATAACTTAATGGCGCTACTTCAACTTCAAAATACAATGATGGCATTTTCAGTGCGTTAGTGAGCAAACCTGCAATCAGCCTACCTAATGGCAAACCTACTGCAATACCGATTATAGTAAGAATGAGCATTTCCTTATGCACATAAGAATGAACTTCTCTACGATAGAAGCCAAGAACTTTCAACGTAGCCATTTCGCGAGAACGTTCAGAAATATTCGTACTAGCCAAAGTAAATAGCACTGCTAAAGCCAAACCTGCAGCTAACGTCACAATTAACGCAACAACAGCATTCATCAAATCAAAACTAAAAGCGTGCTTCATTTTCGTAATATTCATAACCGCAAGAACAGCATCACGCTCAGCAATATTATTCGCATATTCTATCTTTTTATTATCACTGCCATGCAAACGAAGCATTAAAGCATTATGTTTCAAAGATTTACTATTGTTAGCGTTAAACAACCGTTCATAACATCTAGCAGTCATGTACATATTTGAACCAATAAGGTTGCGAACAATAGCATGAACTTTTACTGTTGCACGCTTAAAACCTGCGTTAGTCACGGTGATTTCATTACCACGATTAATATCGAGAGAGGCGGCCGCACTTTGAGACAGCAACGGGCCGTTATCTGTGAGCTTAACCGGCTGCAAATTGTTGTCAATATTTTGCAATCGCACAAGACGAGCTAACGTCGCTACGTCTTTTACAACAATCATTTGTATGCTTTCAGTATCTTCTACAGTATGATGTTCAGATTTGCTTTCATTACTCACATTTTGATGCTTAGCAATTTCGCCGGAACTTACGTAAGCAGGAAGCATAGTTTCGACTAGATTATTCGACTTATCCTGTTCCACGCGTTGTTTCATATTGTTAAAGGAATCAGGAGCTGAAATCGCAATCATATCGTAATGGTAGATTCCCTCGTATTGGCGAGTTCCTAAAGTTGCAACAGTATCGTTTAACGCAAGACCACACACAATAAGTGCAGTGCAACCAGCAACACCGCCGATTGTCATGCATAATCTGCCTTTAAAGCGCGCTATGTTGCGAATAGTTACTTTATTTAGGAAGCTCATACGCTTCCAAATCCAAGGCAAACGCTCAAGAAGTACGCGAGCACCAGCTTTTGGAGCTTTTGGACGAAGCAAAGCGGCAGGCGCTTGCTTTGTTTCACGCCAGCTAACAACTATTGTGCAAACTGCTACAGGAATCACAAAAGCAAGCACACACAGTGAACCGTATAACCAGTCGTAGCGCAATCTAACACCTGGCACAGCGTAAAGTCCACGCAAAATTTTCAACAGAAGCGACGGAATGGCAAGAAATCCAACAATATCTCCAACTCCGCCACCAATAAAGCATGCGAAAATAGCGAAGAACGCGTGCCTTGTAACTGCAGCCGAACGCCCATAACCTAGGCTTAGGTACGTTCCAATAAGACCTCGCTCTTCTTCAACCATACGCGCCATAGCTGTTAAGCTCATCATCATGGCAACAACAAGAAATACCGCTGGAAAAGCATAACCAAGCGACTGAATTGAAGCAACGTCGGAGCGTAAGCTTGCGTAACTATCGTTAGCGATTCGAGTAGATATATGCCATTGTGCTTGAGGAACTTTCTTTTGAATTTCTGGCTTAATCTGCTTTAGAATTTTCGCTTTTGCTTGTTCTTTCACAGAATTTGGAGCAAGCTTTAGCCTTGGGTCATTCGCAATAATATTTTCCGCTTCTCTATTCAACCTCTCATCAATAATCTGATTTCGACGAGCTTTTTCGCGCTTAGACTGCACTTTTTCGCGGATTTGCTCAGAAGCGTCGTCAACAATATTGCGATACGATTTAGAAAACGCATTAACGTGCTCAGCATCGTTCAATCGCACGGATATTGCAGCATACGGCAGTTCGCTCATGTTTTTTGGTGCTGCAGACGTAAAAATTGGGTAGCGAGATGTTACAGAATTACGAAAAGCTTTTGATTGGTATCCTTCAGGATTGTTCAAATCATTACTATCGAGTACGCTACCAGTAATGCGAAGATGATAAGTCTCAGATTTTTCTTTTGAGTCATTTGAAACACTGCTGCCCGATGCGGCTGACTGCTGCAAAGTTACAACAACAGTACTACCAATACTTAAACCACTATCGTGCAAAAATCGTTGAGTTACAACAGCTTCGCGATTATTAGTAGGCATACTGCCATGAAGTAAATGCAGACGGTTCATATTTTTTTGCGAGTTGTAATGCACAAAATTCATTGCGTATGAAGAACTCACATCGTCATCAGGATGCGCTGTAGCTTTCCAAAAGCGTTCTGCTTCGATTTCGCTTATGTTAGATAATTTTTGCAAAGAAGCAACATCATCTTGAGTTAAACCCAAAGTAGATACGATTTGCAAATCGTATGCATGCAACTTTGCGTACATCTCATTTGCACCAAGAAGCATATCGTTACAACCGGCGTAAATTCCTGTCATAACAGCAACACCAAGCATCGCAATAACTGCAAGTACGCAAAAACGACGCCATTCGCGAACCCACATTCTAACGGCACTAATAAATAATGCACTCATTACAATCACCACTCAATATCAGCAATGGGCATAGGATTCTCTTGTATAGTCTCGCTTACGACTTTTCCAGAGCGAAAACGCACAACTTTATGCGCCATAGGTGCGATTGCAGCGTTATGAGTAATAATCAGCACTGTCATGCCTTCAGTACGACAGATATTTTGCAATAATTGCAACACTGCTTTACCTGTTTCATAGTCCAGAGCACCAGTAGGTTCGTCGCACAGAAGAAGCTTCGGCTTTTTAGCAAGAGCACGCGCAATGGATACGCGTTGTTGCTCGCCGCCAGAAAGTTGCGCTGGGAAGTTTTGCAAACGATCTGCCAATCCAACATCTCTTAGCGTTTTTGCAGGATCAAAATGATCTGAACAAATCTGTGAAGCCAATTCAACGTTTTCAAGCGCAGTCAAATTTGGCACGAGATTATAAAACTGGAAAACAAAGCCAATATCTTCACGACGGTAACGCACTAAACTTTTCCCTTTAAGCTTAGTAATATCACAATCACCGACAATAACGCGACCACTTGTAGCCGTATCCATACCACCTAGGATATTTAATGCTGTGGTTTTTCCAGCACCTGACGCACCTAAAATTACTGTAAGCTCGCCAAGTTCTGCCGTAAAACTAGCATCGTCCAAAGCCCGCACAACTGAAGAACCAGACGGGTATTCTTTTACAACATGGTCAAATGTTATGTATGCCACAATGCACCCTTTATGAAATTTATCCGTTAACAGTATTCGTTCAAATGTTTATTGTATTTTCATATTACTTTACGCAATATGAACAAAAGACACGAGCTTATTGCAAAAGTGAAACTCCGCGACGCGCCATACAATACGCATTGCCAAGCCATGTATGGCGAGAATTTTGCCATACCGCGCCTAAACGTGGAGCACCTTGGCTCATCCAAATACTTGGCACACGACCATCAGTACTTTGCGATCCAAGTAGATTAAAACCGTTCTTACTTTCCAACCAATCTGGGTGTTGCGTCACAAGCGCAAGACCTTCCTCTAAAGTAAGCGGTAAACGCTCATCAGAATCAATAAGTTTGTGCGCGACATCCGGCTCACGATTGAGATACTGGGTACCCGTATGAGGATCAATAGCTACATAAAACGGTCCTTCAGGCGGCTCAAAACCATCTTGCGGCATAAAACTTGCGATATCACGCGGAGGCATAGTTGTAAAACCTGCCATGCGGTCAATACTCGTACGAGAAATTAACGACTCTGGCGATACCAGTTCGCGTGTAGGAACTAATAAAATATTCGTACCTAAATCAATTTTCTCGAGTGCATGTAACAGTGGACGCGCAAGCGCACGGAAGGCATCCGCACTCATATCTGCAACATCCGGATATCCCAACGCCACAATGCGATCAAGCTGCTGCTGTATTTCTTCCGATGCTATTGACATACTTCCAGTTTACGCAAAGACTTTTATAATTGCGAGAGCACAATCACGCATCATCTCTTACAAGACAGCAGAAAGTATAGACTTATTTACGCAGTCATCAATATTCAAATGTGACAACATACTAATACTTTACAATCGCCTCAAATTACTGTATAAAATGACGCTTTTCAGCAATAATTTCTGCTAATTGCATAGCATTTAATGCAGCGCCCTTACGCAGATTATCGTTGGCGATAAACAAAGCCAATCCACGATTACCATCTACAGCTTGATCTTGACGAATCCTACCAACGTAACTTGCAGATCTACCTGCAGCTAGCTGAGGAGTAGGGATATCATTCAATTCAACACCAGCAGCACCCTGCAATACCTCGCGAGCCATCCCTGGAGTCACCTCATGCTTAAATTCAGCATTAACACTCATGCCATGACCTGTAAAAACGCCAACTCGCACGCAAGTACAAGACGCAGCAAGATTTGGTAAGTGCAAAATCTTACGACTTTCATTACGCAACTTCTGCTCTTCATCGGTTTCCTCAGAACCGTCATCAACAATTGCACCAATAAAAGGCACTACATTAAAAGCAATGGTGCGTACAACTTTGGTAGGTTGCGGAAAATCGATTGCACTTCCATCAAAAACCAATTTATCTGCGCCCTGATCTAACGCAGCTTGAGCCTCATTCATAAGCTGTAAAGCGCCAGCACGACCAGCACCCGAAACAGCTTGATACGAAGATACGATTAATCGTTGCAAACCAAAAGCGTCGGCAAGTGGCTTCAACACAGGCATGCATGCCATTGTTGTGCAATTAGGATTGGCGACTATACCACAAGGGATTGTGTCTAAATCTTCGGGATTCACTTCTGCAACAACCAGCGGCACATCATCATGCATACGCCATTGCGAAGAATTATCTACTACGATTGCACCAGCTTGAGCAAATTTAGGCGCCCAAATTTTTGATGTTCCGCCGCCTGCAGAAAAGATAGCAATATCAATTCCACGCAAATCCGATTTTTCTACATCTTCTACAACAATATCTTTACCACGATATTGCAAAACTGTTCCTGCAGAGTGAGCAGAAGCCATAAAACGCAAATCTTTGATTGGAAAATTACGCTCATCAAGCACACGGCGCATAACCATACCAACTTGACCTGTGGCACCTAGCACCGCCACATTCACACCTGTTTCATTGATAATCGTCATCTTATTACTCCCTCAACAGCGAATAGCATAATAATTTCAGCAATTTCAACGGCCACTACCACCATACACAACAGCCTCAATTTGATTTGCATCTAAACCATAAGCTGTGTGCAAAGCACGAACTGCTTCATCAAGCTGATCAACCGGCACTAAAGCAGCAATACGAATTTCTGACGTAGAAATCATTAGCGTATTAATACCATGTTCACTTAATGCTGTAAAGAACGTAGCAGCTAAACCAGAATGTGTTTTCATACCGACGCCCACCACTGCTACCTTACCGACAGTAGGATCAACATCCATAGAAGTGAACTTCAACTCATCACGCGCAGCATCAAGCACTCTACGAATTGCTTCCATTGACGAGCTAGGAGCAGTAAGAGAAATATCGGCGGTACCAGTAGATGCACTTGCTTGAGCAATCATATCAATATTTGCGTTAGCTTTAGCCAGCGTAGTAAATACCTTCGCAGCCATGCCAGGAACATCAGGAATACCACGCACCGTAATCATAGATTCACTACAATCATGAGCAATACCTGAAATCACAGGTGTTTCCGGTCCTAAATCTGGAAACAAATCACCCATGGTAGAACGAATATCCTGATTTACCATTATTACCTTCCTTGCTCTCAAAATTTGTTGGTTTATTATCTATTCAAGTATTAAGGTGAACACACATATTCACACACATATAAAACTAATTCAAATTAGGTAATTTATGTGGATCAACATTACGCGGCACAATAAGCGTTCCATTCCTATGTGAGAAAGAGCTCCGCACGTGAAGAGGCATGCTAAAGCGCTGAGCATACTCAACGCAACGCAACGCAAGCACACGGGAACCACACGACGACATTTCTAACATTGAATCGTAATCAATAACTGGAATTCGTTTTGCTGTCGGCACAATACGCGGATCTGCTGTAAAAACGCCATCAACATCTGTATAAATTTCACATATATCAGCATGCAGCGCCACCGCAAGCGCCACTGCAGAAGTGTCTGAACCACCACGACCAAGCGTAGTGTCGTCACCAATTTCACTAATCCCCTGAAAACCTGCCACAATTGCCACGCTACCCTTATTGAGCGCACGACGAACACGATCTGGCTTAACTGCACGAATGTGCGCTGCACCAAACTGTGTATCTGTCATAAAACCGGCTTGAGAACCGGTAAAAGAGTAAGCGTGAGAGCCTTGAGCATGAATTGCCATTGCAAGTAAACTCATGGAGATACGCTCACCTGCAGTCATGAGCATGTCCATTTCACGAGCAGGAGGATGAGCATTGACACTCATCGCTTGATCGATCAAATCGTCGGTAGTGTCTCCCATTGCGGAAACAACCACTGCTACATCATGACCAGCTGCTTTTGTAGCAAGAATACGTTTAGCAACTCGCTGTATGGAATCGGTATCAGCTACAGAAGAGCCACCGTATTTCTGTACGATAAGCGCCAATTTTTACCCCTTGCTTATGTGATACAGATAAACGTATATATATCTGATTGAAGCCAAGATTACCAGTTATACTCTATTTTTTGTATTTTATATTTTGTATTCTCTATTTCACGATTTTTTATTAATACCACTGCACAAGATTTACACAGCTTGACGACCAGTAAAAGCACGCCCAAGTGTAATTTCATCAGCGTATTCCAGATCACCACCAACAGGTAAACCACTTGCCAAACGTGTAACTTTAATACCAAGAGGATCCAATAAGCGAGCTAAATACGTAACTGTTGCTTCACCCTCAATATTAGGATCAAGTGCAAGAATAATCTCTTTTACTTGAGGATCTTTAAGACGTTCAAGTAATTGCGTAATCGCTAAATCCCCTGGCCCTACGTTTGCCATTGGATTAATTGCTCCACCAAGCACATGATAAACACCCGTGTACTCGTGAGTTCGTTCAATACTCATAATATCTTTAGGTTCTTCAACTACACAAATTTTGCTATGATCACGACGCGGATCAGCACAAACAGCACAAGGAGTTTGCTCACAAACATTGCCGCAAATATCACAGAAACGCACATTCGCTTTCATATCGCTAATAGCATCTATTAAGGATTGCGCTTCTAATTCAGGCGCCGAAAGTATGTAAAAAGCAATTCGTTGAGCACCTTTAGGCCCAATACCCGGAAGCTTTGAAAACGCCTCAATTAAGCGACCAATAGCGCCATCGTATGACGATGTATTATGCACGGTTTATTACTCCTCTTGCTTCCTTTTTGCACTAGCAGCTACATTCTTAGGATTTTTAGGATCAGTAGCTGCAAATTCTTCGACTACTTTAACTTCAAATATTTGCTTAAGCTCATCCATGTTCACTGAAGTAGTAGCTTCCAGCGAATCGTCATCCATCGAACATTCATCAACACAAGCTCCACTAGTTGGCGTTGCCGGTACTTGCATTGGAACAAAAGCAGGATTAGAAGATAATGTCTGATTCTGCTGACTCTGCTGTACTTGCGATTGAGCTGGATGTTCTAAAGAAACATTAGATTGAGAAACTGTAGAGTCAACATCTTGTTCTGTTTTAGTTCCTGCTCCCAGTTCTATTCCGGCTCTCGATTCAGTTCCCTGTTCAGTTTTATTGGCAACTTGAGAAGGCTGATTGGCAGACGCTTGACTGACAGATAAGTTAGGTACTGTAACAACATCTGCAATAGGCACAGCAGACATATCAGCCCAAGCATCATCATCAACACTCGTTGCAGCAGCTAAATGAGCAGTAGAAGATGTACTTTGTTGCGCTGACAAGACATTTTTTTGCATTGTTGTACGTAACGTTGTACTTTCCGCAGTATGCTCGGCAACTACTGACGCTGCAGAACCATCAGTGTTGTAAAAATCCGAGGACTCTTTTTTCTCAGAACTATCAGTCGTAACACCACTACTACCGGCAGTAATCTTATTGTTAAAACCAGCAACTGCACCAGTTTTACGTAATAGAATGTCACGCTTAACTTGGGCAAGTTGTTGCGGCTGCATGCGCGCAACAGACTCTACTTGTTCACCATTAGCAGCCACAGGTGCTGGCGCAATCATCACTTGTGCACCAAATACCTCATGAACTACACTCATAACTACTTTTGGAACTTTTTGCCCATCATACGGAGCAGTAGTACACACTGCGAGCGCGAATGCATGTTGACTCATAGGTTCATTAAAAGTCAACACTAAATGTTGTCGTCCTGGTTTAACTGAAGTTAGCTGTACTTGCGGCACATATTTATTCGTTACGTATTCGCGCACGTCTTCCGGCAATTTTAGAACTACTTCATTCCACATTTCGTTTACGTCTCTGGAATCATTGCTTTGCGCGCTGGAAGCCGAAGTTATTGTCAGCGCTTCAGCAGATACTTGCGCAGGTTTTGCATGTTCTATAGTTGCTGAAGATTGCGTTGCTGAAACTGTTGCCGTATTGGCGCTATTTGTATTATTCGTGTTACTTGCACTATTGGTAGCCTGCACAGCAACAACATTATTATTGTTATTGCGTTGCGAACCCACGAAATGACTTCCAGAAAATGCCCTATTACCTTGATTAGGCTGACGTTGCGCAGTAACAGTATCTTGTCGCACTGGAGATTGATTAACACTACTGCTAGGCATATGAACAGCAACTTCAGTTGCACTTTCACTGTCTGCAAGCAAGCGTGCCATCAAAATTTCCAAATTCATACGCGGAGAAACAGCACTAGCCATGCCGCTTAACGCATCGTTAACAGTTTGAGCCATACGTGTTAAATTCGACAATGTTAATTGAGAAGATTGCCGCTGCAAAGCCACTAAATCCTCTGGAGCAATATCGTTTAATAATTCCGAAGCAGCTTGTTCGCCTGCAGCAACCATAAGTAGTAGATCACGTATCCGTCCCAATAAATCTTCCACAAATTTACGAGTATCATACCCTCCTATAACCACTCGGCGAACCACATCATACAGCGCAGCACCATTATGCGCAATAATTGCATCAATAGCTTCTTCAATTAATGCACTCGGCGTAAATCCGAGCAATGCAACAGCTGAATCTAACGAAATAGTGCCATCAACAGCACCAACCATAAGCTGGTCAAGAACTGAAAGAGTATCACGCATCGAACCAGCTCCAGCACGCATAGCTAGACGCAACACTCCAGGAGCTGGAACAATATTTTCTTTTTTACAAATGTCTTCGAGATACGGACTCATCACTTCCGGAGGAACAAGGCGGAATGGATAATGATGAGTACGAGAACGAATAGTGCCTATTACTTTATCTGGCTCAGTGGTAGCAAAAATAAACATTACATGCTCGGGAGGCTCTTCCACAATTTTTAACAATGCGTTAAAACCTTGCGGAGTAACCATATGAGCTTCGTCAAGAATGAAAATTTTATAACGATCTCGAGCAGGAGCAAAACCAGCACGCTCACGCAACTCACGAGCATCATCGACACCGTTATGACTTGCCGCATCGATTTCCACTACATCAATCGAACCAGGACCGCCCGTAGCTAAATCCTTACAACTTTGGCATTTACCACACGGGTGAGAAGTTGGTCCTTTTTCGCAATTAATACACCGCGCTAAAATGCGAGCAGAGCTAGTCTTACCGCAGCCACGAGGTCCCGAAAATAAATAAGCATGCGTAATTTTACCTTGGTCTAATGCTTGAGACAAAGGTACAGTAACCTGATCCTGCCCAATAACACCATCAAATGTGTCAGGACGATATCTACGATACAAAGCAAGTGCCATTTTAATCTACCGCCACCTAATTATTTCCCCAATATATCTTATTTCAGACTAGCAGAAACTGCCACCCACCTGGTATTGAATACAAATTTAAGCACATCCTTATTTTTATTTATGCGATGTACCACAATCTTCCAGTCCTGCACGAGCTACAACTTCCACACTAGGCGCAAAAGGAATCTGCAGCGGCACGGCAACACGAACAGTTACATCATCATGAGTTGAAGCACATGACTTCAAAATAGCATGACTTGAAGTAACTGTACGCGCTGCAGCATTACACACATGAGTTTCCATACGTTGCAATGCTGAAGCACCCGACAATGCTGAGGCAGTAGCAACAGCATACGCTTGATGCTTAGAACTCAACACATGACCTAGAATAGTGGAAAAAACGAGCATTAAGCAGACTGCGATTACCAGCATAATGCCTAGCATTGTGCCAGAACCGCAGTCTACTGCACCGCATCGCTTACGCGCGAAATATATCACATGTTTCAAACAATAATGGTACCAATTCATGCTAAAACCTGACTAACACGACTCTCCACCAATGGTGGCAATATGTGAAAAGGATCTGGAATAAGAGGACATTTTACAACGATATTTGCCATATCACTGCCTCGACTTATTCGCACAGAAGCTCCCGGCCCTGCAACTTTTTGTGCAATACTTGCAGCAGCTTTATCATCATGATGAGTCACCATATAATATGCAACTTGTGCTGCAGCATCATGGCAATTCATAGCGCATACTACTGCCCTACCAACACCCAATAACACCAATATAAGCATCAATGCACAAGGCAGAACGATAGCAAATTCAGCAGTAACTGCACCGCAATCATGCACACTATTAGTACGCAATAAACGCTCACATGCTATATTTTTCCGCATCATAAGCTCATTTCATTTGCTTCATTACACAATACGTCAACTAATCTTCAATGCTTTTTGCACCAATTGCGTCAATGCTGTTCGTATAGCGCCTGATTTCAAAATAGCAATAAGCACTGCAGCAAAACCAGTAGCAGCGATAAGAACAACAGCATATTCAGCAGTAACTGCACCCGAATCTCGTTGTTGAAGATTACCGGCATATTGCTCACTTTTCTGCCGTAAACGCGTTGCTATTACTGATAATTGCTCATTCATTTGCAATATCGATACCGAACAACGCACGGCAAGATTCTGCATTATCCCAACCATAATCTTGTACCTTTCCCTTCAAAATATCCGAAATTTTCGGATGCTACCATTGTGACAAGTTACCTCATCGTCCCCAATAAAAAATCCTTAATGTGGATAAAAGCTCACTCAACCATCACAACATGTTATTGAAAACAATCAATCTGTTAGTCTTACCCACAACTAGCGCATAAGCGACATCACCGTTGGAACAATGCCAATACATATAAAAGACGGCAAAAAACATAAACCTACAGGAAGTAGCAGGCGCACAGACAATCTCGAAGTTTCTTGACGGGCAGCATTCGCCATAGTGCGCTCATAATGGCTCGAAAGAGCCAATAATACTGGCACTGGCGATGATCCATAACACCAAGACTCACACAATGCTGACATTAACCATTTTGCCAATATTGATGAAGAAGCTATTTGTTCACCTTCAACTAATTTCATACCACTTTTAGCAACAGAATCAATTTGAGTAGTATGCACATAAACAGGAGACCAAGCTTCATGCCACGTATCACCAGCTAATAACGCATCTGAAACTGCACAGAGCCATAGACCACAGCCCCCCGGCAATACTTCGCCAACAGCAGTAAGAGCTCTCGGAATAGATGCCCCACTACGCAGCGCAACAATAATCATATGCAAACCTAGCAGCGGATCAATGTCTGATATGCGTGCATTTCGCCATTCATATTTCATTCTTGCATTACCATATAAAAATTGCGCACCTTCACCCAACACATGCGCACCTACAGACACATTGCAACACTGCCAAACCATTACAACGAATATTGGAACAATAATCCAAAGCTGCCACCACATGTTAGCCTCCCACGATGGCGCTATCCATAGCATGTTGTGATATTCGAAGCATAGAACGCACCCAAGCTAAACCCAAACTATAACACACTGCACCAAGAGCTAAGAGAATCCACCCATGCACAGTAGTGCTTAACATAAGGAGAGGATGTCCACCGAGTAATTCTCCAGCTAGAAGTGCCAAAAAAGGCAATGCAGTCAGTAATTTTATAGTGGCTTGAGGCATTGCAGCAACATCAGCACGCAAATCTTCAGCACGACGCTGAGCATGATACGACGCAGCGGTAGCCTCTACGCAAGTTGCCATAGCACACCCAAGCGTATTACTTAATTGGTACGCAGTCATAAGATTTTCAGCAACATGATGCATATGCCGTTCAAGACGACGACGCTGACTGTCAGTTATTTTGCGATTACGAGTTAAACATCGCGTAGCAAGCCACTGATAAATAAGCTCAGTATTCATTACAGAAGCACTACTATAATGCTCTATTTTAGTATCAGCTTGTATGATCATAACAAATGTCGATCCCGCTCGCAGAGCTGCAAGTAACCCTGCGAGCGCCTCTTCAATATCCATCTTCATTCCCCCCAATCTCTCAAACCAAGTTACGATGTCAATTGACTTAGAGCACACGTATGAATACTGGTAATATCTTCAGGAAGCTGCCAGCGTTGAGCAAATTTAGCCCAAGCTGGCAGAACTTCCATATTCAAACGATTATCTGCACGACGTATCAACTGCAAAACAGCAATGCCTCGCAACACTGACCCCTGAGATGATGACTCTAAAACACCAAGTTCTCGAACCATACGACGCCCATCTGCTGTACGCTCCACGTGAATAACCACATCAAAAGCACCCGCTGCCAAAGCGCATAAAGCAGCTGGCTCTAATCCCGCAAGTAAACCCAACGCCATAAGACGAGCAGGAACCTTTTCTACTTCATCAGCGTGCAACGTCGTCATCCCACCTTTATGACCTGAAGTGAATACGCGTAACAAATCCGCAATTTCTTCACCTCTACATTCACCTAGAATGATGCGATCTGGACGCATTCTTAACGTTGCTTTTACTAGTTGAGATAAACTAATTTCACCTGCACCTTCTACATTTGCTTCTCGCACACTTAATGAAACATGATTAGCTGTCAATGCACCAAGCTCTCGAGTCTCTTCAACTGACACAATTCGATCATGTGAATCAGCCACTGCAAGCAAAGCTTTCATAAGAGTAGTTTTCCCAGAACCAGTACTTCCAGTAATAACTATATTGGCTCTTAACTGCACTAATACGCTCAACATATATGCTAATTCTTGAGGGAACATACCTTGATTACTTAAAGATAACAAATCACAACGTTTGATCGAAGGGAAACGAATAGACAATGCCGCACCTTGCGCAACGACTGGCGCCAATACTGCATGAATACGAATACCAGATTTACTTGAAGCGTCAGCTATAGGACAAGCATCATCAAGTCTTTTACCAAGCTGAGCGCAAAGCCATACCGCATATTCTCGTAGCAATGTAGGATTTCGTAAAGGCACACGAGGCACACACTCACGTAAACCTTGTCCTCGATCCACCCAAACACGACCTTCTTCACTTATAACCATATCAGTAACATGCAAATCAGCAGCAAATTCCTGTAAGATACCAAAATCTATGTCACGAGTATTACTCTTACTCACTACCATACCTGCCCCCAGTATGCTGTAAATGACGATATTGCACTCTTCGATATTGAGCTACTGTATCTTTTGTACGCGCAATAACATCTCCCAAAAGCCAACGTTCAATCTGTTTCATAGTCGCTTTCATTGGCGCTGAAATACCTCGGATACCATACCCACCAACAATGCTCGCATACATACGCGCATCATAAGATAACGAACCCAATATTGGAATTGTTAAATATTCAGCGGCTTCATCAATATGTAAAACATACGATTTTTGTGTTAATCCACGCGGCGCTAAACCTATCGCCCCAAATTTATTGCAAGAACCATCACCATCACTGTATACACTATTAAACCTTTGAAAGAAAGCACGAAAACGAGCTAAATCAAGTACAGATAATTCAACAGCAGCCAATGTTGCTAAATTAGCAAGCTGAGGAATACTCTTGTAAGCCTGCATCGCAACTTCACCAGCACCAATATCTACAATAACTACATCACAGGCTTCAGCTAAAGCGCGAATAGCAGCCTCAACTACCCACGGTTCCGGCCGCTTACCTTGCCACGGAGCAAACGCTAAAACATCAACTCCATCCCAGTGCACTAGCTCATTACACAATACATAGCCATCACAGTGACCTAACGGTGCCTCAACTTCTTGTAAACGACGACCTTCATCAGATTCTAAGCCGAGTAGCACATCTAAACCGCCATGCACCAAATCAGCATCAACAAGTGCAACATGATGTCCACGCATAGTTAAATGACGAGCAAGTAACGATAATGACGTACTCAATCCAATGCCATCAGTTGCAGCAGTCCCCACTAGGATATTTGAGGGCAACGGAGACAACGTCCCACACACCATTTGCTCCTGTGCATATTCTTGCGTCGAACGAACAGTACTACTGGTTGTGCTACGAGAATATTGAGGCAATACAGTCATTATCGTATGATCTTCCGAAGCTGCTTTTACAGACTCTGCAATACCAGGCACTCCACTATTGTGCGATTGCGCTGATGCCTGGGGAGGATAAACATAACGCTGCGTGTTTTGCAGTTCCCCTACACGCACACTACTACTGCCAGAAACGTTACCAATAGTAGCATCAGCCAGTTTATTATTTGCATTCATATTCATACTCATGCGCCTATTGAAACGCATAAGCAAGCTGGTATGCAATGGAATCGCAGCAATGTGGTTAAAACATTGAAAGCTGATTTAGACCAATCTAACTCAAAAACTGTGTTTAAAACTCGCGTTAATACTATGAAATTATTTCAATAAAAAATTAAATAATCCTCACTTATTCCAAAGTCAGTGCGTGATTAAGCACAAGATCTCCATGAGACTGCATATAACGCTCAAGAAGTTCCCCATAAATTGGCTTAGTTTTTAGAATATCCGAAATAAGCAGCGCAATAAACGCGGAAGCTGCAACTGGAAGTGTATGAATCATAGTTCCAGACATTTCAACTGTTAGCAAAATCGAAGTCAAAGGAGCTTTTACAGAAGCAGACAACGTACCAGCCATCACACAGACTGCGAACACAGATACGAATTTTGCATCAATACCAAATGCTGAAACACTAGTAATACCACGAGCTGCTACCCCGCCTGCGAGCGCACCCACAGCAAGAATCGGCATAAAAATACCCCCAGGAGCACCGCAACCAAAACTTGTAGAAGTAAACAGCATTTTTGCAACAAAAAGCAAACAGAGCATTGCAATACTTATTTTCCCATACTCTGAAAGACGAACAAGATTAGAGCCGCCGCCAAGTACTTCAGGAAGGAACAAGCCGACTGGAATCGCAATTAAGCAGGCTACCGCAACCGGCATCCACTGAGGCAAATAACCATACAACGTTTGTAAGCCAAGAAGTGAACGATTCATTAAAGAGCCCACAAATCCAGCAAAAATACCAAGTGGAATAAGCCAAATATGCAATCCCATTGGCAAGTCTGGAATTTGCCCGAAATCTAAAACCGGTCGCAAACCGAAACATGTCTGCGAAACAAAATCAGCACACAAAGAAGCAACAGCAGCACCCATAAGAACAGTTGAAGTTAAGCCACGCTGCACTTCTTCCATCGCAAACATAACGCCAGAAAGAGGAGCAGAAAATGCTGCCGATAAACCAGCAGCAGCGCCAGCAGTTACAATATAATGTTCTTGTATGTCGTCACGCTTGCCTTTGCGGAAAATTCGTGACAACATCTGTGCGCCACACGCGCCAATTTGAATTGACGGGCCTTCACGCCCAAGCGACAATCCAAATAAAGAACCTAGCAAACCACCAACAAAACGTACCGGTAAAATAGTGTTCCAGCGCATATTTAATCCGCGCCGAACGTAGCCCACAACTTGCGGAATACCGCTTCCGGAAGCCATACTTTCTTTAATACTCATCCATCCAATAATGAGACCGGCAATTATAGCAAAAACTACACATGGCACAATCCACCACGCATTATGCCACATTTGCAAATACATCCAGCGCGCAAAATCTGTACCATACTCAATACCAAGTCTGTAGGAAGCTACAAGCGAACCGGAAACTGCGCCAACGAATACGCCCGCTAATATTACTTTCCAGCGAAGCTGACAAAAAGTTTCTGATATTTGCTTTGACCACTTACTTAAAAAGCTCGCTACATTCTTAAAATTCACTACAACTCGATTCTGCACACAATGCTTAACTTTTAAATACTAAAATATGTACAATAACAATATCTGCGAAACAATATAACCAACAGAAGCAGCCAAAAATGGCGCAATCAACTCCGCGCAAAGCAGAAAAATGCCATCTTTTATGCGCTTTCTTTGAATAAGCTCCACACCTTCAAAAATTGCAGTAGAAAAAGTTGAGAATCCACCCAAAAATCCTAAAATCATCAAATAAACAACATTAGCGCCAAAAATCGCTACTGCAACCATGAAAACATTAGAAACAACTCCTAAAGCAAACGAAGCTAAACAATTAATAAACAGAGTTGCAACAGGAACTCTACTATTATGGCTTGCAGCAATTTTTTTAGTCATGGCGCATCTTAAAACAGCGCCTAAACCGCCAAAAAAGCAAGGCAAAACAAATATAGTAAAAACGTACAATGAATTCATTGTTTCACCGCCTTAGTATTAGCTTCTACAACAGTTTGTTCCCGCTTTCTATTGATACATTTTGCAATTCTTGTTCCAACCCAACTTCCAAAGAATGCCATGAGAACGCCAAAAATCAAAGAAAAAATCATACCCAAAATAGCAAACGTCATGCGCGGAGCAATAAGCGACATAGCACCTTCAAATGCGAAAGTAGACATAGTTGACAATCCGCCGCAAAAGCCTGTTCCAAGAGCATATTTAAACAAAGCTTGCTTTTCCGCCGGTAACGCCTTAACTGCTATTGCAGTAACAAAAGCAAAAATAAAGCAAGCAATCATATTAGATAGGAAAGTACCTAAAGTAAGCTGACCGAATATAGAAGACTGACCATCTACTGGCTGAATTATGTGCGCATAGGAAGAAATTATTCCACGCACAAATGCTCCTAAAGTACCGCCAATAAAAACTAAAAGGTATAAGCGGCGATTATTTTTCTGATTTTTTTTGCTTACTCTCTTCATTTTCACTCTTTTCAAAACTCTTGTCATAAACCAAAACGACACTCTCGATTGAGAAGTGCCGTTTTGTTAAGTTAATCATCAGCTAATAAACAATTTCAGTCAGTGAGTGAGTGAACGCTAATAATGTGATCACGTTGCGGACCAGTGCCAATAGCAGAAATACGGCAATGTGAGAGCTCTTCTAATCGCTTCACATAATTCTGAGTATTCTGAGGTAGATCCTCAAACTTGTGAATTTGCGAAATATCCTCATTCCAACCTGGAATCATTTCATATACCGGCTTTGCAGAAGCAAACAGCGCTTGATCTACCGGCATTTCTTCCACGCGCTTAACAGTTCCGTCTGTCAAAGTCACATCATATGCAACGCAAACTGGAATTTCCTTCAAACCAGTCAAAACATCAAGTTTAGTAAGCACAATATCCGTCAAACCGTTCACACGCGTAGCGTAACGACTCACTACAGAATCAAACCAACCACAACGACGAGGACGACCAGTAGTAACACCGTACTCATGACCCTGCTCACGCAACCAGTCACCTTGTTCATCCAAAAGCTCAGTTGGGAATGGACCCTCACCAACGCGAGTGATATACGCCTTAGCAACACCAATTACACGAGTAATACGCGTAGGTCCAACACCTGTACCAGTGCAAGCACCACCTGCAGTAGGATTAGAGGAAGTGACGAATGGATAAGTACCATGATCAACATCAAGCATTGTAGCTTGACCGCCTTCAAACAGTACGGTCTTACCTTCATCTATTGCTTTATTTAACACTAATGAAGTGTCAGCAACATAGGGCTTCAAACGTTTACCAAGTTCTACAAGCTGAGCAGTTACAGTATCAATATCAATAGGGTGCTGATTATAAAGCTTCACAAGCATTTGATTTTTTTGATGCAAACTTGCTTCAACTTTATCGCGTAAATGTTCAGCATTAAATAAATCGTGCACACGAATACCAACGCGGTTGATTTTATCCGCGTAAGTAGGTCCAATACCACGACCAGTTGTACCAATCTTATGCTTACCAAGGAAACGCTCAGTTACTTTATCAATAACTCGATGATACGGAGTAATAATATGTGCAGCTTCACTCACCAACAAACGCGAACAATCAACACCGCGAGATTCCAAGGCATCAATTTCTTCAAATAAAACTTCTGGATCAACAACAACGCCATTACCAATTACAGGCGTCACATTAGGGCTAATAATGCCGCTTGGAAGCAAATGCAGTGCGTAAGATTTATCTCCGACTACTACCGTGTGGCCAGCATTATTACCGCCATTAAAACGCGCGACAATATCAACCTTTGAGCCGATTAAATCTGTTGCTTTGCCTTTACCTTCATCACCCCATTGAGCACCAATAAGCACAATTCCAGGCATGCCGCACCTCCATTTTTTGAGCTAGCGCCGCTCAAATAAGCATAATTCCTACCTGACCAGACTAGCGCTACGCCCCTACCGAATCATCAAGATAACAACGCAAGTCAAACGCAAAAATCTACTGTAACGCTTTTCCGGCAGAGCCTAACTGCACGCACGCTTCTACGACACGTTGTGCCATAGCTTTTTCAGCTTCACGCCCCCATGAACGAGGATCGTATAATTTCTTTTCGCCAACTTCACCATCTATTTTCAGCACAGCATCATAATTACTAAACATATGTCCTGCGATAGCCCGAGTAAAAGCGTATTGCGTATCCGTATCAATGTTCATTTTGACTACGCCGTAACGCACAGCTTCAGCAATCTCTTGAGGAGTTGAACCAGATCCGCCGTGAAATACCAACAAGAAAGGCTTTCTCGACGCGCCAAACGTACGAGTATCGCAAATATCTTTATATCGTTCATACACTGCTTGCTGAATTTCTTGCAGCAAGTGCGGATGCAATTTCACAACACCTGGCTTATACGCACCATGAACATTGCCAAAAGTAAACGCTGCCATATATCTGCCACGCTCACCTAAGCCAAGTTTTTCTACTACTTGCATAGCATCTTCAGGTGTTGAATATAGGCGCTCATCAATATCGGCACGATGACCATCTTCTTCACCGCCAACTACACCGATTTCAATTTCGAGAATAGTACGCGCCTTTTGTGAAACATCAAGTAACTCCTGCGCTACATCCAAATTATGTTGCAAAGGCACAGTCGAACCATCCCACATATGCGATTGGAACAGAGGCTCGGCACCATGCTTAACCTGCTCCGCTTCCTTAGCTAAAAGCGGACGAATCCAATCATCTAAATAAGATTCAGCGCAATGATCTGTGTGAAGAGCAATAGTTATATTTGGATATTGTGCTGCAACTTCATGCGCAAAAGCAGCAAAAGCAAGAGAGCCTATTACGCGATTATTCACAGATTGCCCAGAAAAATAAGCAGAACCACCAACAGATACTTGAATAATGCCGTCAGACTCAGCCTCTGCAAATCCCTGTAGAGCTGCATTCAGCGTTTGGGTGCTCGTAACATTAATAGCTGGGTATGCGTAGCCGCCTCGACTTGCGGCATCAAGCATATGCGCATAACGTTCAACAGTTGCAATAGTCATACTTGTATTATCCGCCTTTATGCTCCACAGTGCCAATATATGCACAAAAACGTTACATATACGTAGCGCACACGCACAGCGCATGCACAAATATACGACACAACATAAGCTACAGCGATATGCGCGCCACAGTAAGTCTAATTTTGATTCAACAGCTTATGACGTTTTTTGGCTTCTGTAACGACAAATTCGTGATATTGCACGGCAATCGAAGCATCTAATCCGGCTGTTTTTGCAAGGTCTAGCAGCCGATTCACCTGCGTATGCTCACGGCGAGTATCCGCAGGAGCAAAACCAGCTTGAGCTTTAATCTCACCAATGCGTTGGGTAATTTTAAAGCGCTCAGCTAACAGTGCAACAACAGCACCATCAATATTATCAATCGATTGACGCAACGCAATAATCTTTTCTGCAGCATCTTTGCAGCATGTATTTGACGAATTATCGCGAGCGTCAATCGTTGTTTCAGAAAAATCACACATATTATAATTAATCGAAATACGTTTGCAAGACCATAGTAGTTTCGGTACTCACTGGCACAATACGGTGAATTGTGTTAATAAGTTCTTCTAGCTTACTTGGAGTTGCTACACGCACTACCAACATAAAACTCGGACTACCAGTAATCGAATAACATGCTTCAATCCCCGGTATGTCACGCAGTTTTGTAGGAATCGTTGCCTCTTGACCAAAATCAAGCGGCGTAACTGACACAAAAGCACTTACCGGTAAACCACGACGCTCGTAATCAATCAATGCACGATAACCAGTGATAATACCTTTACGCTCAAGCTTCTGCACACGCGATTGTACCGCGGAAACAGACAGACCTGATGCTTTTGCTAAACGCGTTAATGTTGCACGACCATCATGTTCGAGAATATCTACGATAATTCCGTCAGTTGAATCCATCACCATGTTAACTTCAGATTTATGAGGATTTCCGGTCATACGTCCTCCATTCTCCCATCGACGCTGAATTGAGAATCTATAAATGAATCTAAGCTAGCGCCACCTTGCAGTCACTCCCATAGTACCGTATTTTTTACAGAAAAAGAACAAAGTTATACAAAAAATAAAGTTTCTACGACAAATAACGAACACATGAAACAATAAATTTGTGAAGATTTTACCCTATTTTTCCAGGTTTGCACAGGAAATATAGTTTCTTCATAAGAAAGATTGAGAAAAATTGTGCGATATACAAGAAAATTTTCACATTCTATTTTATTAAGATTTTTGCAAAAATAATCACTATTGAAACTTCGTATACAGAAAATATTGTTCCTTAATGCTTGATTGCTTGACTCTTGTTGCCTACCTAGTATTTGCAAACAATCATTTTTAATTATGTATGATTAGCATATGAGCATACTCTTGTAAGCAGTACTGGTATTATATTTCATAATCAACATAAAAGATGCAAACAAAGCCTATAATACCAACAATTAACTGTAATCATCTTCATAAAAATCAACAATTAACTATTACAGAAGGAGCACAATATGGTTGCCGTAGCAAAACACGCAACCTCGATACCTCGCTCAGGTATTCGAGACGTATTTGACCGCGTAGAACAAATACCTGATGCCATTTCGTTATGTCTAGGCGAACCAGGGGAAACTGCTTCTTCACACATTGTTGACGCAGCATGCGAATCTCTGCGTGCAGGCAAAACAAAATATACAGACGTGTTAGGAATACCGGAATTTCGTAATGCTGCTGCCTGCTATACACAACGCGTAAAAGGTTTAACGTATGACGCAAATTCTGAAATCCAAGCCGTTGATGGCGCAACCATTGGTTTATATTTAGCTATTAAAGCTGTAGTGGATCCAGGCGATGAAGTTATTATTCCATCACCATATTTCACTTCTTACGACGCAGAAGTATTAATGTGCGACGCTACACCTGTCACAGTTGCCTTACAACCAGAGCATGGCATGCATATTAATGCAAACGAAATTCGCAAGGCAATTACCCCACATACTCGCGCAATCATTATCAACTCACCATGCAACCCAACAGGCGCTGTTACTAGTGCAGAAGAACTCGCAGAAGTAGCAAAAGTATGCCAAGAATTTGATTTGTGGGTAATTTCCGACGAAGTTTATCATCCGTTTGTATTCGCAAGCAGCCCCGAATCCGAACCAATTGGCGAAGCGGTAGCACCCTCTATTGCAGCTGTCGAAGGTATGAAAAATCGCACTATTATTGTAGAGAGTTTATCAAAAACTTATGCAATGACTGGTTGGCGCATTGGCTATCTGCTAGCACCAAGCAATATTATTGAGCAAACCAGCAAAATTGCAGAAATGATGCACTCATCTGTAAACTCCACTGCACAATACGGCGCAATTGCAGCGCTCACTGGACCGCAAAATCATGTGCGCGAAATGCGCGAAGAATATCGTACAAAGCGCAGTTTAGTTTTGGAAGTACTGGCAGATTGTAAAGCTGTGCGCCTTATTGAACCACAAGGAGCATTTTATGTTTTTGTTGACATACGACCTACTGGATTAACTTCTGAAGAATTTAGTAGAAAACTTTTGGAAGAAGAAAAAGTTGCTGTTGTTCCTGGTGAAGCATTTGGCGCAGAAGGAAGCGGATTTGTGCGACTCTCTTACGCAGGCAAAGCAGAAGAATTACGCGAAGGAGTAGAAAGAATGCGGCGTTTTGCTGAAGTGCACCAAGCAGCCCAAGCCGCAAATAGTAATTAGTAACTCAATAATTTGTATTACGTTGTATTACACAAATAATTGCCCCCAACGCACGCACTGGGGGCAATTATTTACTCATTCACTAAGCAATAGTTGATGATGAAGTATTAGCAGCACCATTAGTTTGTTGAATTATTGCAGCTAAGAAATCACGATTTGAAGCAGTTTTCTTCAATCGTGGAATCAAAGTCTGATATGCTTGCTCTGCTTCAAGACCACCAAAGAGGCGACGCAAACGATAAATAACCGGCAAATCAGCAGCTGGCGTAATTAATTCTTCACGACGAGTACCCGAAGCATTAATATCCACCGCTGGGAAGAGACGCTTATCAGCCAAATCACGACTCAAACGCAGTTCCATATTGCCAGTGCCCTTAAATTCTTCAAAGATTACTTCATCCATCTTGGAACCAGTTTCTACCAATGCTGAAGAAATAATCGTCAAAGAACCACCATCTTCAATATTTCGAGCAGCTCCGAAGAACTTCTTCGGAGGATACAATGCTTGAGCATCCACACCACCAGAAAGAATACGGCCGGAAGTAGGCGCAGCAATGTTATAGGCACGCGCCAAACGGGTCATCGAATCCAGTAAGACAACAACATCCTGTCCAAGTTCTACCAAACGCTTGGCACGCTCTATAGCAAGCTCAGCAACCGTAGTATGGTCAGAAGCTGGGCGATCAAAAGTAGAAGAAATAACTTCACCCTGCACAGTACGTTCCATATCAGTAACTTCTTCTGGACGCTCGTCTACCAGAACTACCATAAGATGCACTTCAGGATTGTTAGTTGTAATAGCGTTAGCAATATTTTGCAGTGTAATCGTCTTACCGGCTTTCGGCGGCGACACAATCAAACCACGCTGACCCTTACCGATTGGAGCAATCAAATCAATCACACGGCCTAACATGCGATTAGCAGTAGTTTCTTGCTTCAATCGTTCTTGCGGATATAGTGGCGTCAATTTTGCAAATTGAGGGCGAGACTGCGATTCCTCTACGCTCATGCCATTAATGCTGTCAATTGCTTGCAAAGGCACGAATTTTTGACGCTGATTTCTACGATCTCCCTCACGAGGAGCACGAATGGAACCTTGTACAGCATCACCTTTACGCAAGCCATATTTTTTAATTTGACTCATTGAAACATAGACATCATTAGGACCAGGCAAGTAGCCGGACGTGCGAATAAATGCATATGATTCTAATACGTCAACAATACCTGCTACTGGAACTAATTCTTCCTGAATTTCTTCACGTCGTGATTCTCTCGAATCGCGTTCTTCGCGACTCATACGCTCATTACGCTCACTACAATCTGTACGACGTTCATCTCGCTCGTCACGGCTCATACGGTCAGTACGCTCAGCATAATCTGCACGCGTATCATCATAATCACGAGAACGACCACGCATACGACGTTGGAAACGATCTGCGCGATTGGCTTGATCTTCGTGATCATAATCACGGGAAGAGCCACGTTGACGACGCGACTCAGTATCAGCACGAGCCTCATCACCTGGCAAAGTTGCTAAAATCTGATCTAAATTACGCGAATCCATGCTTTCTTGTCGACGATCACGATTATCACGTTCATCTGCATTATGACGACGCTGGAATGTATTGCCGCGATTGTTGTCACGTCTATAATTTTTTGCACCAAAATCTGCTTCATCACGATAGCGACGCTCCGAAGTAGCATTTGGAACTAACGTCTCCAAAGCTTCTAAGTCCTCATCGTTCGATGCCTGAACGTCTTCATTTTCCACAAGCACATCTGCAGCTTTATTAGTATTCGCGCTATTGCGAGGAATACGAACACTCACTCCAGCAGGCGCTTCTCCCCCATTGCGCGCAGCTGTTAATGTAGCTAACAATTCAGGTTTGCGCATCGTCGACGTACCGCGCAAACCCATTTGCTTTGCAAGATCCTTCAATTCTGAAAGCTTCATTTTTTCAAGATTCTGGCCTGTTGCCACAATTTTACCTTTCCTTAACTCGCGCGGAATAGAATACCGGCAAGCCTTTACATGGAAGATTACGGAAAAATCCGTCACGAACTCGTCATTATTACATAACAATGTACATAACAACAAACAGTATGTATGCTACTACAGCTCAACGACGCTATACGACACGACGCGCCATAAGTTTAATATTTTTTAGATTATAAGTTAAATATTTAAATAAATAGCGTCAATAATGATGAACAATGCCACCATTATTGACGCCTTCTTACTTAATGCTACAAATTATGCGCTCATTTAAACAAAAGTTAGCGCATATAAATACTTACTATTTCTTTTCGTGATAAGACTTTTCAGTATTCACAGACCACACATTATCTTTAGAAGTTTCACCAGTACGAATGTCTTCCACCGCTTCGATTGCGGTTGCCATGGAATGATCTTGATTATTGTAACGATGCTGACCATTACGACCAACACAATACAAATTACCAAAACTATCTAAATACTTAATAAGTTCAGGCATTTGTGCATATGTATCAAAGTACGCTGGATAGGCTTTTGGCACTCGCTCACGATGCGCATCCAAAACATCGGACTCACCATCGATAACTTGCATACGAGTCAATTCATCAATTGCCATCTTGCGGGCTTCTTCATCACTCATATTCCAGAAGTCGTCGCCCTCTTCACAGAAGTACTCAAGACCAATCCAAACAGTGTTGTCAACATCCTTAACAAGATATGGGCTCCAGTTGTTGAAAATTTGTAAACGACCAACCTTATAGCCCGGATCTTGCACATAAATCCAACAATCCGGAACGATTGGTGGATTACCAAGTGTTGGAATAGTTGTAGTATTACGCAAACGCATACGTTTAACGAGCAAACCAACTGTAACAAAGTCACGATAAGGCAAACCTTGAGCCACACGCTGCATTTCAGCTGGAACCTCAACATTTGCGTCACCATCAGCGCCTTGTTCAAGGGCAGCAACTAAATCCTTAATTGGCATAGAAGATATGAATTGATCAGCATGCAACTCAGAACGTTCACCATGAACATCCTCGATAATAACGCTGGCAATTTTACCTTCAGCTTGCTTAATAGCAACTACTTTAGTTCCCACGCACACAGTTGCACCATTTTCACGGCAGCGACGCTCAACCGTTTCCCACAACTGTCCTGGACCAAGTTTTGGATACCAGAATTCCTCAATTAAAGAAGTCTCTACTTCCTTCTTCTTACCATTCTTCTTAGGCATCAACTTAGAAAATGCATTCTTCAGCACTTCTACAATGCTTAAACCTTTAACACGTTGAGCACCCCAATCAGCAGAAATCTGACTTGGATGGCGACCCCAAAGCTTTTCAGTGTACCCCTCAAAGAACATAGAATACAATTTCTTGCCGAAACGATTAATATAGAAGTTTTCAAGATTCGTTTCTGGAAGCTTATGAATCATTGACCATAAATAACTAAAGCCAACTTTCATGGTCAACATAAAGCCCATAGATCGCAAGGTTGCTGCAGAAAGAGAAATCGGGTAATCAAAGAAATGATGATTCCAGAAAATACGCGAGACACGGTGACGCTTCAACATCACCTCGTCTTCAACTTCAGGATCAGGACCGCCAGCTTCTAAATCGTGATGACGCCCAAGCTTTTTGTCATCATAAGAAGGCGCACCTTGCAATGGGAGCATATCTCGCCACCACTGCATAATACGATCATCTTTCGAGAAGAAGCGGTGACCGCCAATATCCATACGATTACCGTTATACCTCACTGTACGTGAGATTCCACCAAATTCACGTGTAGCCTCAAGCACTGTTACGTCATAGTGCTCAGATCCGCCATTTTTAACGAGTTCCCAGGCCGCCGTCAACCCTGCCGGACCGCCACCAATAATTACCACAGATTCCTTTGGGGATTGTGTATCCGTCACTTGTCCTCCATATTTTCATACATCAATTTTTACTAAAACACTTTGCAATGTTAAGTAAAATCTCTATATATCCTTACTAAGCATACGCGCATCACGCGATAGACTCAGGAATATCAATATCTGTTTTCTGCACTTCTTCAACATTGACATCCTTAAAAGTTACAATGCGAACATTTTTAACAAAACGCGAAGGTCTATACACATCCCAGACCCAAGCGTCAGTAAGCTGCACATCAAAATACACATCTTGACCTGCAGAACGAACATTAAAATCAACTTTATTAGCTAGATAAAATCGTCGTTCTGTTTCTACAACGTACGTAAAAAGTTTAATAACATCACGATATTCTTTATATAACGCAAGTTCGGCATCAGTTTCATAGTTGTCGAGATCTTCGGCGCTCATTGCTTCCCTTCCGTATTAACATTACGTTTGCGACCGCGTCCTATAATACGCCACCACGCTCGCTTTGAAGAAGTTCCTTCCGCAGTACTCGTATTATATGGCCACGCATCATCAAGATTATCACGGCGCACAGGTATAGCCACCGAATGTTCATGAGCACTCAATGCTTCAACAACACCAGGATTTTCTTCAATCACGTGTAATCCAAAAGCATCGAGTGAACGGATGGCATCATACTCATCGACAAGCGTATCCATAACTACAAAATCTTGGTATTTCTGGTTTTGAGCATCCCATAAAGCATCGCGCGCAGTGCCAGTTTTCATAAAACCAAGAGACTGGTATACAGAAAGTGAACGCGTATTAGTCGCAGGAACACCAACCCAAATACGATGTAATCCAAGACCTGCTGGCTCTGATGCAAAGCCATAAGTCATTACTCTAGGCATAGCGTCCCTAGAATATCCACGTCCTCGATAATCCTTACCAAGCACAACTTGAATACGCGCAGAACGCGACCATCCATCAATATCAATCAAAAAAATCATGCCAATAATGGCACCAAAAGTATTCTCAACATCATCTAACATGTCTGGCACAATTGCCCAGGCAATGGTAGGACGAGATTGCACATCACCAGCAAAACGACATAATTCAGATAATTTACTGTCGCTAAAACCATCATGAGACCATTGAACTGAACGCTCAACCCAAGCATGCACCATTGCTCGCTCTGACTGAGAATCTTTACCGGTAATAACCGATGCTTTATCGAAGGCACACAGTTCATCCATTCGTTGCAAATCATCGCAAGTTGCAGGACGCAGCTTTGCCATTTCACCACGAATTGGAGGAATTATTATCGATTTTGGTAACTCACGAGAGTTGTTCACACCGTCACTGGTTTGTTGCATACTCACCTACTTGCATTGCGCCTTTGGGCACCAAACCCACTCGCATAATATATGGTAATCTACAAAGGAGAAGGCACACAGAAGTGCCATTCAAAAGTAAATTCTGCGCACCTGCCGCATAACAAACTCAATTTGCTCTTGCAGCAAGCACGCAGCACTTACTTTTATGCATCAATCGCATCTTTTGTGCATAGCAACAACACTTTTGATGCTATTGTTTTCAGTTTTTAATTTTTGCCATTACGATCTTGGTAACAGCCTTAGCATCAGCCTGACCTCTAGTTGCGCGCATAACAGCACCAATAATTGCACCCATCGGCTTCATATTGCCTGCCTTAAGCTTTTCTGCAACTTCAGGATCAGCTGCAAGAGCAGCGTCAACAGCGGCTTCCAAAGCGCCATCGTCGTTCATAACCTTGAATCCGTGCTTATTAACAACTTCATCAGGCTTGCCCTCACCAGCCAAAACGCAAGCAACAGTTTGCTTAGCAAGTTTATCGTTAAGCTTACCGTCTGCAATGAGCTTTTCAACTTCAGCCACGTCTTGCGGAGTAATAGGCAGTTCTTCCAAAGTCACACCACGAGTGTTTGCTTCGCGAGCAAGCTCACCAAGCCACCACTTCTTAGCACCAGCAGCACTTGCACCAGCCTTAACGGTTTCTTCAACTAAATCGAGAGCATCCGCGTTCAAAATATCACGCATTTCAAGATCGCTAATACCCCATTCGCTTTGCAAACGGTTACGACGCTCGCGAGGCATTTCTGGCATCTCTGCCTTCATGCGCTCAATATGCTCTTTCGTGATATGAAGCATAACCAAATCTGGATCTGGGAAGTAGCGGTAATCGTCAGCATCCGACTTCACACGACCGCCAGCAGTGGTTTGAGTTGCTTCATCCCAGTGACGAGTTTCCTGCAAAATCTCGCCGCCTTCGCTCAAAATAGCAGCCTGACGACGAATCTCATATTGCAGCGTCTTTTCAATACCGCGGAATGTGTTCACATTCTTAGTTTCGGAACGCGTACCAAATGGATCGGTTGGCTTGCGACGAAGCGAAACGTTTACGTCAGCGCGCATATTGCCCTGCTCCATGCGAGCGTGGGAAATATTAAGAGCGCGAACAATATCGCGAATAGCACGCATATAAGCACCAGCAATTTCTGGAGCACGCGAACCTGCACCTTCGATTGGCTTAGTTACAATCTCAATAAGCGGCACACCTGCACGATTGTAATCAACCAAAGAATGGTTCGCACCCTCAATACGACCGTCAGCACCGCCAACGTGCGTATTCTTACCAGCATCATCCTCAATATGAGCGCGCTCAATCGGCACACGGAACACGGTGCCATCTTCGAGCTCAACATCCAAGTAACCATTGCCATTAGTAGGCTTATCGTACTGGGAAATCTGGTAATCGCGAGGCATATCCGGGTAGAAGTAGTTCTTACGAGCGAACTGGCTCCACTCGGCAATCTCGCAATGTAATGCCAAACCGAGCTTAATAGCGTAATCAACTGCAGTCTTATTCACAACTGGCAAAGAGCCTGGCAAACCAAGACTTACAGGAGTTAGCTGAGTATTTGGCTCGCCACCAAACGACACTTCTGCTGGGCAGAACAGCTTAGTGCGAGTGCAAAGCTCAACGTGAGTTTCCAAACCGAATACTGGATCAAACTGCTCCACAGCATCGGCATATTTCATAAGTTTTTCAGCCATGAGAATCCTTCTTACTTAAGCTTTACTTAACCTTACTTAGCCAATGAATCGAGCCAGCCGGCTTTAAGTGACTTCCAAATTGGACCGCCCCACTGCTCTTCGAGCGCTGCTTCCAACGCTGCTGCAGGCTTGTACATCTTTTCATCATGGCATTGCGGAGCAATAATCTGAATACCAACAGGCAGGCCATCGTCGCTTAAGCCAGCTGGAAGGCTCAAAGCTGGAACGCCAGCCATGTTTGCAGGAATCGTAGCAATATCATTCATGTACATGGAAAGCGGATCGTTCATCTTTTCGCCAAACTTAAATGCTGTTGTAGGGCTTGTTGGAGAAACGAGAACATCTACCTTCTTAAACGCTTCTTCGAAATCGCGAATAATAAGCGTACGAACCTTTTGAGCAGAACCGTACCATGCATCGTAATAACCTGCGGAAAGTGCGTAAGTGCCGAGAATAATACGACGCTTTACTTCGTCGCCGAAGCCAGCTTCACGAGTTGCAGCCATCATATTCGCAGCTGTCTGAGGCTTATCGGCTGGTGGCATTACGCGCAAACCGTAACGCATACCATCGTAACGAGCCAAGTTGGAGCTTACTTCTGAAGGCATAATAATGTAGTATGCAGCCAAAGAGTACGGGAAATGAGGACAGGAAACTTCTGTAACCTCTGCACCCATATCCTTAAGCAGCTGCACAGCCTCATTAAAGCGTGCTTCAACGCCTGGCTGGAATCCGTCGCCACTAAGCTCCTTAACTAAACCAACTTTCAAGCCCTTCAAATCACGGCGAGATCCTTCGCGAGCCGCTTGAGCCATTGGAGGAACTGGAGCTGGAATAGAAGTGGAATCGCGCTCATCATGACCACCAATAATTTCCTGCAATAAAGCAGAATCAAGAACAGTGCGAGAAACAGGACCAATCTGATCCAAGGAGCTTGCCATAGCAATTGCACCAAAACGGCTAACGCCGCCGTAAGTTGGCTTTGCGCCAACGGTACCAGTTAGAGCACCTGGCTGGCGAATAGAACCGCCCGTATCTGTACCCAAAGCAATAGGAGCTTCGAATGCGGCAACAGCAGCTGCTGAACCGCCACCTGAGCCGCCTGGAACGCGCTCAGTATCCCAAGGGTTGCAAGTCGTCTGATAAGCAGAATGTTCAGTGGAAGAACCCTGAGCAAACTCATCCAAATTAGTCTTGCCGAGAATTGGCATACCAGCTGCCTTAAGTTTTTCAATAACAGTAGCATCGTAAGGCGGAACCCAGCCTTCAAGAATCTTAGATGCTGCAGTAGTAGGAATGCCCTTAGTGACAATCATGTCCTTGATTGCAATTGGCACACCAGCTAACTCAGGCAAACCTTCAGTTTCACCCTTAGCATTCTTGGCATCAAACGCATCTGCCTGCTCAAGAGCCTGATCTGCAGACACCTGCAAGAACGCCTTAATTTCTGGTTCTGCAGATTCAATGACCGACAAGTGAGCTTCAACAAGTTCGCGACTAGAAACTTCTTTAGCTTTGACTGCTGCAGCCATTTGAGCAGCAGAAAGCTTCACTAAATCTTGAGTATTAGTCATGTTATTTTATTCCTCCCCCAAAATGCGAGGCGCTACAAACATGCCAGACTCGCTCTTAGGAGCGCCAGAAAGCGCTTCCTCCTGAGTTAATGGCGTAGCAGGCACATCAGGGCGCAAATACGCTTCAAGAGGCACAGGATTTGCAGTAGGTGGCACATCTTCGCCAGCAACTTCCTGTACTTTATTAATAGATTCTGCAATGACGTTCAATTCGCCCTGCAAGCGACTAATTTCTTCGTCGCTAAGCGCAATCTGGGAAAGAACTCCCAGATGCTCAATTTCTTCGCGTGTGAATGTAGGCATAACCTCAACTATATGTGTGATGCGTGACCTTCGCATAACAGAAAAAGTAATGTGGATAAAAGCTTTACACACATTATTGCAGCAATATTTTCCTGAAATGCGCACTAGATTATTGATCCATCTTTTCAAGAGAACATTGTATGACGATATTTAAAAAGAGAGTCGGTTATCACGCAGATATTGATTATTGCATACATTTACATATATTTTCACAAAATTATCACGTATAAAAATGGCGAAATTTGCAGTTCATTCTATCCCAACACGCCGTAAGCTCAAAAATGGCGTAATGGAAGAATGTTGGTATTTCAGCAATATTTAAGCATTTGTTTAAAGTATGAAAATTTATTTTAGCTCTCTATCGCATAAATAAAAAAGTATGTAATAATCAGGTGATGTGAGATGCTAAAACTAATGCAGAGAAGCATATCATGCACAGAAGCAAATAAATTACAGCCTCTCACAAGAACAATAATCTGAAAAATAATAATCGAAAATATTTTAAAAAATAGAAGGAAATATATGAAGAAGATAAAGTTCTACCGTAATGCAGCAATGTTGTTGCTTGCCGGCGCAACTATTCTCCCACAAGGTTTGGCAGCGCCAGCAATGGCTGCTCCTGCACCAAAAGCCCCAGAACCAACCCCATCCTGCGCAGCTAGCAAGGATGCTCTGAACAATTATTTGTGGGATTTGCAATACGATAAAACAAATATTCTCGCACGTCATGGCGAAACCATTGACAACAAATTCTCAAGCGACAGCTTCAACAATGGCAGCGAATTCGTTGTTGTTGAGCATCAGAAGAAGAACATCACAAACACAACTTCAAACTTGTCGGTTACTTCCGCCAACGATGATCGCGTATACCCAGGTGCTCTTTTCCGTGCTGATAAGAATTTGATGGACAATATGCCAAGCCTGATTTCTGCAAACCGCGCTCCAATCACGTTGAGCGTTGATTTGCCAGGATTCCACGGCGGCGAAAGTGCTGTAACTGTTCAGCGCCCAACCAAGAGCTCTGTAACTTCCGCTGTGAACGGCTTAGTTTCCAAGTGGAATGCACAATATGCTGCAAGCCATCATGTGGCTGCTCGCATGCAGTACGATTCTGCAAGCGCACAAAGCATGAATCAGCTCAAGGCTAAGTTCGGTGCTGATTTTGCGAAGATTGGCGTTCCGCTGAAGATTGATTTCGACGCTGTGCACAAGGGTGAGAAGCAGACTCAAATTGTGAACTTCAAACAAACTTACTACACAGTAAGCGTTGACGCTCCAGATAGCCCAGCTGACTTCTTCGCACCATGCACTACAGCAGAAAACTTGAAGAGCCGCGGCATTGATAGCAAGCGCCCTCCAGTATATGTTTCAAACGTATCCTACGGTCGCTCTATGTATGTGAAGTTTGATACCCGCAGCAAGAGCACTGATTTCCAGGCTGCTGTGGAAGCCGCTATTAAGGGTGTTGAAATTAAGCCAAATACCGAGTTCCACCGCATTTTGCAGAATACTTCTGTAACCGCTGTAATCCTCGGCGGTAGCGCTAACGGTGCAGCTAAAGTTATTACTGGCGATATCAATACGCTGAAGTCTTTGATTCAGGAAGGTGCTAACTTGAGCACCTCCAGCCCAGCTGTACCGATTGCTTACACTACTTCTTTCGTTAAGGATAACGAAGTAGCTACATTGCAATCCAATAGCGACTATATTGAAACCAAGGTTTCTTCTTATCGCGACGGTTATTTGACTTTGGATCACCGTGGAGCTTACGTAGCTCGTTACTATATCTACTGGGATGAGTACGGCACTGAGATTGATGGCACTCCTTACGTGCGTTCTCGCGCTTGGGAAGGCAACGGCAAGTACCGCACATCTCACTTCAATACAACTATCCAGTTCAAGGGTAATGTACGCAACCTTCGTATCAAGCTGCAAGAAAAGACCGGCTTAGTTTGGGAACCATGGCGCACCGTGTACGATCGCTCCGATTTGCCACTCGTTCGTCAGCGCACCATTACCAACTGGGGTACGACCTTATGGCCACATGTATCTGAAACTGTGAAGAATGACTGAACTCATAGCACATAATTAAATATAGAAAAAATAAATATAGAAAAATAGAAAAGTAAATAAAATAAGGGCTTTATCTTGTAGCCAGTTACGAGATAAAGCCCTTATTTTATTTGTTAAATTTTATTTGCAAAATATTATTTGCAGAGATTTAAATATCGCGATGCTTTTCAACAACGTGGCCAATTGCATACATGATTACGCCCCAAGCGAGAACCACCAAGCCTGATTGCCACCATGTGAAAATATATGCGTTTGGTGGAAGCTGTGCACCCGAATTAGGGGAGCCGCCCAAGAATTTCTCTACCGCTGCGGCTGGCAAAAGCTGCATAAGTATTGAATTCCACTTCGCGAAATTGCTCGCAAACATAATAATGCTAACAACACTAGGCAAAATCATCACGGCTCCAATAACGCACATAATTCCGCCAGCAGTTGACTTGCAAATCATGCCAAAACCGTACGCCATTGCTGCTACAACAACCATAATTGCAGGAGATCCAAGAAACAGCGTAAGAGGCAATTTCCACGCGCTGCTTCCAGATAATCCGGAAATGTTATCTCCCATAAAAGCTAATTCTGCAGCAGCTAACGAAACTGCCATTGCAATAAGTTGCACTACAAAAACGTAGATTGCAACCGCTATAAACTTAGCCGTAAAGAACATACCCCTTCGAGGTACGGCAGTAAGAGAAGCCTGAATTGAAGTCGTAGAATGTTCCGCGGTTACAGCAAGCACTGCAAAAATCGCCAAAACAATCAAAGATACAGAAGCAAAACTAATAACTAAGTGGAAAATGCTATCTTGAGATGCAATAAGGCTGCTTTTATTGCTTGGCCCAACAGTAATTGCAGCGCTTGATCTACCTTGATTTGCTCCATTCTTAATGTCAACTTTAGACATTGCTTTTTGCACAATCGCGATAATAAAGCTAAAGATTACTGGCAAAACAATAGCTAATGCCATGCACCACCATGTTGACGCGAGTCCGCGCAACTTAACAATCTCGGATTTAAGCGTGTGCATAAATGTTAGGCGCAAGTGTTGAGCGTTCATGCTGCGGCCTGTTTTGTACGCGTTGGATTGGTGTGCATTGAACTCAGAAGATTGCACTTGTTGGTTTGCTACTTGCTCACTCATTTTGCACTCCCATCATTGTTAGATTGCGTTGCGCTTTGCTCAGTAGTCTTTTGTTCACTTGGCTTCGCGCCGCTGCTAGGAACAGCCTTCGTTACGTACTGCTCTTGACCATGCGTAAGAGCCAAATATGCTTCCTCAAGTGATGCGTGCTCTTGATCTAGCTGATATACCAAAATTTGATTATCCGCAATTTCGCGAGCAAGCTGATTAAGCTCACATCCTGTTATTCTAAAAAGCTCGCCTTCTTGAACATCTTGAGGAGTGCGAGTATCTTGCAAAATCTTGCATTCAGGATTGTTTTGAGCAAGCACTGACTTTAGTTTTTCACCTTCTGGAGTTACAAGTCGCACAGCGTGCTGCGAATGTGCGTCAACAAAATCTTGTACTGTTGTGCGCTCCAAAATTTCGCCATGCGCAATAATCACAAGGTTATCTGCAGTAAGCGCAACTTCGCTCATTAAGTGCGAGCTAAGTAGTATTGCGCGGCCTTCGCTTGCGTAATACTTGCATAATTCACGAACCCACTTAACGCCTTCTGGATCTAAGCCGTTAATTGGCTCGTCCAAAATAAGATTGTGTGGGTCTGCTAAAAGCGCTGCAGCAATGGAAAGACGCTGGCTCATACCGAGCGAGAAGGAGCCTGCTTTGCGGGTTTTAACACTTGATAAACCAGTAATATCAATCACTTCATCAACGCGCTTTTTTGATATTCCGTGAGTTAAAGCCAGCGAATACAGGTGATTGTAAGCCGTACGACCCCTGTGAGCAGACTTTGCATCAAGAACTGCTCCAACTTCCGTCATTGGAGAGGCAATTTTTGCATAAGGTTTGCCGTCAATAAGAGAAGTGCCACTACTGGCATGAATAAGATTTAACGCACAACGCATGGTAGTAGATTTACCAGCGCCGTTAGGGCCCAAAAAGCCCGTGACTTTACCGTCTTCGGCGACGAAAGAAACGTCATTAAGCGCTGTTTTTTCGCCAAAACGCTTTGTAATATGTTGGAATTCTAACATAAATTAACAGTATCACAAATAAAAAAAAAATACACATTAAATGTAAACGTTTATGAGTACATGCTATTGCGTTTTAATTAACATTACTGATGAGATTCTGCTGCTGAAATTTTAATTAAGATTTTAATTAAGTTTTTAATTAAGACTCAGCAATTTGGTGCTGCATGCTGCGCAATCCACGCGTGCATGGAAACAGCCGCAGCAGCTCCTGCATTTAGCGAGCGAACAGAGCCGAATTGCGAAATATAAACAACGTCATCCGCCATTTCTAGTGCTTTTTTAGAAAGACCTGGACCTTCTGCACCAAAAAGCATAAGACAACGTTTAGGGAACTTGTAGTTTTCCATAGCAACAGCGCCTGGAATAATATCGAGCGCTATAACGCGAGCGTTTTTAGCGTCTTGTTCCTTGATATTTGCGATTTTTTCGGCTTCTTTATTGCCTTCTGCTTGTGCTTTCAGCAAAAGTTGATGCGCTTCTTCTGCTTCTTTAAGCATATCTTCGCGCCAATTAGTCACTAGAGTTTCAATCGTTGGGCAGCACTCAACGTATTGGTAAAGCTCAGTCATTAACGAGCCTTTGCGATTCCATTTATGAGGCCCTACGATATACACTTTTTTCGCAGTAAACGCGTTTGCAGTGCGAACCATAGAGCCTATGTTGAAATCGTGAGTCCAATTTTCTACAGCTACTTCAAACTCATGACGGCCTTTAGAATCGAGATCCGCTTTTATAGCTTCTACTTTCCAGTATCGGTAGCGGTCTAAGACGTTACGCTGGTCGCCTTCGTCTAGTAATTCAGTGCTAAACCGCGCATCATAATTTGGCGATTCTGGATTATCTGGACGAGGCTCACCTGGGTGTTCTTCTTCCCACGGGCCAACTCCTATAGGTCGAAATTCTGGCTCATCGGAAGCTTTTGCAGCCAAAGTAATTGGATTCGGTTCGTGCATGTATAAGTTTTGCTCCGTTAATACTTTTGCTTAGTATTGGCATCTAGTCTTTGCAACTAGTCTTGGCAGCCGTCAGTTGCGCAATCTCCTGTGCAACCTGACTTGCAGTGACCGCCACAGCAGTTATCCTCGCAGCAAGGCTCAGTGCAACCATCATGAGCACAATCACCAGTGCACTCTACCTTGCAATGGCCACCGCAGCAGTTATCTTCACAGCATGGCTCAGTGCAACCATCATGAGCGCAATCACCCGTGCATTTAACCTCACAATGACCACCACAGCAATGATCGTTGCAGCAATCTTCGTGATCTGCATCTGCACGTAATTCTTCTTCACCGAAAGCTTGAACAAATGCCATTTTAGTACTCTCCTCACTTATTGGATTTACTAATTGAAGATGCCTTGTGCCTTGTTCGTCGGCGTCAACACCACCAATTAATGCAACTATAGCAAGAATTTGCGCGCCTTGCTGATGAACAATACCAAAATCAAGACTTAATTCATTTCCGTGTCGTAAAGTCACAAGCGAAGAAGTTTGAACATACGATTTTTCAGAAAGCCAAGAATCAAGCAACAGCACTCGCTTGCCTTTAACAGATGGACCTTTTGTTGCAGGGAAAACAAAATCCATAACAAAGCCGTCGAGTGCAATTCCTTTACGTTCTGCAGCATGAATAAGCGCAAAAACCATCGGCACAGCAGCAGCAGTTAACGCACCAACAGCGTCAACATCGCGCTCTAACGAATACCCAGCTTTCTCAATTGCATCAAAAAGAACATCACCAACTAGCTTAGAGCCGCGCTGAGCAAATGTAACAGAAAACAGTTCGCTAAATGGTTTCGCACTCATATCCGAACAAAGCATGCGTTTAAGTTCCGCGCGTTCCTCTTGTAATTCTGCCATTTTTGCACTCCTTAGCGTTTAGAGTTGTTCAATTTTTGATGCTTTAATGTTTTTATGCTTAACGATCTTCTACTGATACTTCTGGAGCGCTCAGCTCTTTAACATCAGCTTTATCAGAGTCAATAAGATCTATTGAAGCAATAACTTTACTTTGGTCTAACTTCTGAAGTTTACGCGCTGTTACCAACACTCTAGACTCAAGCGAAGAAGCAAACTTATTGTAAGCTGCAACTGTTCTTGCCAAAGATACGCCAAGTTTTGAAGCATTTTCTCCAAGAACCGCAAAGCGATCGTACAATTCTCTAGATAAATCGAAAAGTTCTTTTGCATCATCTGTAAGACTTTGCTGCTGCCATGCGTACGCAACAGACTTAAGCACAGCCCACAAAGTAACTGGTGAAGTAAGTGCTACTTTTTGCGCAAAAGCATCATCCATAAGCGTTGGATCCGCTTCAAGAGCCGCCTGAAGCAACGCTTCGTTTGGAATAAATGCAACTACAAAGTCTGGTGCTGTTTCAAAAGCCTGCCAATACGCTTTAGCTCCTAATACTCGCACGTGTTCTCGCAAAGCCTTAGCATGCGCTTTGAGAAGCTCGCTCCTTCTAGCTAATTCTTCGTCACTTGCATTATCTGGGATTTCGCAAGCTCGCTGATAATCCGCATACGGAACTTTTGCATCAACTGGAATTGTTTTGCCTCCTGGCAGATGCACAACCATATCTGGCCTCTGCTGCTCGCCATTTACTCCAGTTACAACAACCTGCGTATCAAAATCAACATGCTCAAGCAAGCCTGCAGATTCCACAATATTCTTTAGTTGAGCCTCACCCCAAGCTCCGCGAACCTTATTATTTCGCAATGCTGCAGAAAGCGAACTTGTTTCGCGGTCAAGCCTTGTTTGCTGCTCACTTAAGCCTTTAAGCTGAGTGCTCAGCACGCCCATTTCTTGCTTACGCCCTTCTTCAATCTGCGAAACTTTATTCTTCAATGCTTCGAGATTGTCTTTTACTGGAGCAAGCGCTTCCAAGACTTTACCTTGCTCTTTCAAAGTTTTTTCACGATTTAACCGTTCGCGTTCTTCTCGCTCTGCGCGCAATTGTTCTTCGCGATTCACTCGCAATTGCTCTGCTTGCTGCGCTTTAACAAGTTCTGCTTCAACAAACTTTAATCGCTCAGCAAGCTGCTCTGCTTGCGTGCGATACCGTATAGCCTGATTGCCATTTTCTTGAGCTTGAGCGCGCGCTTGTTCATACTGCGAGCGCAATTCGTTAAATTCGCGCTGGTTTACGCCATTAGCGCCTTGCGTTCCAGAGTTGTGCTTAACAATAGCCAGCACAATAACAGCGGTTATTGCTACAGCAACCACCATTAAAACAAACATCACAATATTATCGAACATACGTTCTATTAAACACTATTGAGTTGACTTTTAAAACATAATTAAACACGCATTTTAAGCACGTTCAAAATAAAGCAATCCACGTCCACACGTGCCACTCCATAGGCAAACTGCAATTACAGTAAGCACAACAATGACGTATAACAATATGGATTGTCCAGGAATTACAGGCAAAGTTCCAGAAGGATACCATCGCAAAATCAACCCAATTTTACTTTGCAAACCTTGTGTGGCAATGTTCATCACCGCTAAAAAGACGCCAAATGCAAGGCCGTAAAACCTTCCAAAACATGCTAATCCAATCATTATTAGCACAATATCAATCCACGCATTACCTAAAATCATCTGCAATGTACTCAATAACTGCAAGTCAATTATACGAACAATTAACACTGAAGCGCCGAATGAAACAAACAAACACAATAAAGCAGCACTCAATGCATATATTCGCAACCTTTTCATCACGAAACGTTCCCACGATACCATAATCGGAGCAAGGCAAACGAATGCCGCGGCAATAAACCCAACTACAATAACTTCATACAGAGGAACAACAAAATTAACAACACTACTACCAGATTGACATTGGAACGTTATACCTTCTACCGCATTATGCACATTAGCAGAATCTGGCAAACAAATATAACCAACATAAACTGGCAACTGCGTTACAAATGATCTGAATATAACAAGCATTAAAGAGGGAAGGACTACGGACAATAAGATTGCAACGATTGCAACAATATAATGCCTACCTTCAAGCCAAGCGCGAAAATTATTTTTCATGCTTATCACCAAGTTCCGATAAGACTTGTTGTGGAGTTATGAGGCATTGATTAAGTTCTTTAACATGATTTTTTACAAATTGTTTCAGCTTAGCATCATCAGCATTATTAATACTCATAGCCACTTTATCGTTTGCTTCACCTGGAATAAATCCGTATGACCCATACACATCATTACTTATACGAGAAGGAAGCTGAGCAAGCAAAAATGCTGTAACAGAAGCGTTTGAATCAAGATTCTTTTTTACATATACTTCTTTCATAGCACTTGATGCACATTTTGCAGGCACAAATCTTTGTAACACTTCTTGAGCGATACCAGTCATATCACCATATTTCTCAGAACGCCTAACAAATGTATCTGTTTGTTGTTGAATAACAGTAGCTTTAAGATTACGTAACTTTATTAAACCACTATTAGTAAGATTCCAAGATTTTTCAGTATTTGTTGGAGTAAACGCATTTCCAAGCACAAGCACAATTCCTTTGCCTTGCGAATCTCTCTGATTCTTAGGAAACCAAGAAGCAACAGTTTTCAAATGTTTAACAGCACGAAGTTTACGAATATAAGCTTCTTCAGGATGTACACAAACAGAAAAAGCAGTATCTTTAAACGTCGTACACTGAGGCACAAAAGGTCCAGAGCGAATCCAAGGTTTTGGACCCCACATAGCTATACAACAAGCACATACTATTGGCATAATTAAAGAAAGACTTATTGCTTTTATGCGCCAATAAGATCCCTTTTGCCAAAAATATCTAATATGCGCGCAACAAAGAATGCATGAAACGATAACAACACACACAAAGAATATGCGCAAAGTCACCAACCATGGGTTCATACGCAAACCAGGCTCAGCACCAATACCAGCATCCGACACTGGAAGTATTGCGTATAAACTACTACCCCAATATCTAGGAAAAATATCTCCCTGAGGTATGGCGCCATTACGCATTATAATGACGCCATAAATACAGCACCAAATTATTGCAAAAGATAATAAAGCTGAGAATACAATTGCCCAACGATTGCCAATAATTACTCCTAAAGTAAAACCAATTGCAAAAAATGCACTTGGCGTCACGCCTCCACATAATAGTGGAAAATACGGGAAATTTGTAATATTTACATCACTCTGAATTACTGTTGGCAATATACTTACGCAATATAACAAACTGCACAGTATAGCGCCTTTTAGTATAGGAATAGCGTAACGACTGGCTGATTTTCCTGCACACCACGCAGGATTAACCAAACATCTGGGCGAGCAAGCTTTACATGAACACCATGCGCCAAAAATGCAAGCAACAATATCAGACAAACAATGCATCCACGTGACATCAATTCTTAACCAAAGCGCATAATTATTATTATGCGCTAAAAAATTTGCCACACCCAAAAAAATAGGATATGCAATCAAAAATAAGCTAAAAACACAACTGCTTATTAGAGATAATGGGGACATAATATGTGAAACAATTGTGCACTTCTTATGATTTTTCGTAAAAAATCTGAATTCAGTTAAAAAGTTAGAATATTGACGCATATTTAATCACATCCCTACTTGCTACCACATTAACAAAATAAGAAACCATACATATCTAGTTACTGCTACTACTAATTTTTATGAAATTTAGATAGCAAATGTCTATACCCTGATTCCCATGGAGTTACCATAAGATCTTCACGATTAGCATATTGAAGAAGATTATCCATTTTCCCATCAAGCAATATAATTCCTTCATTAAGAACTATAACCCGATCCGCAATTACTGCTAAATCTTCTACTAAATGTGTACTGACAATAACAGTATGCTTTTGCGAATAAGACTTAAGAAAATTACGAATATCAATACGCTGCTCAGGATCTAAACCAACAGTAGGCTCATCAAGTATTAGTACTGCAGGCTGACTAGCAATCACACAAGCAATACCAGCACGCTGACGCTGACCTCCTGATATTTTAGCAACGATGCGATGTGCTTGTTTTTCCAAGCCAACCTGTTTGAGAGCATTCCAAGCAGCTTGATACGCAGCGCTCCACGATAAACCTCGCGCCCATGCGGCATATTGAACATTTTTTAACACACTCGATGCATTCATAAGTTCAAATGATTGTGGCAAATAACCAATATTTGACCGAGCTTTAGCCCTTTCCGCACGACAAGTTACATCAAAGCCATGAACAAAAAGTTTTCCACTAGAGGGAGCATAAATCGTCGCTATAACGTTAAGCAGAGTAGTTTTCCCAGCACCATTTGGCCCCAAAAGACCACATATGCCAAAAGATAAATCTATAGAAAGATTATGCAAAATTTGTTTTTTCCCATACGAAAAATTCACATTAACAAGTTGCACACCTGAGCCCGTATATGATTCTTGCATATCTCCCCACTTAACGTTATAGCAATTTGATATTTATATCAACTAGACTAATTACTTCCAACTTCCATGGTGACAGGGTTGCCACTAGGAGTATCATTAACCCCAAAAATACAGCCACCAGAATATTCAACGCCATCTTTTATCCAATTGGTATCTCCATTTTCAATCTGCTTCATAACGTATTCAGCCCTGAATACGTACGCTTATTCTATAATAATTCAATATAAAAAAATAGATTTTTACAAAAACCAATTAAAATTTTAAAAGATAGGCATATCCTATAATGCCAATTATCAGCAATAACTCGAAAAATTAAGTGGGAAATCCACCTTTTCATTACAACTTCATTCTACAAATATTTTTTATTCAGATACAAAAATAGCGTGCTGCCTACTGGAAAATAATCCAATAAACAGCACGCTTTGTTTTATTTGACTACATTATTTGACTACATTAAATAATGCATATATTACGCAATCTTGAGAGTCACATGGTCGTCGCTCTCTGCACAATCCGCAACTACGCGAGCACCATCATGCACCTTTCCAGAAAGCAGCAATCGCGCAAGTTGATCGCCAATTTCTGTCTGAACCAATCTACGCAACGGACGAGCACCATAAACTGGATCATAGCCATGCTCTGCAAGCCAAGCGCGAGCAGAATCACTCACATCCAAGCTAATACGGCGGTCGCTCAAGCGTGCAGCCACTTGACGAACTTGAATATCCACAATTCCACCAAGCTCTTCGCGGCTCAACGGATGGAACATAACAAGCTCATCCAAACGGTTGATGAACTCTGGCTTAAACTCAGCGTGAACAGCATTCATAACAGCCTTGCGTTTAGCAGCATCGTCCAAGCCTTCTTGCACAAGGAATTGCGAACCCAAGTTTGATGTCATAATCAAAATCGTATTCGTAAAATCAACTGTTCTACCTTGTCCGTCAGTCAAACGACCATCGTCCAAAACCTGCAGCAAAACGTCGAATACTTCTGGATGTGCCTTCTCAACTTCGTCGAAAAGCACTACAGAATACGGACGTCTACGCACAGCTTCAGTAAGCTGGCCGCCTTCCTCATAGCCAATGTAACCAGGAGCAGCACCGATTAGACGTGAAACGGAAGCCTTTTCCATGTACTCGCTCATATCAATGCGAACCATTGCACGCTCATCGTCAAACAAGAAGTCAGCAAGAGCCTTAGCAAGCTCCGTCTTACCAACGCCAGTAGGACCCAAGAATAGGAACGAACCAGTCGGGCGATTCGGGTCTGCAATTCCAGCACGGCTTCTGCGTACAGCATCCGCTATAGCCTGAATTGCTTCGCTTTGACCGACCACACGCTTAGAAAGCTCCTTTTCCATGTTGAGCAGCTTCTCATTTTCGCCTTGCATCAAGCGACCAACGGGAATGCCCGTCCATTCGCTAACAACTCCAGCAATAGAATCAGCATCAACCTGGTCTGGAACCATCGGCTCTTTTGCTTCACTCTTAGCATTAGAAGCCTCGGACTCCGCTTCTTCCAAAGCTTTTTGAATGCTTGGAATTTCGCCATACAAAATACGGCTTGCTTGTTCCAAGTTGCCTTCACGCGTGAATTTGTCGGCTTCTACGCGCTTAGCGTCGAGTTGTGCTCTCAAATCACCAACCTTGTTGTGACCAGCCTTTTCCGCATCCCAACGCGCTTTCAATCCAGTAAGCTTTTCGCGCGAGTTAGCTAATTCTTCTTGCAACTTTTCTAAGCGTTCGCGCGCAGCAGCATCTTCCGCCTTCTTTAATTGCATTTCTTCCATCTCAAGACGCGTAACTTTACGCTGCAATTCGTCGATTTCTTCTGGCTGTGAATCAAGCTCCATACGCAAGTGAGCTGCCGCTTCATCTACCAAATCAATCGCCTTATCTGGAAGCTGTCTGCCAGTAATATAGCGGTTTGAAAGCGTTGCTGCAGCTACAATTGCATCGTCACTAATCGTCACCTTGTGGTGCGCTTCGTAACGTTGCTTAAGTCCACGCAAAATCGTCACAGTATCTTCAACAGACGGTTCGCCAACAAACACTTGCTGGAATCTGCGTTCAAGCGCCGAATCCTTTTCAATATGCTCGCGATACTCGTTAAGCGTAGTTGCACCAACCAAACGCAGCTCACCGCGCGCAAGCATTGGCTTAAGCATATTGCCAGCATCCATTGAACCTTCTGCAGATCCTGCGCCAACAACAGTGTGAATTTCGTCAATAAACGTAATAATTTGACCGTCTGATTGTTGAATTTCCTTCAACACTGCCTTTAAGCGTTCCTCAAACTCGCCGCGATACTTTGAACCTGCAACCATCGAAGCCAAATCGAGACTGATAAGACGCTTGTTTTGCAAAGTCGTAGGCACATCTCCTGCCACAATTCGCTGAGCCAATCCTTCTACAACTGCCGTTTTTCCAACGCCCGGCTCGCCAATTAGCACAGGATTGTTCTTCGTGCGGCGAGAAAGAATTTGAATCACGCGGCGAATCTCCTGGTCGCGGCCAATTACTGGGTCGAGCTTTCCTTCGCGAGCGCGCGCAGTCATATCAACAGAATACTTTTCGAGCGCTTTGTAGTTGCCTTCAGCATCCGGACTCGTAACTTTCGCACCTCCGCGCACAGTTGGCACAGCTTTTCGCAACGCGTCTGCGGAAACGTTGTGCTTTTTGAAAATATCCGCAACAGCGTTTGGCGCGCTTGCAACTATGCCAATAAGCATGTGCTCTGTAGAAACGTATTCGTCTGCCATTGCGCGCATTTCTTTTTCTGCCTGGCTTAGCGCAGCCAAAAGCTGACGGCTTGCGTCTGGCTTAGTTGTAGTTGAGCCAGTAGATGAAGGCAACGCCACTAATGCGTTACGAATTTCAGCACCGATTTGTTGCGCGTCCGCCCCCGCCTGAGCAATAAGCGCGCGCACAACGCCCTGCTCTTGGCGAAGTAAAGCATCCGCCAAATGCAAAGTGTCAACTTGCGCATTGCCAGCAGCCGCTGCACTTTGCACAGCGTCGCTTAATGCGTCTTGCGCTAAGGTTGTAAACTTTTGTTCCATATCTACCTCATTTCCACGAAAGCTCTAAAACACATTTCAGTTAAGTCAAATCGCTGCAACTTTTATTGCAACTCTCGTTGCAACTTTTGTTGCAATTTCAAGCTTTTTGACGATACTTTCGAGTTCTAACGAGCTTTCACTTTCATGTATCTGATACGTATAACAGATTTTCCTATAACTTTATTCCTAAAACTTGAGTGTACTAGACTCAAGTTTTGTTTTCAAGAACTTTCAATCGCAAATAATTTACGCAAATAATTTAATTAAGCAGCAAGCAAAGTTTAGTTAAGTATCGAGCAATGCTTAATTAAGTAGCAAATATGTCGTAATCTTAAAAACATGAGAATTGCACGTTTTTCCTATAATGAAGTTCCTCAATACGCTTTCGTTCAAAAAGACGAAACCGACGGTAAAGATTATTTAGTAGCGCTTGAAGGGCATCCTTTAAGCCCGCAAGGAGTTAAGCCAACTGGTAAACGTTACGCGTTGGATGCGGATGGCGTGCGCTTGCTTGTGCCTGTAATTCCTTCAAAAGTGTACGGATTGGCGAAAAATTACGATACGCGTTCCGATGATGAGCGCGCTGCTTCTTCTGCGGCATCTTCGCATACTGCTGCAGATATGGTGATTTTTACAAAGCCAAGCACTTCTGTAATTGGTCCGGACGATCCAATTGTGATTCCTGCTTGCTCAAACGACATGAATTTTGAGCCAGAAGTGGCAGTTGTTATGGGCAAAATCGCCAAAAATGTGACGGCAGATACCGCAATGAATTACGTTTTTGGCTTTACTTGCGTAAACGACGTAACTTTACGAGATTGCGCAGGTAGCGACCCAATGTGGACGCGCGCAAAAGGTTTCGACACTTCTTGCCCACTTGGACCTTGGATTACAACCGAGCTAAATTGGCGCGATGCACATATTTCATTTACGCTTAATGGTGAAAATGTGCCAGAAGCCGACGGCACTACAGCTCGACTTATTCACAGTATTCCTGAACAAATTGCTGCAATTTCAAGCTTCTCAACGCTTCTTCCAGGAGATGTGATTTTGACAGGAACTCCATACCCAGCTGGAACTTTACGCGCTGGTGACGAAGCGATTGTGCACGTAGATGGTATTGGCTCGCTGCGCAATGTGATTGTGCATGCATAACGGCAATAAAAGTAAAAGATAGCAATGAGAAACTAGGCAAAACTTAAGACTACACAAATGCGCGTGGGCCAAAGATTGCCGAACCAATTCGGACCATCGTTGAGCCTTCGGCAATCGCCCACGCAAAATCGCCGGACATTCCCATCGAAAGCTCTAATTTTGCAGAGTTTCCATCATGATCTTGCGCGAGTTGTTCACTCACACAATCTCTAATTTCTCGCAATTTTGCGAAACCACTTCTCACTATTTTTTCATCATCCACGCGCGCTCCGAGCGTCATAAATCCGTGCAAATGAAGCGCCGGAAGACTAGATATAGCGAGCGCTTCGTCAATCGCACGTTCTGGCGCACATCCGGATTTTGTAGCTTCTCCCGAAACGTTCACTTCCAACATAACGTCTACACCAAGTCCCAGATTTTGCGCGCGAGCAGATATTTTTTGCGCAAGATCAATGCCGTCAACCGACTGAATACCATTTGCAAGCGGCAAGACTTTGTTTATTTTATTGCTTTGCAACTGACCAATTAAATAGAGCGGAATTTCGCCGTTTACACCAACGCTTAAACGTTCTCTAGCAGCTTCCGCGCGTAAAATTTCGGCTTTTGCAACGATTTCTTGCGGGCGATTTTCCCCAATTACACGCACTCCGGCTTTAAGCGCTGCCATAATTTCGCCAACATCTCGCGTTTTAGTCGCGGCAAGTAGCGTAACAGATCCAGCTTTGCGCCCATAATGCGATTCGGCTTGAGCAATGACGTCTTGCATGCTGTGCACACCGTCGGCAATTTGACGCGCACGAACACAATCGACCCCAGTATTCGCTAAATCTTTTTGCGTCATATATGCCATTTATTGCCCCCAATCTAATCTCATAAAAAATAGTCACACTAATTGAGGAATTTTATCACTATATTTACGACGTGCAGCTTCTGCAGTAACTCCAAGTGCGCGACCTATTGTATTCCAAGACTGACCATTTTTGCGGCTTTTGTACACAGCCTCATTTATCTCTTTTTCAATTGCGTGACGGCGATAATTCAATCTGCTCAATTCACGAGATGGATCCCAGCGAGAATCCAAAGTTGGATCTCCTGGATCTGGTTCCGATTTTGCTTCCATTTCTCTTGAAATAATCTCGCCATATTCCGCAAGATCTTTTTGCTCTTCTTTACTCAATTCACTAAATTTCATTTCAACCCTTCCTTTTCCCATTTTAAATACATAGTTTAGTCAAGGAAGGGCACGGATTTGTCGGCTAGGTTTGTGTGAACAGAATCCCACGGCGTTTCGTCGCTTTCAAATAACGCGAGAGCATCGGCAGCACTCATATCTACCGGTTGATTTTGACTAGGCTTTTTGTATCCCAAAAGATACATGCAGTAGCCGATCATGCGCTCTGCGCTCCAGCCAGCTTCTCGAAGCGCACCAACATCAAGCGAATGTTTACTTTTGGCAAGCCTCTCGCCTTGAGCGTTATCAATTAGCGGCAAATGCGCAAATTGCGGACGCACATAATGCGTACCGTGAGCCGCAAAAAATCCCGATTTTTCAAGCAGCTCACCAATCCAAATCTGCAACGCTGCCGAACGCAACAAATCACGTCCGCGCACAATGTCATTTACTCCGCTCAAAACATCGTCAACAACAACCGCAAGCTGGTACGAAAAAACGCCATCAGCGCGGCGAATCACCATGTCCCCCAAATCGCGATTAATATTAAAAGATTGCGTACCAAAAATCGCATCTTCAAAATCAATATTTGCTTGCCTCGAATCAGTCGAGGGAACAGCAAGCCTTAAAGAATGTTGCTGATTATTTTGCAAACGCTTTTTGATTTGCGCCAAACCTTGCGCGTTTTTACGAAGATTTCTGCACGTACCCGGGTAACGTATAAAACCGTCGCCTTCCTGCGGAGCTGCGATTGCGCGAATATCGGAACGCGAGCAAAAACATGGGTAGATTAGCGAATTTCCGTCGTCGTCTTGCAAAGATTCTAGGGATTCAAGAGCTTCTTGGTAGATTGCAGTGCGCTCATGCTGATAAGTTGGCTCGCCAACCCAATCAAGCCCAACCCAACGCAAGTCGTCAATCACTCGCGCGCTAGCATCCTTTGGCATGCGCGCAATATCAAGATCTTCCAAACGCAAAATCATGTGGCCGCCTTGCGATTTTGCAGAAAGCCAAGCCGCAAGCATAGCAACCATGTTTCCAATATGCATACGCCCGGAAGGAGTAGGCGCAAAACGCCCAATTGCAATAGTTGACTTAGAAAACATGATTTCGTCTTTCTTAAAATCTTTCTTAATATCTTTTCCAATATCTTTCTTAATAAGCACAAGTTTGCAAAGTATAAACTTGCAAAACAAAAAGCGCGTAACGCATTCATACTAGCATTACGCGCTTCTTACAATCGCAATAAACCGCAATCAATCATAATCAATCACAGTTACAAGCAAATGGTTTTATGCAAATAACGACTTATACATAACCACACCCAAGATTGCGCCGGCAATAGGAGCAATAACCGGAATCCACGCTTCACCCCAGCGAGAAGATCCCTTATGCGGAATTGGCAAAATTTCGTGAAGCAAACGCGGCATAAGATCACGAGCAGGATTCAAAGCAGGACCAGTTGGGCCGCCCATAGAAGTCACCAAACCCCAAACAACGAAGCCAACAACGATTGAAGCACCGGCCAAATTCTTCTCACCCCAAGGAGAAGTAAGGCAGCAAAGTGCAGCTAGAACAAGCACAAGCGTGCCGAAGAATTCGTTAAGGAAGTAGTTAAGTTTGTTGTTATAAGCATCCGTAGTGCAGAAAGTGCCAAGAATAGCTCCTGGCTCCTCAGTTTCGTTGTAGTGCGGTAAATAAGTTACGTACACAATAAGCTGGCCAACCAATGCACCCAAAAGCTGTGCAACAATATATGGAAGTACGTTTGCCCAAGGGAACATTCCGCAAACTGCTTGCGCAATTGTCATAGCAGGATTGATATGCGCGCCGGAAATTCCGCCAAACATGAGCACTGGGAACATAACACCAAAACCGTAGCCCATAGCAATATTTAACCAACCAGCATGGTGTCCTTTAGTATTTTTTAATTCAACGTTTGCAACAGCACCGTTTCCGAAAATCATAAGAATAGCAGTGCCAATAAATTCTGCAGCCAACGTTGCCATAAACGAATGTTGCATGGTCTTTCGATCCTTCTTACCTGTTTCAAACTCCACACACGTAATCACGCGTATAAATAACGACTCGTCGCTTAACAATCGTCCAACAACTCGCAATTGCGATTAGCACAGCATGGAACACAATATATTCTCATTTTCAAAGAAGCTAAGAAAATGAATTCCAACAATTATTCTTTGATAGTTTCCCTTATGCGTGCGACAGCCTGCATGAGCAGTAAAATCGCCCCCACATCAAAAGAGGCTCGCCACTTTGACGAGCCTCTTATCTACAAAAACAATATCTGCGGTTTCATCTGCACAACATCCTCGTTGCAACGGTTCAAGTCTTAAATATCCCGTCCAACGTCCACGGATTCTATATCCATACACTTTTGTGGGTTACCGCTATCTCTTTTTTGTTTTTGTAATTATTATTATCATCGTTTTTCGCCTAATAGTAAAGAGCAAATTAGCCTTTGTTAACATATTGTCACTACTGTTCAATTGCACACGAAAAATCGCAACTCTTGCGGCATTTTGTGAACATGCAAAGGTTGTCATGTGAATTTACGTTCACATCGCACAGCCATCGGCGTGTTGCGATACGATCTAAGAGCGGCGGCGCAAAGGTCAGTTTATCCTTTGCCGTCCTCTTGACAATGACGCGCCGTCGCACTCAACTAGCAATACTCCTCAAAAATCAGTCTTATTAAAAATCAATCTCAACTCGACTTCAAATTGTAACGACATTGCAATTAAATACCCTCTCACAACATCGACACTCAGTCGCGCACTTCTCTTACAGCGCATACAATTACAGAGTATGGTACAAATTTTTGACGCTCCCTCAAAGGCGATTCTGCGCGGTCAAATTGCAGAGCACATCGCCGAAGACGAAAAGGCAGAAAAACGTGAAGCTCGTGAGGGCGAGTTACCGTTGCCAAAAGATCGGTTCTTTGATCGAGAATTAAGCTGGTTGAAATTTAATCGCCGCGTGCTTGAGTTGGCACAAAATACCGATTTACCACTACTTGAACGCGCTAATTTTGCTGCTATCTTTGCGTCAAATCTCGACGAATTCTTTATGGTTCGAGTCGCAGGCTTAAAGCGTCGCATCGATTCCGGCATAGCAGTAACTGCAGCATCTGGATTAAGCCCTCGTCAGCAGTTGCGCGCTATTAGCGAGGTTACTCACCGCCGCCAAGATGAACATGCACATTATGTGATTGATCATATTCTCCCTGAGCTTGCGAAACAGCGCATTGTTTTGCTCAGCTGGGATAAGCTTACGGACTCAGAAAAGGCTCGCTTGTCTGATTACTACAAAAAGCAAGTTTTCCCTGTTCTTACGCCTCTTGCAGTGGATCCTGCTCACCCATTCCCATACATTTCCGGCAAGTCTATTAACTTGGCTGTTATCGTCGAAAATCCAAATTCTGGAAAGTCGCATTTTGCGCGTGTAAAAATTCCAGATAATTTGAACCGTCTTGTACCAGTTGACGATTTAACAGACGAAGAAGGTCGCGAAGAGCGCTACGGCTTCATCACTATGGAAAAGCTGATTGCAGCACACTTGGAATCGCTTTTCCCAGGCATGATTATTAAGGAAGCTCGTTCCTTCCGCGTTACACGCAACGAGGATATTGACGTTGAGGAAGATGACGCAGAAAATCTGCTCAACGCTATGGAGAAGGAACTTCTTCGCCGCCGCTTTGGACCGCCAATTCGTTTGGAAATTTCTAACGAGGCCAGCCCATTCCTTTCTCAGCTTCTTGCAAATCAACTTCGCGTAAGCCCTGAGGAAGTCTATCGCTTGCCTTCGCCGCTTGATATGACGGTATTGTTTGAATTGCAGGCGCTTGATCGCCCAGATTTGAAGTATCGTCCGTTCATTCCTACTACGAACCGTCAGATTGCGGAAGTTGAAACTAGCCACGCGCAAGATATTTTCGCTTCTATTCGCGAGCATGACATTTTGTTGCATCATCCTTACGATTCGTTCTCTACTTCTGTGCAGGCATTCCTCGCGCAGGCTGCTGCGGATCCAAAAGTACTTGCAATTAAGCAGACTTTGTACCGTACGTCTAGCAATTCGCCAATTATTGACGCTCTTGTTGACGCAGCCCACGCCGGAAAGCAGGTACTCGCGCTGGTTGAGATTAAGGCACGATTTGACGAGGACGCAAATATTGCTTGGGCTCGTAAGCTTGAGCGCGCAGGCGTTCACGTTGTGTACGGCATTGTTGGTTTGAAGACTCACTGCAAGCTTTCACTCGTGGTACGCCAAGAAGCAGAAGGGTTGCGTCGCTACTGCCACGTTGGCACAGGTAATTACAATCCTAAGACTGCTCGCCTTTACACGGATTTGGGATTGCTTACTTGCGATCCTGTAGTCGGACAGGATTTGACTCGCTTGTTTAACCAGCTTTCCGGTTATGCTCCAAAGTCAAGCTTCCATCGCTTGCTTGTAGCTCCACGAACAGTTCGCACTGGCATTATTCAGCGTATTCACCGTGAGGAAGCCGCAGCACTTGCTGGCAAGGAAGCATGGATTAAGATTAAAGTCAATTCCGTAGTTGATGAGCAAACTATTGACGCTTTATACCGTGCTTCTCAAGCTGGCGTGAAGATTGATATTGTTGAGCGTGGAATTTGCTCACTGAAGCCTGGCATTGAGGGATTGAGTGAGAATATTCGCGTTCGCTCTATTCTTGGTCGATTCCTTGAGCACAGCCGTATTTACGCATTCGCTAATTCTTGTGGCCCGCAGATTGGTGACGGTCCTGCAAGTGGTCCAGAAGTGTGGATTGGCTCTGCAGATTTGATGCACCGCAATCTTGATCGTCGAGTTGAAACCCTAGTTCGCATTACTGCGCCTGATCAAGTTGAAGCATTAATTCAGTATGTTGATTTGCAAATGGCTAATTCTACAGTTTCCTGGTGGATGGATGGCGACGGCACGTATACCTTGCATTCTCGCGATAAGGAAGGCCGTCCGCTCGTTGACAGCCAGGCTTACTTGATTCATACTCACACGCGTAAGCCTCGCGGTGCGAACTAATCGCAAGTAATTAACAAACAATAAACAAGAGTCAGATTCAGTAACATGTTTCTGGCTCTTGTTGTGTTTATTATTCCTTCTAAACCGCCTAAATCTCAAGCGTTCCAGCGGCCAAATTGCCAGCCACAAACGGCATGAAATAAAATGGCATGGTCGCAATTTTCTGATTTGCGTCATAACCATAATTATTTTTAGAAACTTTTATTGCGAACTCAAACTTGTTATGCATTGCAAACTTATTTAGAGAATTAAGTGTTCCTCTGCCTTTTTTAACATCAATCGGGAAAAGTTTGTTATTTGATTCAACTATAAATTCCAATTCTGAATCTGATTTTCCGCGCCAATAAAACAGTTTTAAACCATTTGCGCTAAGTTCGTTTGCAACGTAATTTTCGAAGAAAATGCCAGATAGCGTATTGTCTCTTTCGTTTGAAATAAAAGATGCTGCATTCACTCCGCTTTGATACGAGAACATGCCGATATCGCACAAAAATAGTCGGAAATTGCTTTCGTTTTCTTGCATAAGTGGCATAGTTATATGCTCTTTGAGTTGGAACGACTGATTAACAATATGAGTCATAAGCAGCCACTGAATAGACGTTGCAAAATCTCTAGTCCTACCGTCTTTTTTAATAAGACCGGCTGAAAAGTTTTTTGACTCCTTATTAAGCTCCCTAAAAATATTTTCAAATAGAAGCCGAGATCTTAAAATTGACTCACTGCTTGCCTGATACAATTCCATGTCCGCAAGATAATTGTCATACAGCGAGCGCAAAATCTCACGCGTTTCTAGTAAATCTTTGCGCTCAATATATGCTTCTACCGCTTCTGGCATGCCTCCAATTAGCAGATATTTATACACTTCATTTAACGCAAGATTGTGAATTTCTGTAGGCAGCGCCTGCTTAGAATCATATGCTTCGCGCACCTTTGTGTAGAGAAGACTGTTGTTATTTAGTAGGAATTCACCAAAAGTCATTGGATAGATTGTTATCTGGTCGATTTTTCCTACAGGAAAAAGGAATTGGTCTTTTGCTGTTTTTTCAGCATTCTGCTTGCGAGATTCGCGATGCAATTTAATACGCACCATTGAGCCCGTTGCAATTACGTGAATTTTTCTAAAATCTTGGCAAAAATATTTAAGCGACGAAATAATGTTTGGACATTCTTGAATCTCGTCAAAAATCAGCAACGTGCTTTCATTTATAGGCTTTGAAAATCGCAAAGACAAGTATTCGATAATTTTTTCTGCGTTTGCTGTGCTTTCGCAAAAGTTACGAACCTCATCTTCTTTTTTAAGATCGATGTAAATATAACTATTTTTATAATATTTTTCCGCAAAAAGTTCTTTTACTAGATATGTTTTACCAACCTGGCGCGCACCCCATATAATTAGCGGCTTACGATTCGGTTTTATGTTCCAGGCGATTAATTTTTGTAATGCTAGTCGTTCCATGGCTTACTCTTTTTATTGTTGCTATTACAGCGATTATACCATTATTTGCCAGTTTTAGGATGTTTTTTGAGCAATTATTTGCCAGTTTTGGCATGTTTTTTACAACACCATTTGCCAGTTTTGGGAATTTTGGGTTACATAACAAAATATCTGATTTATTCAGCACATCTGCATCACAGTCATAAATGGGGTATCACAGTCACGGAAGTCAAAATGACTGTCATAAGTCTACGCATCTCGGTCAAAATACGTAAGCTCACTGTCAAAATATAGTAAATCATGTTCAAAATCGAAAAAATGACAGTCATGCATATGAAATCACTGTCATAGACGAGAAAAATGACAGTCACAGCACTTTCGTCACAGTCATAACCGTAATAAACGTAAGCAGCGCAAATATACGAAAATCAGCAACTAAATTGACTCTAACCAAATGGGCAAATAATCGAATTGCAATAAATAACCAAGCGCAACTAAAATTCGCGAAAGAAAAACGCTAAAATAGTGAATATGAGTGCAGTAACGACGCAATACGTTGAAGCAGCTGGCGGGATTATTTATCGCAAGCGCAATAGTACAAACAGCTCAAACGCAGGCGAAGATGCAAAAACAGGCAGCAGTGCAATAAAGCCTAGCGACGACGACTTTGAACTTTGCCTTGTTTACCGTCCTAAATATGACGATTGGAGCTGGCCAAAAGGAAAGAACGAGCCGAACGAATCGCATCGCCACACAGCTGTGCGCGAAGTTGGAGAAGAAACAGGATATTCAGTCGCGCTCGGCCCGCACATCGCCAAAATAGAGTATCCACTTGAGCATGAAGGCAAAAAACAAGCCTCTAAAAACGGCAACGCATCACGCAATTCTCAGCCGGAAGTAATAAAGCGAATCCACTACTGGATGATGCGCTTAATCGATAAGCCAACTGCAGCGAAGCGTCTTCCTGCTTTCGGACCAATTAAGCCAGCTAAGCCTACTGAAATTGGCAATGTTTTATGGCTTACTCCTTCTCAAGCGCGCAAAAAACTTACTCACGATAGCGACCGCGAAGTGCTGGATGCTTTCTTAGAAAAGCTCCACGCAGGTCAAGCAGAATATAGCACGCTGCTTCTGGTGCGTCACGGAAAAGCTGAGTCTCGAAAAACTTGGCAAGGAAGCGAAGCCACTCGACCAATCACACCTCTTGGAGCAGCCACCTCCTACGCTCTAGGTCGCGAACTTGCCTGCTACGCGCCGAATAAAATCATATCGTCACCTTGGAAGCGTTGCGTTGAAACGGTTGCGGCTTTTGCGCACGACTCTTCACTTCCAATAGAACAAGTTGCGGAACTTACTGAAGATCATCACGAGAAACAACCAAAATCTACGCTATCTGTGCTTATAAAAGAAATACAAAATCTTGAGTGCAACGCACAAAATACAAGCGAAACTAGCAATGTAAGCACAGCCAACAGCACAAGCTTAGCCAACAGCGCAACAGTCATATGCTTGCACCGACCGGTTATTGGCACTTTCTTCGATTATTTGCGCGAAATAACAAAACCTAGAGCTCACAAGCGCATACTCAGTCAAAAATCTCCATACATGCCTACAGGAAGCGCAATAGTTTTGCACATAATTAATACCCCTAAAGGTGCTCGCATTATTGATATTGAAAAGGTTCTGCCAAGTGTCTACTAGTTTAAATTCACAATCGAGTTCTATTCATTCAAGCAGATCTGCTTTTATGCCAAGCCCTACTGGAGCTGCCCGTCCAAGCCGGCCTGCACAAATGGATCCTGCAATGCTAGCACAGATTGAAGGCGGCACAGACCCGCAGGTTGTAAACGAAATTAGCCACACCTCCGCCGCCGTTTTGCTTAACCGCGTTCATAAAACGCAGTCACCGGAAATCGTTGAACGCGTGCTGAATTTGGTTGAGAATGAAGGCATTGAAGTTATTGCAGATTTGTGGAGTAGCGCTGAAGCGGAATCTATTCCTGGAATGTTGTGGCGACTGTATTTACTGCGCATGTCGCTACGAAAACAGCGCGAAGCTTACGCTGAGTACTGGAGTCTTGGCGAGCCTGAAACAACAAGCGCTTCAGCTATTACAGGAATTGACGACGCTCCTACTGGAGAAGACATTGCACGACTTGCAGATTCTATTCTTTCTGGCGCTTTTACAGGCGATTTTGCTGTAGCGCTTTACCGATCTTCAGCTTTTACTTCGATTATTGCACGCGGAATGCGAGTTTACGCAAAAAAGTTAGACGAGCAAGCAAATACAATACACACGCAGAAAATTGCAAAGATTTTGCACATATCCGCGAATATGAACGCACTTTCGTTATCTTTTGCTCATGGTGCAAAATTGTGGCGCGCAGGAAAGTTGGAATAAATTATTTGCGATTAAAATTGTGCGGCGCGTGAAAACAGAAAACAAGGTATACTCAAAATGATGCTGGCTTGTGTTTAAGCCCCGGGCTCCATTTTTTGCCGCTGCGAGCGGCGTTTGCGCCGACAGGCGCTTTCGCAAGTCAGTATCGTTTCTGTTCTGAGCCTTGAATTTTAAGTTTCAGATTTTAGATTTTGCTAAATAAGTTTAAATAAAATATATTTTTACTCAACATTTGTTTATATTTCGTGCAAAAATAACGGCACGCCGATAGCTTAACATGCCATGCTTGCATTACCCTAGAAAGTATGGATCTTCATGTTTTACATCATCCGCTGGTGGACCACAAGCTCACCGTTTTGCGTGATAAGAATACACCTTCTAACATTTTCCGCGAGTTGGTTTCCGAATTGGTAACCCTCGAAGCATACGAAGCAACCCGCAATTTGGAAGTTAGCGATCGCGAGATTGAAACTCCTATTTGCAAGATGACTGGCAAGCATTTGAACCGCCCACGCCCAATGGTTGTGCCGGTTTTGCGTGCTGGCCTCGGCATGCTCGATGGCATGACTCGCCTTCTTCCAACCGCTGAGGTTGGATTCCTTGGCATGAAGCGCGACGAGCAGACACTCGATATTGTCACTTATGCCAACCGTTTGCCAGAAGATTTGACCGGTCGTCAATGCTTCCTTCTTGACCCAATGCTTGCCACTGGTGGCACTCTTATTGCTGCTACGCATTATTTGGCGGAGCGCGGCGCTAAGGACGTTACTGCTATTAACATTTTGGCAGCTCCAGAAGGCTTAGAGCGCTTGGAGAAGGAGATTGATCCTTCTATTGACTTTAAGGTTGTTGTTTGCGCTGTTGACGAGCATTTGAACGACAAAGCTTATATCGTTCCAGGTCTTGGCGATGCTGGCGATCGCTTGTATGGCTTAATCGACTAATAGTCACTAGCTAAATCAAACGAAAACTAGAATCAAAAACTAAAATTCAAAACTACAAAACAGCCTGCTGATTTGCAACACTTTGCAAGTTCAGCAGGCTTTTGTGTTTATCAATCAATAAAAAAACCTGTTTGTTGTCAGGTTAAAAGGTAACTCACACGTTATTACAGGTTTTTTCTTTCAGAGCAAGTTCTATAAGCTTATCCGTGTAATCAGCCATAAATAACGGAATATTCAACATGTCATCATCTAGTTTTAGATTATTCAGCGAGAATCGTATACGTAATTTCGTTTGATTAGGGAATAATTCTTTAAACTTTTTCAAACTTCTACTATTAATATTTGCTTCAGATTTAACCTCAATAGGGAAAATATCATTTTCTCGTTGAATAAGGAAATCCACTTCATACGGCGGATTTGTTTGAGACCAGTATCTAGGCGTCACTTCAAATTGAGTAAGTAGCGCTTGCAAAACATAATTTTCTGTTAAAGCACCCTTAAACTCAGTAAACAGCCTATTGCCTTCCTTAAATGCAGTAGGAGCAAGTTGTGCTAATCGCCTTAACAAACCAACATCTGCCAGATAAATCTTAAAAGCAGATATATCATCATAAGCAGCAATAGGTAAATTCGGCGTAGTATTTCTATAAATTTTATACACCAATTGTGCCGACACAAGCCACTGCAAAGCGTCTTCATATTCTCTTGCCCGTGCACCATTTTTAACAACTTTATACAAGAATTTTTTGTTTTCACGCGCAAGTTGAGATGGAATAGAATTCCAAATCATTGATATTTTTGGAAATTCACTAACCTTAGGATGTTTTGCAAAATCTCGTTCATAAGCTGTTATAATCTCAAACAATGTCTCTTGCATTGCGTTCACATCTCGCGCTTTAGCCCACATCAAAACTGACTCAGGCATGCCTCCTGTAACATAATACATTTTTAATTTCTCGTATAACGGGTTAAAAAATGCGTCTGGAATCGGCTCTATTTTATCGATTTGTTCAATAAACTTCGCTAGATTTTCATCTCCATTAGCAAGTAAAAACTCCGTGAAATTCATTGGGTTTATTTGCATAAAATTAACTTTTCCAACTGGGAATGAAGATGGTTTTGCAAGCGTTATTCCAAGCAACGATCCAGCGCAAGCAACATGATATTGCGGAGCATTTTCACAAAAATATTTCATCGAGTTTATTACTTCTGGACAGTCTTGAACCTCGTCAAATATAATAAGCGTGTTTTCTGGTTCGATTTTTTGACCACTTGCAAGCATTAGGTTTTGTAAAATTCGCTCCACATTTTTAGTGGTTTCAAAGAATTGCTTATATTCTTTGTTTTCGTCGAAGTTAAAATAAGCAATATTTTTGTAGTAAAGCTTACCAAATTCTTTTAGTACCCAAGTTTTACCAACTTGACGCACGCCTTTTAATATCAATGGTTTACGATATGGTGAGTTCTTCCATGCTAAAAGTTTGCTCATAATCAGCCTTTTCATGATTACTCACCTTTCATCTTGCGTTACGCTATTAGATATTGCAGCCGTATTAACGCTTGGCTGTTTCTACGCTTAGCTTCACTGATGTTCCGTTATATTTTGCGTTAACTTTTATCGTGTATCACATTATTATATATGTTTTGGTGCATTTAATCACATAATTATACATATTTTAGTGTTTTTTATCACATAACTATACGCATTGAGTAACACTCAGCATAAAATAAAATAAAATAATCAATCAAATTTCTACTAAATCATGCATACACCTATGTTCATTCACCGCGGACGAGTTACAGCCACTTCGCGAGCACGCTCGGCTAATTCGTCTAGTTTAGCGAGCTCCGCGCGTTGAGCATCAGTTTGCTTGGGCGAAAATTCGCCGTAACGATTTTGCACAGCAGTACGGATTAAAAAGTCAGCCAGACGCGGATTTTTCGGCAAAACTGAGCCGTGCATATACGTCCCAATAACGTTGTATTTGCGCGCTCCTTCCGTGTGATCTTTGCCATTATTACCGCAATTTTCACTATCAACCAAGCCAAGTGGCTGCGTTCCATCTTCCAAGCTTGTGCGCCCAGAATGGTTCTCGTAGCCCACAATATCGCCAAAATCGGCGCTATGCTCCACAAGATTTCCAATCATGCGCACATCTTGACCAACCGTATGCTCTCCAAGTATGCCAATTCCTTGAAGTTTTTGTCCTTCAACGGTTTCAAAATACTCTCCAAAAAGCTGGTAAAGACCACAAATCATAAGCATTGGAACACCATCTTCTGCAAGCCCACGAATCGCGTCCGCGCGCGCAAATAAATCTTCCGTAACTCTGCTCTGACCATGATCTTGACCACCTCCGCCAAGAATCATATCCACGCGCTCTGGCCATAAATCACCAACGTTGTACTCGTGTAGCACAGGCTTGTAACCGTACAATTCCGCTCGGCGCATAATCGTAAGCACATTGCCATAGTCGCCGTAAATATTCATGTCTTTTGGATATAGCGACACAATATCTAGCACGCGATTTTCGTTTTCAAAAGTAGCATTTGCTTTACTAATATCACTGGAACCATTCATGACTATTACTTTCCAACTCCAACGTCTTTAACTTCCGCAAGTTGCGCTAAAGCCGCGCGCACGCGAAGCATTGCAGTATATGTGCAATATATACGCTTAGCGTTTTTAGCATTGCCACTAAAATCGCCATTTACAAAAGCTTTAGTATCTTCTTCTAAATCCGTATTCACATTGCGAGCCGAGACTTTATCGTATTGCAGCCTCAAAGCCATATCCCATGCGCGAGTACCAGAAACACACGCAACTCCAGTACCACTAAAGCTTGCAAAATCAACGTCCCACAGCCAGCTCATGTCTCTACCGTCAGCGTATTCGTCACAAATTGCAATCATGGTATCGTGATTTTTCGGATGATCCGAAGCAATCGCAAGTCTAAAACCAATAGGATTCTTCACTAAAACAAGCTCAACAGGAGCGCCATTAACTTCAATTACTTCGCCTCTACCAAAAGCAGGAGTTACGTGAGAAATCGCTTCCATAAGCGCATCGTCGTCGAATTTTTGCAGCGTAGAATTTTGTTTTGCAGCGTCCGCCAAGATAGCACGAACTACCGTTGCTGCAGCAGCAGCGTTGAAAATATTGTAAGCGCCGTCGAGTTTTACAGATGTGGTTTTACGCTTGCCATCAAGTATAAACTCAGCCTCATGATCTCCAACTTTTGAAAGCACAACGTCTGCTTTAGGAAGATTGTTAGCCTTGCTTTCTGCAACATCTTCGCAATTTTCGCTTTTTTCAGAACTATTGTGCAAATCATCATCCGTCGGGAACATGCTTTTTACAGCGTCATCCAAACCAAAATATTGCACGCGAGTGCCGGAAGGAACAAAGCTTGCGAGCGCGCGAATACGCGGATCTTCACGATTTAGCACTACTGTTCCTTCGGTTGCAGCAGCTACGTTGCTTAATAGTTTTGCAGTTGTATCAATTTCGCCAAATCGGTCGAGTTGATCTCGCATAACGTTTAGCAATAAAGAGTAACGAGGTTTGACTTGATTTACAAAATGCACTGCGTACGCTTCGTCGAGCTCTAAAACTGCAATATCCGCATTTAGTTTTGTGCCAAAAGCCGGCATTGTTTTTGCAAGAGCTGCCACTACTCCTCTAGTAAAGTTTGAACCGGTTGGATTAGTAAATACGTTAAGTCCTGCGTCTCGCAGCATAGAAGTTACCATACGTGTTGTAGTAGTTTTGCCATTAGTACCAGAAATCAACACTATTCCGCACGGCAATGCTGCAAGAGTGCGCGCTAAAAAGCCAGAATCAAGACTCTCAATAACTTTACCTGGCAATGCGCTTCCACCATGGTGAAGCAGCCTAGAAAGCGCGCAAACAAGTTTACCAACAGCAGGCATGGCAAAACTGTACCAATGCTTACGTAAATCTTTGCGAAACTTTTTATGCGATTTGCAATCACCGCTTAACATACTCAATCACACTCCCGCCTGCTGGTAGTCTTGCGGCATATCCATAAACTTGGAAGTTGCACCAAGGAACGCAAGATTAAACGTGTCTGTAGGGCCGTTACGATGCTTTGCCATAATAATATCGGCTTCGCCTGGGCGATCTTCCTTATTGTAAAAATCAGGGCGATGTACTAGGAACACCACATCGGCATCTTGCTCGATAGAACCAGATTCACGCAAATCCGAAAGCTGCGGCTTCTTATCGTTTCGCATTTCTGGCCCACGGTTAAGCTGACTTAGAGCAACAACCGGCACTTCAAGCTCTTTAGCAAGCAACTTCAGCGCACGCGAGAATTCCGAAACTTCTTGCTGACGGCTTTCCACACGCTTGCCAGAACTCATAAGCTGAAGATAATCAATAACTACCAGTTTCAAATCATTCGTCTGTTTGAGCCTACGACATTTTGCACGAATTTCCATCAAGCTCATATTGGGACTGTCGTCAATAAAAAGCGGAGCGTTCTGCATTTTTGTCCAGAAATTATTGAGAGTATTCCAACGATCTGGAGTAATATCTTCTGCTCTTCGCATGGCAGCGAGTGGAATATTAGTTTCTGCAGCAATAATACGTTGAGCTAATTCTACTTTGCTCATTTCTAGAGAGAACACAATAGATGTCATATTGTGGTGAAGAGCAGCTGAACGAGCGAAATCAATGCCAAGTGTTGACTTACCCATAGCTGGGCGACCAGCAACAACAATCATTTGACCCGGCTGCAAACCCTGCGTAACTTCGTCAATATCACGAAATCCTGTTGGCACACCCTGCTCAAGCTCATGATTTTGTAATTTATCGAGTTGATCAAGAGTATTTTGTAAAACTGGGCCGATAGCAACATAATCTTGACGCACTTTGCCAGCGCTCATTTCATACACTTCTGATTGCGCAAGATTCACAATATCTTCCGCTTGAACACCAGAAGCAGAATAGCCCATTTGTGCAATTTTAGTGCCAGCAGTAATAACATTACGTAATATGGCATTTTGGTGCACAATATCCGCATAATACATTGCGTTTGCAGCTGTTGGCACGGAAGCTACTAAGCTGTGCAAATAGTCAGCTCCACCAACTTTATCGAGATTTCCATCCTTCATTAATTCGTTGGCTACCAGCACAACATCAACAGGTTGGGATCCTGCAAAAAGCGTAAGAATAGCATCGTAAATTGTTTGATGCTGCGGTTGGTAAAAATCCGCTGTTTCTAGTACCTGCGATACTTCGCCAATAGCATCTTTGCTCATCAGCATTCCACCAAGCACTGCCATCTCCGCATCAGCATCGTGTGGAGGAACTCGATCAAACAAGGTAGCACCACTTGTTTCATCAGCATTACGAGACGCACCAGAACCATATATTGGGGCGCCAACATTGCCACCGCGATTACTTCCAGAGTGACTTACATTGCCCTTAGTAGACTGCCACATATCATTATCTGCCATAAAAACGAGTATAAGCGCGCGCACGTATTACAATACAAAACTATAAGCCACCCACGAATACTCTTAATAAAAATATTGTTGGTTGCCATAGAAATTTTCTTTATAATTTTAGCGCAGAATCCATCCACGCATCATTTCTAATACGCAAACTATTCCCCACTGCACGACCACCAATATAAGCGATATTCAACACAACCCATAATGCAGTAGTTCGTATTACGTCGTTCGTATGAAAAACAATGTTACTAACGCTTGCAAGCAGCAATGCAGATAAATATACAACAGCCATTGCCGAACATGCCTTTGCCAAATAGGGGTGGTCTCCAGCGCCAATTAATACACCATCCAATGCCCACATCCACCCCGCAAGAGGTAAAAATAAACCCAGAATTGTCATACCAATGGAAACAAGGAGTTGAATATCTGCGCGTGGGCTGAACAGCGAAGGACAACTCCAACCCACGATAATCATGAATAAACCGACTGCCACACTACTTAAAGCACCAACTTGTGCACAAATACGCGTAATCATCCCTGCTTGCTTACGAAGACCTGCTCCAAGTGCCGCTGCAACAATAGTTTGCGCTGCAATACCAATAGCATCTAAAATATTCATAACAAAATTCCAACAGGAATTAGTAACCTGATACGCAGCAAGAGTATTGGTACCGAGTCTTGCTGCCGTAACTACCGTAGCCACCATGCACGTACGCAACGCGAGCGTACGAATAAAAAGCGGCACACCACTTCCAGCAGAATGCAAAATTTGTCGAAAATGCGGTCGAAGTCGCGCACCACTCTGCACAGCCCACATAACTGCTGGAACAGTAAGCACAAAACCCATATACCATTGCGCAATCATAGTGGCAATACCAGAACCAGCAATACCCATCTTGAGGTAAAAAACTGCGATTATATCAAGAATAGTATTAAGTATGGCACCACTTATTGCTGCGAATAATGTAATACTTACCTTACGTAAACCACGAAATATGCCATTTGCAGCATATACAAGCAGCATCGCAGGCAATCCAGGCATAACCATTTGTGTATACACAATAGCATTTTGCAATGTAGATCCGCGCGCGCCTATTGCGTAGCATAACGGTTCAGCGGCAAAAATAAGTATGACTGTAAGAATTACACCAAGAAATAATGCAAGCCACAAGCCATCCATCCCAACACTAAAACCTTCTCGACGTTTACCTGCGCCTAAAAGACGCGCAACTTGCGAAGTCGTATTATATGCCAAGAATAAACAAAGACCGGTGGTTGTAAGCAATACTGTTGAGCCAATAGAAAGCCCTGCGAGTGCACTTCGTCCAATATGGCCAATAATAGCAGTGTCAATAAGAACGAATGCCGGTTCAGCAACAAGCTGACCAAAAGTAGGCAGTGCAAGTAACCAAATATTGCGAAGTACCTCTCCTCTAGAAGATGCAATATCACTCATTGCAGGAGACATGTGCGAATGAATAGTCGATAAATGCGTATCTTGAGTATGCGCATGCAGCGCAGATTGCGATGATTTTGGAATATTGCAAGATATTGTGTCAATATCTTGATTATTTAACTCCCGATTAGTCATAATGCTTTCATTCTACAGGCATGTTTCTTCAAGAAGTTGCCCCCACTTGTATAATCAATTTCTCAATTATCTAACATAAATATTATGAAATCGCAAGTTGAAATACCAATTCAGAGAAGTTATCCGCAGGATATCCACATTGTTATCCCCAATATGTGGACAATTTTGCAAAATATCCACTTAGACACGCCTAGAATGTGGACAACTCCTCTTTTTATGCACATCACCTACTTCGTGCGTGTCAAAAATTCTTTTTACCCACCAAAAAGATTCTGTGACAAATCTCAACACACAAAAACCGCATATCTTAAATAAGACATGCGGTTTATCATCTGTACGTATTCTTGTGAAATATTCTGATACGCACTATGGATTGGTTTAATGGCTAATTTGTTGCATTGTTACGAGACTTATGAGATTTTTTCTTAGCTTGTTTAGCTTCATCTTCTCCCGCAACTTTCTTATCTGCCGCGACTGCAGATTCTTCTTTGATATCAGAATCACCATTATCTGATTTTTCATCATCAGAATCATCATTATCCGCTTCCGCATGATTATTCTCGACATCACACTCTTCATCTTCCGCGGTATCTGCACCTGTAGTATCGGATTCTTCAAACTCAGGAGCACTATCAGGAGCACTATCATCCATCGTAATATCCACTGAAGTAAGAACAGCCATCTGCGTTTTACTTGAATCATCATCAGTAAGCGCAACAACAGCGCCTTCATGGCTTTGCGCGATTGTCGAGAAATCATAAGCACGTTCGCCTTGATCTGCTAAATCGACGCCATTACGTTCCTTATCTTCAGAAATACGCCATCCGAAAAGTTTTTCAAGAGCAAAAGCAACAACAGCTGTTACAGCACCCGAGTAAAGCACTGTAATACCAATTAAGCAAAGCTGCGCAACAAGCTGATGCCAATCGCCAACTGCAAGCAAGCCAGAACCGTCCGCGAAGAAGCCTACTGCAAGCACGCCAATAAGAGCTGCCACACCATTCACGCTCATTACGTGCAAAGCTCCGTCATAACGCATAAAAGTACGAGAATGCGTTACCAAAGAAGTAATAACACCAACAAGAATACCCAATACTAAAGCCCATAGCGGCGCAATAACATCTGCTGCAGCTGCACTAGCAGACAAACCCGCCATAACTCCAGACGCAGCACCCACAGCTGAGAAGCAACCAGAACGCAAACGCTCAGTTACACCCCAGGCCAGCATTGATGCAGATGCAGTAATCGTAGAACTTATCCAAGCATAACCAGCAACACCTGGCACACCAGCAGAAGAACCAATCATTAAACCGAGCCAGCCAAACCAAATTAAGAAGATTCCTAGCATAACAAAAGGCACATTATGCGGCTGACGAACAGCATCATTTTCAACGGATGTCTGAGCAGAGGAAGATTCAGCAACTTCAGCTACAGTAGCAACTGGGGAAACAACGGATTCCGCATCAGAATTATCCTGTGCTTTAGCAACATCAGCCCACAATGCTCGGGATAGGCGACTTTTAGCATTACGGGAATTAGTTTTAGCAGATACCAAACCTGCTCCCGTTCCAACATGCGCCACATTCTTAATATGCAACACTAAACGCCCCAACGGGAAATGAGCGTGACCACCGATAATCATAACAATTGCGAAAGCAGAAACAGCAGCAGCAATATGCAGTAAAGATCCGCCAGCAAAATCATGCACCTGAATACCTAATGCCTGCGAAATAGCACCATTAGGAGATAGCAATCCTCCACCGCAAACCATATGCGCAAGCGGAGCAAATACTAACGTAACCCATACAGCAACAAAAATAAGCCAAATAGCGTAACGTACACGTCCAGCTAATGCTCCAGTAATCAAAGCAACTGCAACAACTGCACAAGCCAAACGAAATGCAGCAGGAATTCCACCCGCCAAGCCAGAATTAGCATCCATAGATGTAAATACACCATGATCTGCAACCATAGAGTCGCGGAACAGCAACCCACTTAATGGATCGCCAACAATACCGCCAACCATATCTTTACCAGCAAAAGCTAGTGACCACCCCCACAAAGTCCATACAAGCGTTGTAACAGCGATAGCGCCAGCAGATAACATCATCATATTTACCATGGAAGTAGCGCGTTCACGACCGCCATAAAATAGGGCAATACCCGGCGTGATGATAAACACCAATGCGCCAGCCAACAACGCCCACTGCGGATCCATTGTGGTCATTTTTCACCTCAATTATTTTAAGCATCGCAACAATATATCGTCGCAACTGAAGTATTATGTTTAATAACTATTGTACCGAGAAATTCATATTGCAAAAATCACGAAATTCAGCAAATATGACATCCCCACTTCTGCAGAAAAACCGCTACATAATAGGTAGTCATTCTCTGCTGATTAGTTTATGCCAATAAACCATCTACGAAACTTTGTGCATCAAATGGCATTAAATCATCTGGGCCTTCTCCCAAACCCACTAGCTTCACTGGCACACCTAGTTCACGCTGTACAGCAACAACAATGCCGCCTTTGGCAGAACCATCAAGCTTAGTAAGAGCTACACCAGTAATACCAATAGCCTCAGCAAATACTTTGGCTTGAGATAAACCATTTTGACCAGTCGTAGCATCCAGCACCAGCAATACTTCGTCAACAGGGATAGTTTTTTCTACAACTCTACGAATTTTGCCAAGTTCATCCATCAAATTTGCTTTATTTTGCAGACGACCAGCGGTATCTATAATCAGCACATCTGCTTGTTGTTCTGTTGCTTTACTTGCTGCAACAAAAGCAACAGATGCAGGATCAGCACCGTCTTTATCTGCACGCACAACTGGCACATGCACTGCAGAAGCCCAAGTTTCAAGTTGATCCGCTGCAGCAGCGCGGAATGTATCTGCTGCAGCACACATTACTGAACGATGCTGAGCCACAAATAATCGTGCTAATTTACCAGCCGTAGTGGTTTTCCCGGTTCCATTAACACCAACCATCATAATAACACTTGGATGATTCGCTTCCGGCTTGTCTGCGTTCAGACGACGATCCGTATCCTCACCTACTACTTCTAGAAGTTTTGTACGCAATGTCAAACGTACATCTTCAGCACTAGCAGTACCGGAAATACGTGCATCTTTACGCAGTTCTTCTACTAATTCTTCACTAGCTTGGGTGCCAACATCAGCCATAAGTAACGTATCTTCTACATCTTCCCAATCTTCTTCTGAAAGATGGTCTTTGCTGATGATATTAAAAAGCACGCGTCCAAACGGATTCCTGCTACGAGATAAATGTTCACGGAGACGCTTCAAACGAGACGGTGCGCTTTCTGGCAGAAGTTCAGTTTCGGTTTCTCTTGCAGTCTCTAGTTGCTGCTTACATTCTTGTCCTGACTCTGTTACAGCCTTTGATTTCAGTTCCGACTTAGATTTATTGGCTTCAACGTTATTGGTTTCATCCAAATTACCAACACTTTTAGGAATTGACGGTCCATGATTATTGCCAAAAATACGCAAAATCACCGCAGCAGTCACCAACAAGATAGCAACAATTACAGCCGCAACTACAAACCAAACTACCATGTTCATATCCATAACCATGTTCATGACATTAAGCCTATGAAAGTCAAGGGACAGTGGCAATACATTTCACTATTTTTTCTCATCTTTATTACATTGCATAATAAACTATCGCAGCATCGAAGAATCTATTACACTAATAAAAGCAATTGATACTGCACTAAGCAAGTGAATTTCACATTCGCGATTTACACTAAGGAGCACTATGTCAGATCAAATAACCGTGGAAGTATATGGCGCAGATTGGTGTGGTGACTGCAAAAGAGCTAAGTCTGCATTGAATCAATATGGCGTGGCATTTACTTGGCATGATATTGAAACAGAAGCAGGAGCTGCAGATAAAGCAGTTGAGATTAGCGGTCAAAAGCATATTCCAGTAGTTACTTTTGCAGACAATACTTTTATGGTGGAACCATCCGCAACACAAATCAAAACAAAACTGGAATCACTTGGAATACTGAAATAATTTGTTTATAACACGCCAAATATCCATGAGATTCACTTCGTCTCTTCAATGTAGTATACTTGGCGATTGTTGCCCCTTTAGCTCAATTGGCAGAGCAGAGTCCTTTTAAGTCTTGGGTTGTGGGTTCGAGTCCCACAGGGGGCACTTTGTGGTGTCTCAGCAGATATGTCCTCGCATTCCGCTGAGATTTTTTATTTTCTATCATATGTCTCAGCGCATATCTCCGCTTTTGCGTTTATTTCAAATGGTAAACTAAGTTCGTTTTTAATAGTTTGAAATGATAGAAAAAACGAGGGAGCCGAAGCTCCCTCTGCAAAATCTGCTTAAAAATCGAAGACGACGACATGCGTCGACCTTATTGAGAATTAGCTTTTAATTATATAACATTCATTATTTAACTCGCCCAAACACTAGCATCTTGATCGTATTCATCAGCAGTAACTTCGGCATTATTTGATTGTGAATATGTATATTCATCATCAATAACACCAGAATCAGCATCAGCATTAATAGCAGCAAGGACACGCTTATCCATTTTGTACTGCGGAAGAACATTTTTAATGTAACTCGTCACAGCATCTTGCATAGCAACATCATGACCAACTTTTTCTGCCATAAACCAGCGATGATCAAGTACCTCGTGGAAGAACTGAGCTGGCTCAATTTGCGAACGAAATTCAGGAGGAATCATACGAACTGTTGGCTCAAAAATTTCACGCATCCAATCGGTTGCAACAATTTCTAATTCTTCGCCTTGTCTCCACGTTGAAGTGCGATACGCATCCAAATCGTTTAACAACCTTCGAGCCTGATTCTCTTGAACATCCAATCCAGTAAGACGAAGAAGTTTGCGGGAAGCATAGCCAGCATCCACAACTCGAGGTCGAACCAAAACCCTTCGACCATCTTCTGAAGTCTTCATCTCCAACTCATCAACATCGAAACCAAGCTCATTGAGACGATTAACACGACGTTCAATTCGCCACATCTCATCAGGACTGAACTTATCAACGTCAGTAAGCGTACTCCAAAGCGAGTGATAACGATCTACTAGACGATTGCCTATGCTGATCTCATCTACTTCTGTCGGCAAGAGCTGACCAGAGCTCAAATCCATAAGCTCACCAATAATATTGGTTCGAGCTAGATCAATATCGTATTCTCGTTGACCCTCTGTTAAGCTCCCGTGCAAATCACCAGTTTCCGCGTCAACTAGGAACGCAGAAAAAGCATCTGCATCTCGCAAAAACAGCACGTTAGAAAGCGACACATCACCCCAATAGAAGCCAGAAAGATGCAAACGTACCATAAGAACAGCGAGCGCATCGATAAGACGCTCTGCAGTATCAGGACGTAATGTGCGAGCAAATAACGCTCGATAAGGCAGTGAGAATTTTAAATGCCTTGTTACTAACATTGCCTCAAGCTTTTCACCATTAGCATCATGGCGTCCTGCAACAACAGCTATAGGAGTAACCGTAGGCAATTCAAGTTTACGGAGTCTACGCAAAAGCTCATATTCTCGTTCAGCAACTTGCCGAGTAATTTCCTTCATTGCATACACTTCGTCACCAACATGAACGAAGCGCACAACGTGACGCGAAATACCGCGTGGCAAATTCACAAACAAATCAGCAGGCCATTGGGATAATGGTAATTCCCAAGGAAGCATAAACATTTTTGGGTTTGAACTAGCCGCAGTAATCTTAAGCGTCTGCGGTTCTTGAGACGACGCACTCTCGTCCTGTGCAGAAACCGAAGTCGCCTGCACAGCGCGCGGGTCTAGCTGAGGAGCGTCATTCCATTCCATAAAGTTCATGTACCAATCAAGCTCATGTCAACAATGCCTCTTGCATTCCATATGTAACGCAGATTCATTGCCGGCGAATTATTGATAACAACTATACATAATAGGCTATGCATTGTAACGATACGTTGATGTACAACCTTTGTGTCACTTTTTGCTGGCAAAAACGGGGTTCGCGTTACGTTGCGAACCCCGCTATACCTTTATACCAAAACTTCGCTTACTATGCCTTTATAGAAAGCAAGCAAACTTCGCTTTTAATTCAAACGCAACTCGGTAGAAGGTGCGAATAGATGCATCTTGGATGGATCAATCTTAATCTTTACTGTGTCACCAACCTTTGGCAAAGCACGTGGATTCACGCGGATTGTCGTAAGTTTATTCTGATCAGACATCATAGTTGATGCTTCTTCAGGCGAACCATCAGTAATGATATTGCCATAAATATAGCCGTCAGAACCAAGATCCTCTACGTTCATCACCTTCAAGGAGAATGCATTTGGATCATCTGAAGTTGCCAAGCTTGCGTCTTCTGGACGGAAGCCAACGATAATCTGTCCATGATCTTCTTCAGTAAGCATGTCAACCGCTTCAGAAGGAAGAACAATAGAATCCTCACCAATCTGAGCACGACCATCAACCACTGGATGCTGGTTGATATTCATAGATGGGGAGCCAATGAAGCCTGCCACGAACACGTTCGCCGGGCGATCATAAAGCTCAGTTGGAGCACCAACCTGCTGCAAAACACCGAGCTTAATGACGGCGATGCGATCACCCATGGTCAAAGCTTCGGTCTGATCGTGGGTCACGTACAGGGTAGTAACACCCAATTGACGCTGCAAAGCAGCAATCTGCGTACGAGTCTGGACACGGAGCTTAGCGTCAAGGTTTGAAAGAGGCTCATCCATAAGGAAGACCTTTGGTTCACGAACAATAGCGCGACCCATAGCAACACGCTGACGCTGACCACCAGACAAAGCCTTTGGCTTACGATCCAAATACTCAGTCAAATCCAAAACTTCTGCAGCTTTTTCAACGCGCCTACGAATTTCTTCCTTAGGAACACCTGCAATCTTCAAAGCGAAGCCCATGTTGTCCGCAACAGTCATATGAGGATACAACGCGTAGTTCTGGAATACCATTGCAATATCGCGATCTTTTGGCTGCATAGTAGTAACATCTTGACCGCCGATGAGGATACGTCCTTTGTTAACCTCTTCAAGGCCTGCCAACATACGCAAAGTAGTTGACTTACCGCAACCAGATGGACCGACGAGTACGAGGAACTCACCATCTTTAATAGTCATGTTTAAATCGTCAACCGAAGGCTTATCGTTGCCTGGGTAAATACGAGTCACATGATCAAATACAACTTCTGCCATGATATGTCCTTTCATCGGCAGGTACGTGCCGAACGATCCGTAGTGAAGGGTGTGCACTCATGACCCCAATTCCTACATCGGCGGGAATCAATCGTCCACAGTTTACTTACCTGGTCCATTGAAGGTTCTCTTCGTTGAGCCATGCCTTAATATATCATGTTTAGCTTAGAAAAACAGCAAAAAATCAGCATTTTGCATAAACTCGGCGTGTCGAGCAAGGCACACAAAAGGAGAATAACTATGGATCAACAACAAGAAACAACAAACAATAAAATGCAAAAATCAAATGCCTCTTATAATAAAAACTTAATTGGCATCGTAATAGCATTAATTATTCTTGCATTTGCTGCAGGAGCTGGATTTATGTCTTATTACAATTCAATCAATAAATCGCAAGTAAAAACTGAGAATATAGCCGACTCCCAAACAGCCAAAAAATTGTCTTCTTCTGAAATTCCAACAGCATCTAATTTACAAGGCGGAATCCTTCTTAGTAAGAGTGGATATGGCAAGAAAGCTTCGGGCGCTCCTACAGTCGCTACTTATTTTGATCCTTTGTGCCCTGGCTGTGGATCCTTTAATCGTAATGTTGATGAAACTTTAATTAAAATGGTTGAAGCAGGTCAAATTAACCTAGAACTTCACCCTATGTCATTCTTGAATCGTTTTAGCTCAGATCAATATTCTTATCGCGTCTCAGGCGGTATTGCTTATATCGCTTCGCATGACAATGATCCAAAGCATTTGCTCAAGTTCATCAATAGTATTTTTAGCGAAAGATTCCAGCCGGAAGAAGGCGATGGATACCAAGCAACACCAAATAAAGCTCTTATTGATTTAGCTGAAGATGCTGGAGTTGCAAATAAGATTGCAAATAAAGCCTTTAACCTACAGTATGTTAAGTGGCAAGAAGTTATTAATGCGAGCATTCCAGAAGAAAAAGCTTTATGGAATGTTTCTGGCTCTAATAAAGGCACTATGACAACTCCAACAGTAACAATTAACGGTAAGCTAGTAGATCTACACGCAGCTTCTGAAAAGCAGATGGATTATTTGGAAGCTATATTAAAGTCTTTGGGAATCGATAAAAAACATGTTGGCGAATCTGGTTATATGCCGCAAGTTACGCATAAGAGTAAGCCACTTGATTTATAAATAAAATTAAGTAATTTCTATACAAAAACGGACGTTAAGAATACACTCAACGTCCGTTTTTATGTAATAATTTAGATTTCTATAATTTAGCTTATTTACAATGCAATAGGGGAACTAGTGTCAGACACTTTAGGCATTTGACCTGCAACGCCAACTTGGTTTTTATTCAAACCGATGCAATGCAAAATTGCATCAAGAATGCTCATATTCTTGCTACTAGCAGCATTAATATCAAGCAACTTTCCATTGATAGTTACAGTTGGCGTTGTCATCGAACCCTTACTAGAACCAGAAACATTCAACAACTCCACGAAATCAGGAGTGTATTTGTTAATCAAATTCTGCCACTCTAAGTATTGGCGATCAAAAGCCTTACTAGCAACAGAATCATCTACCCCAGCTTTCTTAGCTTGTTCAATCAACTTTTCATTGCTTACAGGCTTATAGCCATCACCCTCTTCTGGCTGGAAGTCTTTTGCAAAGATGTTATTAATAAATTGCAGTAAATGCTCTGGATTCCTGTCATTATTAGCAATATAAGCAATAGCGCCAGCTACACGAGTTGAATAATTATCACTAGAAATCCTATCCAAGAATGACATTGGGTGTATTTCCAAATTAATTTGACCTGCACGAACCATTGAAATCAGCACCCCATCTGCTTCACGATTAAAGTTTCCACATCCTGGGCATAGCGGATCAAAATAAGTTGCAACCGTTGGAGCTTTAGCAACAGGCTTATTGTAGCCAAGCTTGCTAATAAAAATTCCACCCCTAGCATTTACAACTTCCGGCTTGTATTTAGCACCAAGTTTCTTTAGTTGCCTTTTAGCCTTATCAGAGCGTTCAATTTGCGTTTGTTCAGCATTATTTTGCTGCGGTGCATAAAAAGCTTGATAAGCAGTAACACCAACTGCAATGAGCATAGCCATAACAATAATCACTACAACAATTCCAACAATGGTTTGCTGACGACGCTCACGAGCTTCGCGCGCAAGACGTTCACGATTTTCTATGGTTCTTTGTAGGCGAGTAGCAGATGAATCTCCCTGCTTATTATCACGCATCTGAATTTTAGGCATTGTTATCCTTCAACATATTGTGCGCTAAGACTTATTCCCAGCAGCATACTTGTTAATGAAATAGTAACCTCACCATAGTTTAATAGGTGGTATCAACGGAAAATGCACATCAGTCATTGTATTATTTTTTTATTTTTCAGATGATTTTCCAGCACCCAGTAAGGCACCTAGTCCCAAGCAGAATTTATCAGTATTCTTAGTAATTGCCAGAATAACCCACGCGGCAATACAACCAATTGCATAGCCGATAGCAGTTTGCGACAAAATACTAGGCGAATAAGTTGGGAAAGGGATATGCAAAGAGCCAAGTTTCAAAATTTGTAATTCTGGGCTACTTCCCAACAATAATGGATATGCCGCAGCCCCCATTAAGCTAGCAATCGCAATAACAACAACACGCGGCAACGCATACAACAAACCACAAATCGCATGCCACGGTAACGCCGCAATGCGCATAACTGCGTCATGCTGAGGAATAATACCGCCATTAAGCTGTTGTCTATATAAACATGCCGCAATATTATACCCTGCTGTCGCACTAATCCACATAATAGCAATAATCAAACCAGCAGCATCGAGCACATTGATACAAGCAGTAACAGCACAAACCGCAACACAGCATATTAGCGCCCACATGCCTCGATATTTATACGCATATTGACTACTTGTATGCGATGATTCAGATGCTTTACCAATATTATTTTGTTCTAAATCTTGCTGATTGAATGGTTCCGTTTCTTCTGAAAATGGTTCAGCAATATGCGTATCATATTCCTGCTCTCCACATTGTTGAGGCAATTGTGGCATAACGGTAGTAGAACGCATAGGCACAGTTGATAGCATAGTTTCATTGTTCATATCTACTGTGCGTTTTACATCGGAAGAAGCATTCTGCTTCAGAATAACTGTCTGTCCCTGCAGAGTTTCACGATTTGTTTCACATGCCGTTTCACACGCTGTTTCACGCCACATCGTGCGCGTAGCCACGCACGAAATTTGATCAAAAGGGCGGCTCGCCTCCGGCCATGACAGTGGATTCATAGCATCATCACTGATTGCATTTGCTAATACGGATAAAGAGCAGCGTTGCTGACGAATCGGATGTAAAGCACTGCGAAAAGCAGCCATAGTTTTGGGAGGCAAACCACTCAAATCAGCATTCCCGGATGCTGCACGTTCCAACACCGCCATCAATGGTTTGGTACCAAAAACAGGTTTGCCGGTTGCAGCAAACGCCAACACAGCTGCAAGTGACCACCAATCAGTCAACTCATCGGAATCTCCACCTTCAATAATTTCCGGAGCAATAAATCCAGGAGTTCCCATAACTAAACCAGTACGCGTAACATGACTCTCGTCTGTTCCCATAGCAATACCAAAATCCACTAACACTGGTCCTGTAGCAGCAATCATAACATTTGTTGGTTTAATATCACGATGAATAATACCAGCTTGATGCACTGCTTTTACAGCCTCAATGAGTTTATACGTAAGCCGTTCTAAATCATCAGCAACATAAGGACCATTCTCTGCAACATCCTCTCGTAGATTACGCCCCTCAATCAGCTCTGTGACGATAAACGCAATTGATGCATCAAGTTCCATATCTACTATGCCGCACACGCCAGCGTGATGAATACGTTGCAACGCTAGAGCTTCACGTTTAAGTCGCAATCTTGCACACGCTTGATCAGCATCTTCCTCATCGTTTGGATTAACACTGACGCAAGAACGTAATATTTTCATTGCATATTGATTACCACCGTCATCACGAACTCGCCAAACGGATCCCATTGCACCGCCGCCAAGCCTGTCAATAAGCGTATATCCACCCACATTATTGCCAGATTGTAGATCGAACATGCTCATATCACTCATACTGCATTATGGTAATGCCTTATATTGCCAAATGTTGCCGTACGCGATACATAAGCACAATACGATACATGCAACGACACCACAATTTTGTAATGACGTGGGATATGGTACACTAATCAAGGTCTGCATAATGCATACAGATGGCACGTGCAGCGTAACCAACGCCTCCTTAGCTCAGATGGCCAGAGCGGCCGCCTTGTAAGCGGCAGGTCGCCGGTTCGATCCCGGCAGGAGGCTCCACATTGGATAATGTTTTTGTATGATTCTGCTTCATATTTACAAAATGTTCGCAAAACGATAATTTTTGTTATCTTTCGTATCGAATATAATGACGTGCAATGGTTAGAGCAGGGAGATTAGATAGTGCTGAATGGCTTACATAGTTTCGTTTTGTACTATCTTATATTTCTGAAGGGAATTCATTCTGCAATACGATAATATTGCGTTTTTGGGTTACCTAGAATAGAAAAGATTGTTGATTTCACATCTAACGCCAACATTATGACGTATGATGAAAGTAAGACATGATTTTCTTCTGTACAATCATTGTAGAACAAGACTTGTCGCGAGTAAGAACTCGGGAACCTTCCCCCAACTCAGGGTTTCCGAGGTGAGAGTGGAGCGTCCCCCAACCAGCTCCACCTCATAAGGGGGCGGGAATATCCCCTTCTCTCCCGCCCCCATTTTTTTTGTTAGCTCGCGTAGCCAATGCAGCATAGAAGGTATAATAAAAGCCAGTCTTACAGTGAAGGGAGTGATTATATGGCACGTCGATGGACACCTCGACGCTTAATCGTAATGCGACGCACTCGTATTCTTGCCTGCATTCTGTCTCTATCACTTGCAGCATCATGCATGTTCGCATTCACAGCCCAAAAATCAATAGCATTAGTAGTAAATGGCAAAACTCGAGTTGTTCATACTTACGCAACTACGTCCGCGCGTCTTCTAGAAGAACAGCACATACCAGTAAAAACTCACGATCAGGTTATATCTTCTTCAGGCGATATTCTCACTAATCATGCTACCGTTACTGTACGCAGCGCTTATCAAACTTCTATTACTGTAGACGGCGTTACTATACCATTTTGGACAGTTGCAACCAGTGTCGATCAACTTATTGGATTTTTCCGAGCTAACGCGCAAAAAGCCTCGCGCATTACAGTAAATTTGCAAAACATTTACGATAAACTCACTTGCGGATTATCAATTAATAAAAAAGGGCCAATTACTGTTATTGCCGATGGTAAAACACGTATCGCTCCAGATGGCAGTTTGCCAGCAAGCGCTATCCTCGACGCGCAGGGCATTGTGCTCGGCAAAGAAGATCGCGTTAGCGTAGAAGAAAATGATGGTAAAACTATTTTACGCATTTCACGAGTTACTCACGGCAAAGAAACTCGCATGGTTTCACTTCCTTTTGCTACGCAAACTGTCGTCGATCCTCATCTTCCTGCAAATGCGCGAGTAGTGCAGCAAGTCGGCGTTAATGGCGAACGAGAAGATGTATATAACGTG
>NZ_KQ956830.1:0-120265 GCF_001546485.1 Gardnerella vaginalis | reverse complement strand
AGATGTATATAACGTGACATACGTGGACGGCAAAGCTGAAAGCGCTACTCTTGTTTCACAAAATTTAATAAAACCTGCCATTAATCAGGTTATTGCCATAGGAAAATCAGCTCCTGCTTCTGTTCACCCAAATCGCGTGAATAAACAAAAACAGCAGCAGAACAAACAAACAAAATCACAAGTGGCACAACAAGTTTCTCCAACACCTGTTGCTAAACCAGCACCACAATCAGAGCAAAAGCCTGCCAAAACAGAGAATCAGGAACAACAAAAACCACAACAATCCCCACAAACCTCTACACAAAAACAGCAGCAGACTCAGCAGACTCAACAGACTCAACAAGACACGACGCAAAGTAAAGTACAGGAGCAAAATAATCAAAACCAAGCCCAGCAAGGTAACAGTACACAACAAAAACCTGCACAAGACGCTACAGCTCAAGCGACACAAAATCAGCAACAGGCTCCAGCACCTGCACCCAACCCTCCAGCTCCAGCACCTGCACCCAACCCAGATAGTCTTGTTCATGCTACACCAGAACAGGCCAAACTTTTTGCACAAGGAGCAGCAGCACAAATGGGCTGGACTGGCAAAGAATGGGAAGACCTTGTGTGGCTGTGGAATAGGGAATCCGGGTGGCGCTGGAATGCAGAAAATCCAAGCTCACATGCATATGGAATTCCTCAAGCACTTCCTGGAAATAAAATGAAAAGCGCCGGAGCCAATTGGCATGAAGATGCTGCCGTACAAATCAGTTGGGGTTTGACTTATATCAAATCAAACTATAAATCTCCTAGCGGAGCTGTAAAACATTCGCGCACTATTGGCTGGTATTAAATTACACAATATACGAACACTACTTATTGGATGGTACACATTGACGGAAATCAATACTGAAACTCATGGCCAACTTTTAGGTGCGGCTGATATTCGACGTATTGCTGCAGAAGAAGGCATTACACCAACAAAAAAGTTCGGTCAAAATTTCGTTATTGACCCTGGTACCGTACGAAAAATAGTTGCAGCTGCTGAAGTTGGCAATGGCGACAATGTTATGGAAGTAGGACCTGGCCTTGGTTCACTTTCTCTTGCAATACTGCAAGCAGGAGCATACCTTACAGCTATAGAAATCGATCCTCCACTCGCAAAACGCTTGCCTTACACAGTAGAAGAATTTATGCCATGCGCAAAGCCGCGCTGCAGCGTTATTTTAAAGGATGCTTTAACAGTGAACGCTGAAGATGTGCCACAACTAGCTCAAGCTACACAATTTACACTTGTTGCGAATCTTCCGTATAATGTTGCAACGCCTATTGTGCTTACACTACTTGAAAAATTTAATAATTTACAACGCTTTTTGGTTATGGTTCAAAAAGAGGTGGCAGATCGTTTATGCGCTCAGCCAGGAAATAAAGTATATGGGACACCGAGTGTAAAACTAGCTTGGTATGGCAAGGCGCAACGTGCAGGACTTATTGGACGCAATGTGTTCTGGCCAGCACCAAATGTTGATTCTGCGTTAGTTTCTTTTACTCGTAACACTACCAGCAAAGGCGATAGTAATGAGCGCGAAGGAGTGTTTACACTCATTGATGCGGCATTCCAACAGCGTCGTAAAACATTGCATGCAGCACTTAAACATCAAGTACCTGAGGAAGCTTACCAAAAAGCTAAAATTGACCCCACTAGACGTGGAGAAACACTTACATGCGATGAATTTGTTGCATTGTATCGTGCATGCAAAACTTGCAGTGAGCAATAATTACCGTTAGTTTGAAACAAAATCACTAGTTAGCATATATATTTATTCGTAATATCATAAATCTGCTGTTATATTTTGAAACCCGTCATACATGACCAGTAATATACAGCGTATATCAAGCTTTACAGCTTGCAAAAATTTATCATGAACAAGTGGACACATAGTCGCAGATCGGAAGTGAACATGGCGCAAGAATACGATGAACGTATTGCTCGTAAAGCTTTCATGAATCAGAAGAAACGATCTGTACTCACTAGTGTAGGAATCGCTTTAGCTGTTATTTTTGTTATTGCACTCCTTGTACAGTTTCACGTCTTTGGCATTAACTCCACAGCCACACCGAAAGATAATCCCAATTATGGCGTAACTGCACCATGCGCAACAAAAGATAAGGGGAGCGCTAAAATTCCTTATGTCGACAACCGCGCTGTAGCTATAAGAGTACTTAATGGCACAAAATTCCGCGGCTTTGCACGCGCTGTAGGTGAAGCATTGAATGCTCGAGGGTTTAATCTCACCGAAGTCAATAATAATAAAACCAACAATATTAAGCGGACAACTATTTATTTTGGAAGAAATGCCATTAACGAAGCGTACACAGTGAACGCTAATTTCACAGACGCTGTTATGCGCATGGATGACCGCCAAGATAAACTTGTTGACATTGTACTTGGGTCAACTTTCACTAATCTCCGTCCAAAAGTCGACGTTCCAGCAGCAGGTGCTGCAATACAAGAAATACCGGGCTGCTTAAAAGCTGATAGTATGCAACATCTTCCTAAAGCAGAACAACATAAAGAAGTTAAATAAAAAGAATTAGAAATAAGGGCAGTTGATATCACAACTACCCATTTTCTATCCTTCAAGTTTTGTAATAGACTATGCTAGTCTTTATGCATTTCTTGGTACCAACGAAGTAATTCTGCCACTGCAACCTCATGCTGTACTGGACCATTATCGAGACGATAGTCCAGCATATGTTTGTAAGCCTCACCAACTATTGGACCAGGTTGTAAATGCAATAATTGCATAATTTCATTACCATCGACGTCTGGACGAATAGCATTAAAATCTTCCTGTTTTTTAAGTTCTTTGACACGATGTTCCATCTCATCCATAGCATGTTCAAACATCAATGCTTTACGACGATTTTGTGTGGTGGCATCTGCGCGCGTAAGGCGATTCAAACGTTCATATAAATGCCCTGAATCTTTTACATAACGGCGTACAGCAGAATCAGTCCACGGCTCATCAACATAACCATGAAAACGCAAGTGTAAATTAACCAATTCACTTACATCTTCAATAAGATGATGATCAAAATGCAACGCCTTTAACCGCTTGTGGGCCATTTTTGCACCAACTACGTCATGATGATGAAAGCTTACTTTTCCTCCATCTTCAAACTTTCGCGTGCGTGGCTTACCAATATCGTGGAGTAAAGCAGCTAATCGCAAAGTCAAATCTGGAGCAGGCACTGGACCTTCCTGATCCGTTTCTAAGGCGATGGCACGCTCAAGAACCATCATAGTGTGCTCAAAAACGTCTTTATGCCTATGATGCTCATCAATTTCAAGCTGCAAAGCAGGAATTTCTGGTAGTACACGCTGAGCAATACCAGATTCGACAAGTGCCTCCAAACCTTTACGTGGTCTATCAGAAAGCAACAGTTTAGTAATTTCGTCACGAATACGTTCGGCTGAAACAATATCGAGCCGATCTGTCATATCCACAATTGCTTCAGCCGTATTTGTTTCAATACTAAAACCTAGTTGTGCCACAAAACGCACAGCACGCATCATACGCAAAGGATCATCATCAAAAGATTGACGAGGATCAACGGGAGTACGCAATACACCTTTAGCAAGATCATTCGCACCACCAAAAGGATCCACAAATTCCAAATCCGGTACGCGCAATGCCATAGCATTAACAGTGAAATCGCGTCTAGAAAGATCGCCTTCCAAAGTATCACCATACTGTACTTCCGGTTTACGAGAATCCGGATCATAAAGGTCAGAACGATAAGTTGTAATTTCAACTTTTACTTCTGTGCCATCTGGACGTCGACGCATAGCACCCAAAGTACCGAATTTACGACCCATATCCCAAAAACCATCGTGTCCCCAACGACGCAAAATAGATTCAAATTCTTCCGGGCGAGCCGACGTACAGAAATCAAGATCATGCGACACGCGATGCAATAACATATCACGAACAGGACCACCAACTAATGCAAGTTCATAATGATGTTCAGCAAAAAGCTGCCCCAACTCTATAGCTTCAGGCCAAACTTTAAAATTCTCAGTCACCCTTACCGACACCCTTTCAGCAAAAATCAATCTATAATCCAGCATACCGTTACCCCAATGCACAGCGGATTGAGTAAGGTGGGGAGTATGGTTACTCCCGCAGATTTACGACACATGCTTGCCAAGCTTGCGGATAACCATACCCAAAATCAGTCTAAGCTTGCTGTAACACCACTTGACTTAGCCAATATGTATCGTAAAAAAAATCACATACAAGAAGAGGCTGAGCAGCAAGTTTTCGTTGATATTCCAGTATTTTCCACAGACGAGCAGAGCACACAAGGCATAGAATTATCTACGGAAATACTACAGAAAACATCGTCAATTTCTGGTATCTCTCCAGCGCTCATGCCACAGCGTAGATTATTAGATACTCCTACAACTTTTGCCTCTTTAGACGCTCAAGATTTACCAATTATTCGCGAATATTCTGCAGGAGGGCTTGTATTTGACACACTCGGGCGTGTCGCAATTATTGCTCGTCATTCCAGAAGCGGACATCTCGAATGGTGTTTACCAAAAGGACATATTGAAAAAGGGGAAACGCCCCAAGAAACTGCTGTTCGTGAAATTCATGAGGAGACTGGCATTGTAGGTGAAGTAGTGGATTCAATCGCAACCATAGACTATTGGTTCACAGGCACATCTCATCGTGTACATAAACTAGTACATCATTTTGCATTACGCTATGTGAGCGGCAATCTTTCAGTATTAGGGGATCCTGATCATGAAGCAGAAGATGCAATATGGGTTAATTTTAAAGAATTAAATAGTGTATTAAGCTATCCAAATGAACGAAAGATTGCATGGCTCTATGCAAAAAAAGCACATAGGCGGTCTCACAGTGACAAATCTCGCGAGTAAGCACTACACCACGCACTCAGCGCATAATTCTTCGCATACATCACTAGAACGTACCTTAGTTTCTTCATTGCAAGTTTTAAAACACACTTGCAAAGTAACTACTTGCTTTACATTAGCTTCTCTTATAGTGCTCACATTGGCGATTGCTACGATTGGCATACGAAATATTCCATACTACGGCTTAGTGCGCACAGCGTACGCAGAAACTACGCCTGCAGATTCAAAAAATACCAATAACTCGAAAGTCAATAATAAACAATTCTTAGATACCAATCCACATAGTAGAAACATTGAGCTCAGCATAGTGCAAGCCACGCCCGTTGTAACTGACAAAAGTGGGTATCATCTTACTGCAACATTAAAAGCAAATACGGTACCCCTGCCAGAAGGCACAGTACAGCTTGCTATTAATTCCAGCTACACTTTTGTATCTCGTACTGATGTGCAAAATTGGGCGCAGGGTGAATCACTTATACCTACACCACAAATTTTAGGATCTGCAAAAATCACGAAATTACCTGCTGGTAGTACTACCACAATCCGCTTTGACATACCATCGAATAAACAAGAACTACAATCTATTTGGCATTGGGGTCCTAAGCCGCTGAAAATTACGTATTTTTCACAAGATTATTCACGCTATAAATCAATATATTCTTTTTTAACACGATCGAATGCCGGAATGCACGCAACATCTTCACCGGCAATGAATCTTACTGCTGTTATGCCAATACTGGCAGCAACACAGCGAATCGTAAAAGATGGCACCGTACAACCTAATTTTCACGCTGACGCAACATTACAGGCTCATAAAAATGACGTCCAACGTATTCTTGAAAAAGCTGATTTAATTAGCAAACATACAAAGTTGCAAACTATTGCAGATGCAAACACATTGCAAGCAGCACATTCACTAATGTCACCAAGCGCCTACATGCAACGAAATGGATTCGACATTAGCGCATATGCAGACGACTACAATGATAGTATCTACCGTTTTGCAGGCATTGATAAAGCAGATTGGTCAGCTCGTAGTTCACTATTCAATCAAACTAATCCAACTGCAAAAAATTCCTCTAACCTACATAAAACGCAGCACCCTAACGAAACTACTCATACTTTTCCACAATCCTACGCATGGCAAACTCATGGCAACTGGACACTTGCAGCTCTAATGCAAGCAAAACGTAACGGATACAACACTGTTATTGCAACGAATGAATTTGACGCCAGCGCATCACAATTTGCCGTTAGTAATGGAGTTTACGATATTAATACTCCTGCTGGAAACGTACGCGTACTAGCACCACAATTAGTGCTTACCACACTGGCAAATGGTAAACCTACTAGCACTCATGCTGTAAGCGAACGCACTCAAGCTGGGCGCATTAATCGTCTCATAGCACAAAGCGCGTTTTATCAAATGGAACAGCCGTATATCAGCCGCAATATTCTTATCACTTTTTCCAATAACACGTCTGTATCCAGTATCGATGCTGTTATGAACGCATTAGAACAATCGCCATGGCTTTCACTCAGCAGCCTCAATACCATGGCACGCCTTGAACAAAACACATTGCCTTATTGGAAACAAAATAGCATTATGCGCGCTATTCCTCACAGTAGCGGCATATCCGCAAAATCAGCCTCTTTAAGACGTACCACTCTCAAGAATTTAGCTCATCGTCGACAAGACGTTATACGACTTACCAAACATATTCTTGATTACAATGCTGCTAATCAATCACACAACACTGAAGGCGATGCCCAAGCACTTGCTAAACAAACGGCAAAAACAAAGAAAACTATGAACGCAAAAACTTGGGGGGAGCATGTACTACAGCTCTATGACGATATCGCATTCCACGAGCTAGCTAATAATACGACGGTACAGTCTCATACAATAACACTTAAGAAAAGCAATACCCAAAATAAACAATTCAACAAATCAGATTTACGTAACGATACCGCCCAATATTTCACCAGCGCACTACTTAACAAAATCCGTATTATTCCACCACGCGGAATCACAGCAGTAAGCGAAACTGCCAGTATGCCAGTTACCATTAGCAATGCACACCCTTACCCTGTGCGAGTATATTTATCCGCCGATACGCATGCTATGGAAATCGTTACACGCCGTAAAACTTTGGTAAATATTCCAGCAAATAGCGAAACCCAAGTTACTTTACCGCTGCGCATTACGACTTCAATTCACACTCAAGCCACTTTTGTACTGGAAGATAGACAACATCGCATATTTTCACAACAGCAACGCACACTCATTACTAGCACACTGCAAATTAGCGATAAAAGCGGTACGATTATCATAATATTTGCCTTCATGCTTGGTGCACTTGGTCTTTGGAGGCAATTCCACCGTAAGAAGGATCCAGACGAATGAGTTCAGTAGGTCGCAATTCTGTTATTATGGCTAGCGGAACAGCAGCATCACGCATTACTGGTCAAATACGCACTATTTTGCTAGCTGCAGCTCTTGGAACAACGGGCTTAGCTGCAAACGCATATCAAGCTGGATCCATGATTCCACAGCTCATCTATACGCTTGTTTCTGGTGGTATTTTTAATGCTGTGTTAGTGCCGCAAATTGTGCGTACACTAGAGAAGAAAAATGCGGAAGAACGCCTCAATAAGCTTATTACTTTTGCTATCGTTCTACTTCTTGGTGTTACTATTCTTATGTCTGTAGCAACACCTTTACTCACTATGCTCTATGCCGGCGGAAATGCCGAAATGCAGACTCTCACCTGTGCTTTTACCTTATGGTGTATGCCACAAATCTTTTTCTATGGATTGTACACGGTTCTTGGTCAGATACTTGCCGCTAAAGGTCGTTTCGCAATGTACGCGTGGAGTTCAGTTGCAGCTAATATTATTAGTTGCTGCGGTTTTGGTGTTTTCATTCTACTTTTTGGAAAAGTAAATCAAGCACCACTCAGTTTCTGGAATGGCTCTACTTTACTACTCACCGCTGGTTTCTGGACTTTTGGCGTTGCCGCGCAAGCTTTAGTACTCTTTTGGCCACTGATGAAAAGCGGCATCCAATATCATCCAAGCTGGGGAATACGAGATATCGGTCTACGTTCTATGGGTCCTGTTGCCGCATGGAGTATGGGTATTGTAATTGTTACGCAAATTGTTGTAATGATTACTACACATATCACTACTAGCGTTCCATTTATTGCAGAACAACGTTTAGGTTTAAATCAATTTGAAGTAGCTGGCAATGCTACTTATCAAAACGCTTACACCATGTTCTTGCTACCATACTCATTGGTCGCAGTATCGGTAGCAACTGCTATTTTCCCTAAAATTTCGCGAGCTATTGCTGCGCACGATTTGCATATCGCACGTAATGATTTGAGTGAAGCTCTTCGCCACGTAAGTTTAATTATGTGCTTCTTTACCGTTGTCTTTATTGTTATTCCAACGCCTATTTCACTGGCTCTGATTCCTTCAATCAGCATGCAAGAAGCTAATCTTATGGCAGCACCATTAATGATGTTGGCATTTGGCTTGCCTCTTACTAGTAGCTATTTAATTATTCAACGAACATTTTTTGCATTTGAAGATGGTAAAAGTCCGTTCATTTTTGCTTTCGCTCAACTTTTTACTGAACTTATCATTTTTGTTTCTTGCATTAATTTTTTGCCACCTACTTACTGGGTTACAGCTTTAGGAGCTGCAGTATCGATAAGCTACATTCTTACTTTTCCATCATTAGTTCATATGCTACGTAATCGTTTTGAACATAATCTAGATGATCGTAGACTCGTAATATCTCATATAAAAATTGTTGTTGCATCTGTAGTATCTATTGCAATTGGTTTTGTAGTGCGCGAACCATTATTACACGCTTTCAATCTTAATGCACCAAATTTGCATGGCGTATTACGTTGGATGAACGCTATTCTCATCTGCGCAATAATGACTATTCTTATTGCCTTAATTTACCTCGCAATACTTTTGTTACTCAAAGCTAATGAACTTATAGATTTATCTCGTCCAATAATCAGTAAACTTGCGCAAAAAATTCCTGCCCTTGCACCACTTGCCAAAGTTTTTAACGATACCGAGCATCAACAATCGCAACAACATCAAGAAAAACACACCGTTGCGCGCAGAGTTCAGTCTCATACGCAGTCCCATCAATGATGAAATGAGGAATTTTAATAACTAGTATTCATATTTTCTTATGATAATCTGTGATGATTTTGGAAATTATTACAATATCAACAAAATTACTGTACATAACATGACGTTTCATCAGTACAATGAGATGGTAGTAAAAAATATTATTAATATATTGTGTATGCGTAGGAAGATGAGGAACACATGGAACCTCGGTTGGGAGATATTGTACTGAATCGATACGTTTTAGTATCGCTTCTGCGCAATGAAGCAGGCTTGCAAGTTTGGCAGGCTAATGACCATATACTTACGCAAGATTGTCAGCTTTTTATCGTACGAAATTCGCATTTCTTGCCAGAAGTAAATGCTATCGCTTCTACTTTGGCCTTATCACACAATCGTCGTTTTACACAAGTGCTGCAATTACAACATCATGACGCTGTGGCGATTATTATTACAGCGCTTGATCGCGGTGTTACTATTAATGATTATTTAGCTCGCAAAGATGCTCCATTAAGCTATGAAGCTATACGAACAATCGTTGCAGAAACCGCACAAGCGCTCAGTAAATTGCTCGCAAATAATATTACTCATCACGCTGTTTCTAGCGATACAGTTCGCATCAGCTCGTCTGGAATTGAGCTTGCAGACACCCCAGTAAGTCCTCTTCTAGAAGATATAACGCAACTGCGAGACGATAATCATCCTATCGCAAAACAAAGCATAGAACATACTGCCACACGTCAACTTGCATCATTACTGTACACTCTTCTTACAAGAACGTCGTCACGCGTGCAAGCTCATTTTGATGCCTCACTGCTGCCAGATAATACGCCTTCCGAGTTCCGAATGATTTGTACAAGAAGCCTGGCTGCTCATGAGAATAGCAACATCGTTCCTATGGCTTCTATTGCAGAATTAATGGCATTGTTAGGATCTTATACACCGTTGTCTCAGCTTACTCAACAGGATATTGAGTTTAATGGTAAAACTAGTGTTGCTTCTATTAGTAATGTCCATCTAAAGAGTGCAGAAGATAGCGAAATACTTCCATTGCCAGAAGATTTTACACAAACTGAAGAGCAATTTAATGAGCAACTTCTGCAACGCGCTGAACAAAATGTTAATAATCTGTCTTCAGCATCATCGCTCAATACACTTGCTCGCGAAAGTAACAAATCTACAAAATTCGGCAAGGGTTTTAAAAATGCCGGAAGGACACTCGGATCGTTATTAAAGCATGGCAATGCTCGTGCAGATGCACAGAATAGCGATGCCGACAGCCTTAATGATGATGGCAACACTAGCACGGACATAGATTTTCATGATATTGCAGCAGCAGAAATGGCTAATATTTTAGCTCCTACTGAGCTTGATACCGACGATGTTATTTTCCCAACATTATCGGCATCATATAAGCATTTTCCTGATTCTGCTACGTCACGTAATGTTTTTGAACAAACTGTTAATAAACAGAATAAAGAAATAAAAAATGCTACAAACAAAGCAAGCGTAATTGGCAGTTTTGATTTTGAGAATTTGCTTGCAGAAAATACGCAGCATACTGAGTTGATGACTCGACCAAAGAATTTGATTTCTGAAGGCGAGTCTACCGGTCGCGTTCCAGTTGTAGATACCCACGGGAGGTTTATTGCGCCGGGCGAAGAATCAGCTCGAGCACTCCGCGACGAAATCAACAGCAGACAGAGTGAAGATCAGCCAGTGAACAATACGCCGTCTTTGCCACCAAGTTTCCAACCTATCGAACAAGCTGCAGCCCTACATAAGCAAAAGCAGAATAATCAGAGCAATAATGGCACTATTGCAGACGCTAAGATTTGGTGGGGTTTGTCGACTAAAGTAATTGCGATTGGCGCAGTTTCTTTGCTTCTTATTGCCGGATTAGCTCTAGCATTACACGGTTTATTCGGCACACATGAAAGCGCAGACAACTTTGGTAATAATGGTTCATGGGACAGCACTAATCTTGAGAATGTGCCGTTTGGCAGTCAAGGCATTTTACCGCAAGAAAAGCAGCCTGCCAAAAAACATATAGGTCGCAAACAAGTTCGTGCTGTACCAAAGCCTAAAGTTCCTACAAACACTGTTGCATATCAGGCAGACCGGTATCAATTCCTTAGTTTCCCTGCTCAACAGCCTGGTTATGGATATTATATTCATCTGACTGAGCCACAAGCAGTATACCGTTTTGTTATCTCAATCCGTACTTCTGGTGGACATGCTTATTTATTGGCGAATACCAAAAACGATCCAACCAAGGGCACACAAGTTGCAGAATTTACGTTTGATGAGAGTGGAACCACAGACGTGAAACTTACGAAGATTGTGAAGTCACAAGATTTTATGTTGTGGGTTCCAAAAGATAGTATGCCTAAGAATAGTCTCTACATTAATTCCGTAAAACTGTATTGATTATTGGCGATAATACTGCTAGCTATTACATAGTAATGCATAAAAATTATGTACTGCTTTATAGTTAGCAGTAGCTTCATCATTGTTGGTTTCTTAACTTCCGTTCCGCAACAATAAACTATTATTTTAAAAAATATTACAAAAGGATAATACTCGCATGAAAAATGATATTCGTAAAGTAATTATTATTGGTTCAGGCCCTGCAGGATACACTGCAGCAATTTACTTAGGTCGTGCCGGATATAAGCCGCTTATTATTGCTGGCGCACTTACCCCTGGAGGTCAACTTATGAATACCACTGAGGTGGAAAATTACCCAGGTTTTCCAAATGGTGTTCTAGGTCCTGATCTTATGGAAAGCATGCAACAACAAGCAGAGAAGTTCGGAGCAGAGATTCTTCTCAACGATGTCACTTCCGTAGACTTTAGCAGCCCTATAAAGCGCGTAACTGTAGATGATGGTGTAACTTACGAAGCTGAAGCTGTTATCGTTTCTACGGGCTCACAGGTGCGTAAATTAGACGTTCCTGGCGAACAGGAGTATTCCGGACGAGGCGTATCGTATTGTGCAACATGCGATGGGTTCTTCTTCCGAGGAAAGCCAATTACTGTTGTGGGCGGCGGAGATTCTGCTTTTGAAGAAGCACAATTCCTTACACGCTTTGGATCTTCTGTTACTTTAATTCATAGACGTAGCGAATTTCGCGCTTCAAAAATTATGGTTGATCGTGCGAAAGAAAATGAAAAAATTAAGTTCATACTTAATAGTGTTGTAGAAGAAGTTCACGGAAATGATACAGAAGCTACGTCACTTACCGTTCGCAATGTCATGACGGGAGAAACTCAAGAAGTTGAGTCAGCTGGCTTGTTTGTAGCAATTGGCCATACTCCAGCAACGAAATTCTTAGGAAATGCACTAGCTCTCAATGAAGATGGTACTATCGCAGTAGAAGGTGCTTCAACGCGCACATCTATTAAGGGTGTGTTTGCATGCGGCGATGTAGTTGATAATGTATATCGTCAAGCTATTTCTGCAGCTGGCATGGGGTGCCGAGCAGCTCTTGACGCCCAAGCTTATCTCAATGAAAAGGATGCTTAAAACTTACTCAAGTAAATGCAAACCGTCAGTAAATCTCATACCATATTTGAAAAGTTTTACACTCATTCACTACCATTGAGCATTTAAGCATATATAGCAATCGGCTGGACCTGTTCCACGTGAAACAGAGGAGCATCCTATGCCTTACCCTGCACTCTCACACACAACTTGCCCAGCCGAAATACTACAATATTAACTTTTAAAATTATCAACTAACTATGAGCCAGCTGATAGTACCGCGCTCAATCCGCATTTACATAGCAGCAGAATCTGCAACTGGCTCAGCAACTGGCTCAGCGCTAGAATCTACATCCATAGTTTCTATGTCGACATCACCTAAGTCAGCAGAAGCATCGAGGTCACCCAAATCAACATCATCGAGGTCGCCCAAATCGCCTAGGTCATCGAGGTCACCAAGATCATCTAATTCACCAAGGCCATCGAGGTCACCCAAATCGCCAAAACCGTCTAAACTGTCAGCAGCATCCTCAAAATCAGGCAACTCACCACTCTCACCAGTTGGCGTAACTTCAGGCTCTTGAACATCTTCAACGACTACACCTTCATCAGGATTACCCTTCGGATAATTATCATAAAAATGCCCACCATCTGGAAGTGTTTTAAACGAAGGAACTAACTTCTCTTGGGAATGCCTTAACAAACCATTTTTATCGCGCCATTCAAGCCACACGGTAAAGCCCTTAGCACCGGCCTGTGGAATAAGCGAATCCTCAGGCACTCTGTTAGTCAACAGATTGTTAACACTCGTCTGAGTTCGAGAAATATCGTCACTTATCACTTTACCGTCAGGAGATTCTACAGTAGACATAGGGCCAAACTGAGCGTAGAAAGGCAACACCTGCTTAGTCGTATTACCATATACGGCACCTGGAAGTAACTCAGCAAAGGTCACCGTAGTATTGTTCTTGCCAACGTTGGCCTGCAAATTTTCCTTAACAGCAGTACCCTCGAAGCAATAAGAACGCTCAACAGCATCTTCTGTAGTAGCCTCTTCCTGAGCAGCCTCTTTTGCATTATCTTCAGAAATTGCGTATTTTTTCAGAGTGCCTTTTTCATATGGAACTTCATCCATGCGAATGTTCGTAACATAAGCCTTTTCTTCGGCATTTAACGGGAAAAATGACCAATCTACGTCAACAGCAAATCCAGTAGGTTCCATATTCTTGTACCAGTACGATAACACCTTCAGATCTTTTACCGAATTATCTGAGCGCACATTGTATTCGACATCTACGTTTGCAGAATACTTTCCAATCTTGCTGACGGATACTTTGTTGATATCAACATCACTTCCGTCGCGCCACGTGGAACAATTAGCGTAAGGAGTTCCCGTCAGTCCTGCACAAAAATCGCCTTTGGTTGGAATGACAAATAATGGAGACTTGCGAGGTGTGCCACCAGAAATTACAGCAGCGAAACCCGAATTGACATCTTCTGGATAAGTACTTAACGATTTTATAAATTCGTCGCTTAACGCAAAAGTTTCAGTAGGATTGGCTTCATCCACAGTCCAAGCATTGTTAACGACATTAACAGGTGCAATGTAGAATGTGCCTGCGTTATTATCACCGTGAACAACGGTATAACCTTTTGGAATTTCTATATTATGATCATTTCGATAAAATATAGCTTGAACTTTGCCGGTTTCTTCAGCTTTTTCATGAGCAGCATGAATAGCCTGTAAATACAGTTTTTTATTCTCTGCGTTTAAGTTTTCAGCAGCAAGCCAAGATTCAGGAGAATACTGCGGCTCATCAGCATATGCAGGACCAGCAAGCGCCATTCCTCCGGCTAATGTTGCTACTGCAACCATAGCAGCGCACCACTTTTTATTCATTAGCATTTCCTCTCTTTCGATGCGTAGCATATGAATTTTGCACAAAAATAGTCACCCAACCTGCAAATACAACATGACAAGCAGCATAACTACTATTGAAAATAATACTCCCCTATTCGGTTGAGGAAAACTCCAAAACTTGAGAATACAATCATTTACAGTCTATTGAACAGTTTAATATGGCTAGTTTGTTGCGTTATTGGTACGTTTGTCAGCGATACTTTTGCGTGTCTTCTATAAACTTTGACTCATATTTCAAGTAGTTGTTCTGGGAGTTTAAGTAAATTTCAGCATCGTACTTCTCATTACTATTTTCCTTTTTAGTAATCACTCGAAATGTACTCAAAATTGAGTTTGCATATTTTGAACATAACACTCATAGATTCACAGCGCTCTTATACACATACACACGGTTGACTTCACTGCCAACAAAACACAATTGCTAAGCTTTATGAATCAACAAGTATTCACACATACAAACTTCTAAACTTATTGCTGTTGCTTTACTACCAATAAATCAACTATACGCTGCATTTCTTCGGGAGAAGAAAATACGATCTCAATGCGACCATGATTCTCTGTACCCTTAATAGCAACTTTAGTTGCAAAATGTTCCTCCAATTGTTTACGAATTGGCGAACCTGACCATTTATTATTACGACGATTACGGGTACGATTTATACCGTTAGGTGAATGCTCTGTTTTAATGGAAACAATTTCTTCAGTACTTCGGACAGACAAACCTTCAGAAATAATTCGATTAGCTAAATCTTCCATCTCTTCTGGAGTTTCTAAACCAAGCAAAGCACGAGCGTGACCTGCAGATAGCACACCAGATGCTACATGCTTCTGCACGCTAGCTGGAAGATTTAAGAGTCGCAGGGTATTTGCAATTTGTGGACGAGATTTCGATACAGATTGTGAAAGCTGTATCTGTGTTAAACCGAAATCATCAATCATTTGCGAATATGCAGCAGCTTCTTCCAGAGGATTCAATGCCACGCGATGAAGATTTTCGAGTAACGCATCACGTAACATATTTTCATCAGAAGTCGTGCGCACAATTGCTGGCACAGTATCTAATCCAGCAATCTGTGAAGCACGCCACCTACGTTCTCCCATAATAAGCTCATAGTGTGCAATTTGCTTGTCACTCTTATCGGCATCTTCAATTGGTCTTACAACTATAGGCTGTAATACGCCAACTTCTTTGATTGAAGAAGCAAGTTCCCGCAACTCATCTTCGTCAAAAATGGTACGAGGCTGATGAGCATTAGGTTTAATATCAAGCGGCTTAAGATGATCTAAATAGCCACCTTTAATTGGTTGCAAAGATTGATTTTCTACAGTTTCCTCTGTTGCTGTAGATGCGGATTGTTCAGTGACAATTTCATCTTTTTTGCTTTCTTTTTTTATTCCTGATGTGAAAGCTGTTGAGGCAGAGTCACCAAAAAAGAAATCCATCGGACGTGCAACATCACCAAGAGATGGCATTGTAGAACGCTTTCGCGCATGTTTATGAGGCTGCGCTAACAATTTGTTTTCACGTGGAACATCACCAACCTCATCTTCATGTTTTTTATCAGCATGAGGAGCAATTGAATTAAGCATGCTAGGCACTTTTGTTTCATGTGAAACATGATTCAAGTTAACAAAATCTTGTTGCACTGTTTCATGTGAAACATTGTTCTCACTTTTCTGTTGCACTGTTTCATGTGAAACATTCTCTTGCAAATTCGGCACTGAATCAACAAGAGTATCTTCGCCTGGTAAGGCTGGAAATAGGGCACCCAAGCCTTTTCCTAAACGAGATTTATTTCCACTCATCATTCATTCTCCCCTTGTTATTTCTGCTGATTAGCATCTTTCTTTGCAGCAATAACTGACAATACAGTTTTTGAACGTTTCGCTATTTCTAACGCAGCTTCGCGGTATGATATAGCGCCAGCGCCACGTGGATCATAGGTAATAACACTTTGATTAAAGCTAGGAGCTTCAGGTATTTTCACAGTACGAGGAATGGTAGTTTCTAATACGATATTAGGATAATGATTCTTAACTTCCTGAAAAACTTCTCGTCCTAATAGAGTGCGCTTATCAAACATTGTCACTAGCATGGTTGAAACAACCAAAATTGGATTGTAATGCTCCTGAACCAGCCCAATGGTTCGTATAAGTTGCCCTAATCCCTCTAGTGCATAATATTCAGCTTGGATTGGAATAAGCATCTCTTGCGCTGCGCACATAGCATTAATTACTAGCAAGCCCAAAGAAGGAGGGCAATCAATAAAAACATAGTCGTAATGGTCAGCGCAATTATCAAGATATGACTCTATAGCATCCTTCAAAAGATTATTGCGATTATCTATATCAGCAAGTTCCAATTCAGCACCACTCAAATCTATAGATGCTGGAACTACATCAAGACCGTTAATATCTGGGCACGCACATTTTACTTCCGCTATACTTTTTCGCCCTTCAATAACATCATATACAGAGGAATCTCCAGAAGCATGTGGCACGTTAAAAGCTGTAGAAGCATTACCTTGCGGATCCATGTCAATAACAAGTACACGTGAACCACTGATTGCCATGGCTGCAGCAAGATTAACGGCGGAACTCGTTTTACCAACACCACCTTTTTGATTGGCAACTGCAATAAAACGCGTCTTTTCTGGTTTAGGATACGTTGCTTGCTCAAGAGCATGAAAACGGGACGTCAAATCTGCTAATTCAATACCTAGCGACGACTTTGAATCTCCAAAAATACGTTGAATGGTTTCTGCAGCTGACTCCACAACATATCACCCCCCACACATAATGATGAAGATGCAAAAAGAATTCTGTGCTTCAAGTTTCCTTGTTTCTATGGACATAAAAAGTGCAAAATTGTTTCATGTTTCATGTGAAACATGAAACATATTGACAAGCTAACACATAAGTTACAAAACTTTAAAATTAAGCTTTGTCGACGATTACGACAGTAGTCGGCTGTAAGCCAGGCGCAACCTGTGCTTCAAGAATACGAGGATTTATGCCGCCAGCTTTACGAATCATCTTTGCAGCTTTTTCTACTTCTGTTTGGGCAGATTTTCCCTTTAAAGCAATCAAACTTCCATGAGTCTTTAACAAAGGAATCGTCCATCCAGCCAATTTTGTCATAGGAGCTACAGCTCTGCATGTTACTACGTCAAAAGGTGGAATAGTATGTGATTTAATTTTTTCAATAACTTCATCTGATCTACCATGAAAGATAGTAACATTATTTAAACCCATAAGCGCAACACACTCGCGCAACCAATCAACTCGACGCTCCATTGGTTCGATGAGAGTAACATCATAATCAGGCAAACAAGCTGCTACAACTAACCCTGGAAAACCTCCACCACTGCCTACATCAGCAACTCTTTTTTGCTTACTTTTTTCTACAGCTGCACGAATAAAAGGCACAACAGCCGCAGAATTTAATATGTGACGTTCCCACAAAATCCCCATATCTCGTGGTCCAACCAGACCTCGCAATAAACCTTCTTTTTGCAGTTTCACGTGAAACAACACACATTGAGACAATGCTTCACCTAAAATTTCAGCTAACAGCGAAGAACCATCAAGCTCATCAACTATACCCTGAGAGTTCTCTTCTGCTTGAATACTAATACTCTGACTAACTTGAGCATCGTGAGCAGATTCAATATCTTCCATCATTCTCCGTATTTGCCTTCTAGTATTTTGCAATAGTTTCCAATATTACACAATTTTTAATATCTCATAAAAAGCAATAAAAGTAACACAATCAAACATTATTGTTCAATCATGTTACTTTTACCTATTTTGCTTGTTCTTGTAATTCGAGGAATTCAAAATGCTAAGATTTCTTATTCTTCCACATATTCCTCATCATCAAGAACATCGTCATCAACTTCATCACTCATATGAGCTGGAAGATACACTGTCACATACCGATGAGGCTCCTCTCCATGTGAACGTGACCGTAATCCCTCATCACGCACCGTATCGTGTATCACCTTGCGCTCAAACGAATTCATCGGTTTCAAATCCACAGGTTCACCGGTTTCACGCACTTCATCAACTGCATCTAACGCAATATCACGCAAATGCTGACGCTTACGCTTTAAGAAACCATCAACATCAACGATTAAATGCGAACGGTCACCAGTCTTCTGCTGAACAGCAAGACGGCTTAACTGTTGCAAAGCATCAACTACTTCACCTTCACGACCAATCAAATGCTTGATATCAGTATCATCATCGGCAACAATTTGAATCATTGGTCGATTATTACGTACACCCATCTCAATATCACCCTCATAATCGGCAATATCAAGCAGTCCTTCCAAATAATCCGCAGCAATATCAGCTTCTTCGTTGAGCTGATCAACTGTCCTCTTCTCATCTTGTACCATTACTTACTCCTTATCGTGATTTAAAAACTCACGTTGCAAAATTCTGAAGTCTAGTTTAGCGGATAATAAAGCCAAATAAATAATTTTTTAAGAGTTATTTCATAAACTTTATGAAGCGCTCAACATACTCTCTTATTACTTTTTTGATACTTTACGCTTGCGTTGAGGCTGCTTACGCTGGAATCCTTCTGCTTCTCTACGTTCGGCTTCCTCACGAGCTTCTTGAAGCTTTTCTTCTTCAATAGAAGGCAAACCCTCGCGTTGACGACGTGCTGTTTCCTTTTGGTAATCTCGTTTTGTTTTTTCCTCAGCAGCTGGAGAACCTGGAGTTGGGAATGCATAAACTTGCCAAATAGAACGCAACATATTAACGATATTGTTCACTAGCCAGTACACTAACATTGCAAATGGCATAGCAAATGCAGAGAATACATAAATCAGTGGGAAGCCCCACATCATCAGCTTCTGCATTGTATATTGACTACCCTGTTTAGCTTCAGGAGGCAGGTTCTTACGAATATTATTAAACTGCATGTACCACATTGCTGCACACATGAGTACAACAAAGATTACGATTGTGATTTTCCCAGTTATTTGAACCGTCATAAAAGTATCTGCTACACCAACACCAAACACATGCGTCTTAACGAACTGCTGTGCTGTAGCAACATCAAAAGCGCCAAGAGAAGCATGCTTGCCTCTAGCAATAAATGGAATAACTGAAAGTGTATACCAAATACTCATAAAGGCTGGACCTTGAATCATCATAGGTAAGCATGAGCCAGCAGGATTAGCATTATTATCCTGGTACAATTTCATCATTTCACGCTGCATAGCTTCTTTACTAGCAGCATCAGTTTTGCCTTTATACTTTTGCTGGATCTTTCTAACCTTAGGAGCAATAGCTTGCATTTGACGCATGCCCTTAATGCTTTTAATGAATGCTGGGAAAATGCATGCATGCACAACTAACACCAAGAAAACAATTGACAAAACCCACGAAAAGCCAATCTCATTCATTCCTAGCATAGTTAAGAAGTTATGGAATAAGTGCATAACTTGAGTCATCAGCCACTCAACCGGCGTTAGGATTTTATAAAACCATCCCAAAAATCCTTTATCAAGTAAAAACTCATTTTGATTAAACATTAGTTTTCCTTGTCTTCTTCAGCCAAGGGAGTTAACCGTGGCTCTTCATGTGCTTTAGACCAAGTGTACCTATAAAAAATCGAATATTTACGTGGCACATCATCAATACTGCAGCTGGTCCATGGCCTGCAGCGAAGAAGACGCAGCACTGCAAGAATACCGCCTTTTATCGTTCCATATCGGGAAATTGCCTCGATAGCATAACGAGAACAAGTAGGATAATAACGGCAACAAGCTGGTCTTTGGGCAGAAATAGTGCGCTGATACCATTGAATGGCACGAATCACAACTGTAGTACTAAAACTTTTTTTATTATGCATAAAAATAAGTACCACACTTTCAAGAGATAAGTAGCGATAAGCACTAACTTATTGATTATCTTCATGCAATTCACAACCTTGTGCAGACTGCAAAACCACACTAATTTTGCCAAATAGCTTTTCGATTTGCTGATACAAGGAATCAAATGAGGATTGAGCTGCAGTAGGTTTTGCTCGTAATATAACATCACATCCTACCGGCAATAAAGATTCACATTCTCTGGCAATTACTCGCAAACGTCGTTTCACTTTATTGCGAACTACAGCCTTCCCCACTGATTTAGATACAGCAAGACCTAGCCTCTTGGCATCCTCAGATTTTTGAGAGTGCACGTAGGTATCACAAAGAGCCGCGGGATTGCTATTTCCAAAACCCGTGGCAATACATCCTAGACTTGCATTTCTGTCTTCGTTAGGTGAGTGACATACGGACATATCGTCACGCATAACATAATGCGCGACGATATCCCGCGAACTCACTTTGCGCCGTTTTTTGAGAACCGCAACAAAATCACGGTGGCTTTTCAGCCTTTCCATACCTGACGACGCTACCTTAACTCAGGCAGATAACGACTTACGGCCCTTGGCACGACGACGATTGATTACTGCACGACCAGCACGCGTACGCATACGAACGCGGAAGCCGTGCTTCATGTGACGACGACGGTTATTCGGCTGGAATGTCCTCTTCATAACTAATGCTCCTGTATTCAGCCACGCAAAAGCGTGGCCCCGTATGAGTCAAGCTCTACTAAAATACTCTTACCCCTCACCAAGAGTCAAAACTCCACCTTTTATGAGTACATCTAGTAATGTGTAATCAACCTAACAAAAAATAAATTCTTCACATTTCTATTACATTTTAAATTGGATTAAAACGTTGAAAAATAGCCAAAATCATGCTTCATACTTATCCACAAATTACACACATGTTATTCACAATTAAGTGATTTCAACACGCTAGACTGTGGATAACTTCGTAGGGTTGGAGTAAACATATCTTACTGATACTTATTTACGCACTTACACGCATGGAGCATGGGTTAATGTAATCCCATTCCGTTCATGCACTCTAATAAAGGTTGGGGGTGAAATGGCTGATACTTTAGGCGACACGACATCGCAAGCTGCTTTGGTTTGGTCTAATACGCTTACTGTTTTACAGCATAACGCCCTTTTAACTGCACGTGACAAAGGTTGGTTTGAAGGCGTTCAGCCGGAAGCAATTTTTGGTACTACTATTGTTTTGTGCGTATCAAATGCAGAAACGCAACAAGCGCTACAAAATGAGCTTAATGCACCATTGCTCACTGCCTTAAAAATTTGCACTGGCAAAGATATGTTTCCTGCTTTTAGGATTGTTCCACAGTCTGAGCATCAAAAAAAGCCTGTACAAAATTCTTCAACCCCAGCATCCTCACAGGTACAACACACTGATCGTGCGACCATCGCAGCAACAACTGGCTCTATTCCTTCTGCTGATAACACGTCACGACAAGATTCTGGTAATACTTTATCTTCAAACTCATCTTCAGTACCATTTGCAGACAAAAAGACAGTAAAACAAAAAGAGCCGGCAATTTCTTCTCCTTCACAACCGGACTTTGATCATGTCACTGGAGTTTCCACATTACAACAAACTCACATGTCTTCATCATCTGCGTTATCTTCACAACAAAAGATACCTGTTATCTCCCAACGCGATGCTGTTACGCATTTGAATGCTTCTGCAACTTTTGATACGTTTGTTCCTGGAGATTCTAATCGCTTCGCTAGAACTGTTGCATTAGCAGTTGCTGAAGGGTCCGGACGTGATTTTAACCCATTATGTATTTATGGCGGATCTGGTCTTGGTAAAACACATCTACTCAATGCTATTGGTAATTATGCTTTAGTGAAGGATACTTCTCTTAAAGTTCGTTATGTTACGAGTGAGGAATTTACTAACGAATTTATTGAAGCATTGCAAACACCAAATCAAAGTCAAGGTCAGATTGCTGCTTTTAATAGGCGTTATCGAGAAGTTGATGTTCTGCTCATTGACGATATTCAGTTCTTGGGTGGAAAGGAAGCTACGCTTGAGCAATTCTTCCATACATTTAATTCTTTATATCAAGCAAATAAGCGTATAGTTATTGCTTCTGATGTTGCGCCCAAAAACCTTAAAGGCTTTGAAGCACGTCTCATTTCTCGATTTGAATCAGGTCTTACTGTTGATATTAAGCCACCAGATTTAGAAACACGTATTGCAATTCTAAGAATGATGGCCTCGATGAATCATTGCAATGTTCCTAGTGATGTGCTTGATTTAATTGCTGAGAGATTTACGGAAAATATTCGCGAACTTGAAGGTGCTCTTACACGTGTTACAGCTGTTGCGTCTTTAAGTAATCAGCCTGTGAGTAAAGCTCTTGCAGAGCAAGCTTTACAAGATTTCTTTGCTACAGATATTGAAGTTCGACCAACTGATATTATCAGTCAAGTTGCGCAGTATTTCCACATGACATTTGATGAGCTTGTGGGTCGTCAGCGTACAAAAAATGTAGCACTCGCACGCCAAATTGCTATGTATCTCGCTCGTGAAATGACGAGTATGAGTTTAGTTGATATTGGTGAAGTTTTTGGTGGACGCGATCACACGACAGTTATGCATGCTTATACACGTGTAAGTGGTGAGATGCAGGAAAAGCAGGAAATCTATAATTACGTCATGGAATTGACGGTTCGTTTGAAGCAAAATCCTTCCGAAAGATAATAATAAAATTAATTTTCCACCTTTTTGTGCAGATAGTGTTTATAAAATTTCGCAAAGTTATCCACATAGTTAATAACAAATGTGGGTAAAAACTGCGGATAACCCGTGGAAAACGCCGTTTCAAAATGTTAACAACACGTTTATAAGAGAACCTAAAATGTTAATAAGTTCAAAAATAGCTTTTATTGTGGATAAGTCGGCACTTTATCCACATGCTTCCTCAAAGTTTATCCACATTTTTCTTCTGTTCATAAGTCAGTGTTTATGAGCTTTTTTCAGTTTTTTCCACATATTCACCTTGCTTATTAGTACGACTATCTTATCTACTTACTTATTAACAGTTACAACAATCCGAATTACGAAATAGCAAGAAAAACTTTCATATGTGACTTACTTATAAGATAGAATAAAGAAAGATTTTTTACAGAAACGAGGATGTATGAAAGTAGAAGTTAACTCTGCATCATTTGCTGATGCTGTCGCATGGACTACACGCGTAATAGATATGCGTCCTGCAAACCCTATTCTTGCAGGCCTAAAAATTGATGCAACAAATGGTACTTTGCAACTTTCTGCTTTTAACTATCAAGTTTCTAGTCGCCACCACATTGAAGCCGGTATTGATGAAGAAGGAAGCATACTAGTATTAGGCAAATTAATGGCTGATATTACTAAATCTTTACCTGCAGAAAAAACTTATTTAAGCTCAGAAAATAATACATTAACTATTACTTCTGGAAAATCTACCTTTACTCTTCAACTTATGCCGCTAGGCGAATATCCAGATTTACCTACACTGCCTCAAAAATTAGGTCAAGTTGACGCGCCTACTTTTATTCAAGCCGTGAATCAAGCTTCAGTCTCTATTTCAAAAGAAGAAAATAGGCCAGTTCTCACGGGTATCCAAATTCAATTTGATAACGATACTGTTACGATGACTTCTACAGACCGTTTCCGTTTATCAAGATCAACTTTTACGTGGACACCCGAACATGACGATATTCATGCAGTCTCTTTAGTGCGTGGCTCTTTACTACGAGATATTGCACATTCACTTGATGACCATCAAAATGTTCTTATTCATCTTAACGAAGAAGAACCATCATTATTAGGCTTTGAAAATTCTGGCAGAACAAGCACATCTCAACTCATTGATGGAGAATTTCCTTCAATAGATAGACTTTTTATTGATGAATATCCTATTCATGCTGTAATCAATAGACAGGCTCTTATTAATGCAATTAAACGCGTAGCTTTAGTTGCTGAAAAAAATGCTCCTATTAGAATGATATTTACTCATCAAGAGCTCATTTTAAGTGCTGGTAATGCTGAGGAATCACAAGCAAAAGAGATACTTGACATAGATATGGATGGTGAAGATATCACTGTTGCTTTTAATCCTAATTATTTACTTGAAGGTTTAGGTGCCATTGCAGAACCATTTGTTCATATGAAGATGTCAACGGCAGTAAAACCTGTCGAATTTAATGGTCAACAGGAAGCTGATGGTGATGAATCTATGAATTATCGCTACTTGTTGGTTCCAATGCGCTTTAATAACTAATTATTTTGCGGTATTACATTTGCTGTAGGTATTATATTTGCTATATTTTTCTATGCAATGTAATACCGCAATTTTTAGTAACTTATTAAAAATAAGAAAGGGTAATAAAGCAATGTACATTTCGCAAATTGCCCTTGATATGTTTCGTTCTTGGCATCATATTATTTTTGATTGTAAACCCGGTATTAATATTATTTACGGAAATAATGGATTAGGGAAAACCAATATTATAGAAGCATTAGAAGTAGCTAGTACTGGTTTTAGTCATCGTACTTCTTCAACAGTTCCTCTTATTGCTCGAGGACATGAAAAAGCAGTTATACGAATCAAAATATGTAATAATTGTAATAATAAAGTACATATTCAAGCTGATACTAATGAGTCACATAATTCCTTGTCTACAAACGATGACACACAACAAACTATATATGAAATTATTCTTTCAATAAAAAGTGCTAACAGGGCTCGTATTAATGCTGGAAAATCGTTATATATGAGGGATATTATTGGTTCCTTACCAGTAGTTTCTTTTACTCCTCGCGACCAATCACTTATTATTGGTGATCCATCAATTCGACGTACTTTTATAGATCAAGCCGGATCTCTCTTAATTCCAAATTATGCGCAATTTTTACAAGAATTTAAACATGTTGCTCAACAGCGTGCAGCATTATTAAGAAATCTTCGAGATTCTTCATATAATAATCAATCTATTTCTTTGTCTGGATTAGAAATTTGGACTGGTAAATTCATTGAAACTGGAATTAAACTAACAAAAGTTCGTCAAAAAACTGTGCAAATTCTTAATCAATATTTTAAGAATTTTGTTACTCATATTACTAGTAATAAAGCAGTAGCAGAATTACAATATTTTCCTTCCTTTGAAGAAATTCTGCTTGTTAAAAGTACTGAAAATAATGGGATTATAAATCTTCTCAATGAACATTTTCAGCGTATTTATGAAGGTGAATTAGCTCGTGGGTGCAATCTCATAGGACCACATCGCGATGATATAGGTTTTATGCTTGATAATATGCCTGCTAAGGATTTTGCTTCAAACGGAGAATCTTGGACTCTTGCGATAGCAGCGAAAATGGCGCTGTGTGAAGCTTTAAAAAATGAGAATAATAGAGAAAATCCTATTATTATTCTTGATGATGTTTTTGCTCAACTTGATGAACAACGTCGTAAACAAATATTGAACTTTTCTCTTCAACAAAATCAAGTTTTTATTACTACTTCATCTCTTAATGACATACCTCATGAAGTTACAATTCACAATAACAATGTAATAAATATTGAAGATATATTAATCCAACAAAAAAATACTAATAGTATTGATCAAACTCACCAGAATATGTTGGGTGAAGTATTAGAACATCGTCATTATCAGCAAGAGAATAAATCATGATACCTATTAGTGTTACGCTCAAACTTGATACGCGTAAATTACCAGCAATTATTTTTGAATCATTTTCTATTAAGTCTGAACGTGAAGATAATCGTATGAAAAGAGCTGAAAAAGCTTGGGAAAATTTTGGCAAACCTGGTAGAGATCCTAATGCGTTATGTGGGGTATTACAAACTTTTGCTACCAATAATAAGTGGGATAAACAGCTTTCTATAGCAAAATTACGTGCTTCATGGAGTAAAGTCGTAGGCGAAAGTATTGCTCAACATTGCGAAATAAGTCAAGTTGTAAATAATGTGCTTATTATTCGAGCGCAATCTGCAGTATGGGCTACTCAACTTTCCTATTTATTACCTCAATTAAAGAAAAAAATTAATGAAAATCTTGCTCATGTTGACATTCAAGAAATTAAAGTTATTGGTCCAACTGCTGGTGGTTTAGGTCGCTGGAAAAAATAATTTTTATCTCGTTTTTAACTTTATTCCTATCATATTTTATAAAAATAATAAAAAGGGCTCTTATTAGCCAGAGGTCATACTATCTGTGTAGAATGTCGTATATTGTAGTTAAAGCGCTAGAATACCCTTTTATGTGCTTTCTAGCATGTGTTGGCTTTATAAATGCCTTGTAATATGAGGTAAATTGTGAAGGGATCTACGGTGACAAACGCGGAAGATAATTCGATGGCTGATGCCGTCGAAGGGCATAAGCTTGATGATGCTCAACTTGATGATTCGCTTGCTCCTGAACATTATGATGCGAGTGATCTTAGAGTTCTAGAAGGTTTAGAGGCAGTTAGAATCAGACCAGGCATGTACATTGGTTCTACTGGTCCTCGTGGTTTGCACCACTTGGTTTACGAAATTGTCGATAATTCTGTTGATGAAGCTTTAGCAGGTTATGCTTCTCATATTGAAGTAACAATTTTACCCGATAACGCGATTAGAGTTGTAGACGATGGTCGTGGTATTCCAGTTGATGAAGTACCAGGCGAAGGTGTTTCTGGTGTTGAAACAGTTATGACAAAGCTTCACGCTGGTGGTAAGTTTGGCGGCGGCGGTTACGCTGTTTCTGGTGGTCTTCACGGTGTTGGTATTTCTGTAGTAAATGCTCTTTCTACTCGTGTAGAAATTGAGGTTCGCCGTCAAGGATTCCACTGGACTCAAACTTATGTAGATCAGCATCCTACTGCTCCTTTGGCAAAGGGTAAGCCAATGGAAGATGGTGAATCTACTGGTACTTCTGTAACATTTTGGCCAGATGGAACAATTTTTGAAACCACTATTTATGATTTTGAAACTTTGCGATCTCGATTCCAGCAGATGGCATTTCTTAATAAAGGTTTAAAGATTTCCTTAACTGATTTACGTAAGCCAGATGAAGCTGGTGATGAAGTTGCTGGAGATACTGAATCTACTGATGAAAAGAAACATCAAAGTGTAAGTTACCAGTATGAACATGGTATTAAGGATTATGTTGATTACTTGGTAAAGTCTCGTAAAGCTGTTCCAGTAGAGCCAGATGTTATTGATTTTGAGGCTGAAGATCTTGAAATTGGTATTTCTGCAGAAATTGCTATGCAGTGGACTGTTGCTTATTCTGAAGCAGTTCATACTTTTGCTAATACAATTTCAACTACTGAAGGTGGTACTCACGAAGAAGGCTTCCGAGCAGCACTTACTACGTTAGTGAATCGTTATGCTCGTGAAAAGAACATTTTAAAAGAAAAAGATACTAATCTTTCCGGTGACGACGTTCGCGAAGGCTTAACTGCGGTTGTTTCCGTAAAACTTACAACTCCACAGTTTGAAGGTCAGACAAAAACAAAGCTTGGTAATTCTGAAGCTAAAACTTTTGTTCAGAGAGTTATGACTGAAAAGCTTGGTGACTGGTTTGATGCTCATCCTAGTGAAGCTAAAAACATTATTCAAAAAGCCATGGAAGCTTCTCGAGCACGTTTGGCAGCAAAGAAAGCTCGTGAAAATACTAGGCGTAAATCTATTTTTGAAACAGCTGGTATGCCAGATAAGCTGAAGGATTGCCAATCTAGTAATCCTGAAGAGTGCGAATTATTCATCGTCGAGGGTGATTCTGCAGGTGGTTCAGCAATTCAAGGTCGAGATCCTATTACGCAAGCAATCTTGCCATTGCGCGGTAAAATTTTGAATACTGAACGCGCTTCAATCGATAGAATGATGAAGTCTGAAACTATCGAATCCTTAATTACTGCTGTTGGTGGCGGTTATGGTGAAGATTTCGATTTAAGCAAGGTTCGTTATCACAAAGTCATTATTATGGCTGATGCTGATGTCGATGGTGCTCATATTGCTACTTTGAATTTAACACTATTCTTCCGCTACATGCGTCCTATGATTACAGCAGGATACGTTTATGTTGCTATGCCTCCTTTGTATCGTTTGAAGTGGAGTAAGGGAGCACATGACTTTGTTTATACAGATGCCGAGCGTGATCGAGTTTTAGCAGAAGGTAAAGCTGCTGGTCGTCAACTTCCTAAAGGTGAAGGTATTCAGCGATATAAGGGCTTGGGTGAGATGAGCTATCAGGAATTGTGGGAAACCACTATGGATCCTGAACACCGTATTTTGAAGCAGATTCATATTGAAGATGCTGCTCGAGCTGATGAAACCTTCTCCATGCTTATGGGCGATGAAGTAGAGCCGCGTAGACTCTTTATTCAAAGAAATGCTCATGATGCAAGGTTTATTGATGCTTAAAAGTTAGTGATATATTTATGACACTAGAAGACATAAAACGTTAGTAAGCTATAAGAATACAAAGGAATTGCAGTGGTAGACGAAATAAATGCCGCTAATGATGGCGAAGAACGAGATCAACTGCCAGATGGTTCAATGGAACCACAAAGCCCTCAAGAATCAGATAATACTGATTATGGTTTAATGAAGGGTGCTCGCGTAAAGCACATGGATTTGCAGCAGGAAATGCGTGAATCTTATTTGGCTTATGCATTATCCGTTATTATTGAACGTGCTTTACCGGATGTTCGAGATGGTTTGAAGCCTGTTCACCGTCGCGTTATTTACGCAATGTATGACGGTGGTTATAGGCCTGATCGTGGATACAATAAGTGCTCTCGTGTTGTTGGTGATGTTATGGGTAAGTATCACCCTCATGGTGATTCTGCTATCTATGACACGTTGGTGCGTATGGCTCAATCTTGGTCTATGCGCTATATGCTTGTTGATGGACAAGGTAACTTTGGCTCTCCTGGCGATGATCCTGCAGCAGCAATGCGTTATACAGAATGCCGTATGGCACCTTTGGCTATGGAAATGGTACGAGATATTGATAAAGATACCGTTGATTTCCTACCAAATTATGATGGTAAAACGCAAGAGCCTACAGTTCTTCCAGCAAGATTCCCGAATCTTTTAGTGAATGGTTCTGCTGGTATTGCTGTTGGTATGGCAACTAATATTCCACCTCATAATATGCGTGAAGTGGCTGATGGTGTGCACTGGGCTTTGGAACATCCGGATGCAAGCAAAGAAGAGCTACTTGAAGCTTTAATTCAGCGAATTAAAGGACCTGATTTCCCTACTGGAGCAACCATTTTGGGTCACAAGGGAATTGAGCAAGCATACCGTACAGGTCGCGGCTTGATTACCATGCGAGCAGTAGTTAATACTGAGGAAATTAAGGGTCGTATGTGCTTGGTTGTTACTGAGCTTCCATACCAGGTAAATCCTGATCGCTTAGCGGCTTCAATTAGGGAGGCTGTGCGCGATGGCAAGATTCAAGGCATTGCAGATATGCGCGACGAAACTTCTGGTCGTACTGGTCAGCGTTTGGTTCTTGTTCTTAAGCGTGATGCTGTTCCAAAAGTTGTTTTAAATAACTTGTATAAGCATTCACAATTGCAGCAAACTTTTGGCGCAAATATGCTTGCTTTGGTTGATGGTGTTCCACGTACTTTGAGTTTAGATGCGTTTATTCGTCACTGGGTAAATCACCAGCTTGAAGTTATTGATCGTCGTACGCGTTATTTAAAGCGTGAAGCTGAAGAGCGTGATCATATTTTGCAAGGCTATTTGAAGGCTTTGGATATGATTGATGAAGTTGTGGCTTTGATTCGTTCATCTAAAGATGTTGAAACAGCTCGCACTGGTTTGATGAATTTGCTTGATGTTGATGGAGTACAAGCCGATGCTATTCTTGCAATGCAGCTTCGTAGACTTGCAGCTTTGGAACGTCAGAAGATTCTCGACGAGCATGAAGATTTGATGCGCAAGATTGCTGACTATAACGATATTTTGGCAAGTCCAGAACGTCAGCGCAAAATTGTTGGCGATGAGCTTGATGAAATTGTTGCTAAGTATGGTGATGAACGTAGAACGAAGATTCTTCCATTCTCTGGTGAAATGAATGTTGAAGATCTTATTGCTGAAGAAAACGTTGTTGTAACCGTAACTCGCGCAGGTTATATTAAGCGCACGAAAGCAGATGAGTATCGTGCGCAGCATCGTGGTGGTAAAGGCATTAAAGGCGCTAAATTGCGTGAAGATGATGTAGTTGATCACTTCTTCTTAACTTCTACACACAATTGGTTGTTGTTCTTTACTAATCGTGGTCGAGTATATCGTCTGAAAGCGTATGAGCTTCCAGAAGGATCTCGCGATTCTAAAGGTCAACATGTTGCTAATTTGCTTCAGTTTGCTCCTGGAGAAACAATACAAGCAGTGTTATCAATTCCAAATTATGATGTTGCTAAATATTTGGTTTTGGCGACACGCTCTGGAAAAGTTAAGAAAACTGCATTACAAGAGTATGATTCTCCACGTCAAGGTGGTTTGATTGCAGTACGATTGATGGCTAATGAAGAAACAGGTGAACCTGTCGATGAGCTTATTGGTGCAGCTTTATGCAATCCAGAAGATGACATTATTCTCGTTTCTAAGCTTGGAATGAGTTTGAAGTTTAGAGCTGATGATGAGCAGCTTCGACCAATGGGACGTCAAACTGCAGGCGTTCAAGGCATGCGATTTAGAGAAGGCGACGAACTACTCGACATGGATGTTGTTGCCGCTGAAACCAGTAAAGATCTTCTTGTCGTGACGAACGAAGGTTTTGCTAAGCGTACCGCTATTGAAGAGTATCGTTTGCAAGGAAGAAATGGTTATGGTGTGAAAGCTGTACAACTTGCAGAAGGACGTGGTTCTTTAGTGGGTGCTTTGATTGTTGAAGAAACAGATCAAGTTATGGCAATTATGAAGTCCGGTAAGGTAATTCGTTCTGATGTTAATGAAGTGAAGCGTACAGGCAGGACTACTCAAGGCGTGACTTTAGCTAAGCCAGACAAGGGTGATGAAATTATTTCTATTGCTCGTAATGAAGAAACTGAAGATAATGAGAATAAAATAGATGAAAGTGAAGCAACTTCATCGAATGAAGAAGTTCAAGAATTTACGCATAGTGGTGAATAAGAGTAAGAAATAAAAATATTTTTTACTATATTGATGAGAGTACCATGATAAACGTTTATAGTCTGTTTTTATTGGTACTCTCATTGATATAATGACACTGATTATAACGAATATAGTAAGAGAAGGAACACTGAGATGAGCGAAAATTTTGAGCCATCGCAAAATCCAATGAATATGAATGAGAAATCTGCCATGTTTTTACCGCATGAAACAGAAACATATGCAGAAAAGATAGTTCCTTCGGAATCGGCTGATTATTCTTTGAAAGAGAATACTAATGCTGGTGATGAATATCATGTTTCTTCTTTAAATAATATGACTCGAAATACATCATCAGCATCAGGTCGAGTAAGTGGTAATGTTCATACTTCACGTCGAACTATTGGTGGTGTTGCTTCAGCTCCTACCAGTCAATCTCAAAAATCAAATCACATACCTCGTGCTCGTCGTATGAGTCTTTCTTTAGTGCGAGTTGATGCATGGTCGGTTGCAAAAGTTACGTTTTTGCTGAGTGTTGCTGGTGGTATTATTCAAGTTATTGCTGCTGGTTTGGTATGGTTGTTCTTGAATATGGTTGGTGTTTTTGATCAGGTAACACAGATTGTATCGTCTACTGGTTTGGACAGTAATGGATTCAATCTCGCTGACGTATTTTCTTTACCAACTGTACTTAGTGCTGTCACTATTTTTTCTATTGTAGAAATTGTGATTTTAACAATATTATCTGCAATAATTGCTTTACTCTATAATGTTGTTGGTTCATTAGTTGGCGGTATTCATATTACTTTAGGTGATGATTAGAAGAATTAATATCACACGTTATGCATATAAAAATTCCCGTTAATTATTACATATTAACGGGAATTTTTTTTTGAAGAAAACTTAGTTATTAACGGCGTTCTACTAGTTCATTGCGAATATCTTGCAAAAGTTGAATAGTTTTTTCTTCACGTTCTTTGCGTTTCTCTTCCTCTGTTTTTTCATGCTCTATTTGTAATAAATCTGCACCAATTTCACGTAATTTATTAATAGGAACAACAATGCAGAAATATACTGCAGTGGCAACAATAAGGAAATTAAGTAAAGCTCCAATTACTGCACCGAAAGAGATAGTGGCACTATTCATGGTTATAGTTAATACGCCATCAAGCTCTGGTTTTCCACAAATCATGGCAATAAGAGGATTAATAATATGTTTTACGATTGCTGTTACTACAGCAGTGACTGCGCTGCCCATTACGACACCGACAGCCATATCAATAACACTGCCGCGTAGAATAAATTTTTTAAATCCTCGAATCATAAAAAACTTCCTTTGCTTCTACTGTTATAAAAGTTTACTTATGAGTTGTTGTAGTACTGCTTTGAGTAGATTTTTTGCCAATATATCCATTGTCTTTTCTGTGATCGATATATAAGTGATGATGTTGGCATGATCGCAATATGCTCATTGAAAGCAATGGATATATAATCGCAGCAGTTAATACGTCTGTAGGAAAATGTGCTGCAACAATAAGACGAGAAATAGCAACAATAACAACCAATATTGCACTAAAAAGTAAACCAAGCTGAATAATAGATGGTTTGACAACATAAATAATGAGCATTGTCATGACACAAATTGCAACTGCGGCTGAAGTATGACCACTAGGAAAACTTGGATCAGATGGTACTTTAATGTGTAAGCCAATATATGGTCGTGGACGATGAACTGCAAATTTTACTGCGAAAATATAAATCATAGGTATTAATGAAATGAAAAGCTGAATACAAGTGAGCTTCCAATTTTTACCTATATACAAGGAAAGAATAGTAAGTAGTGCAAGTATTACTAAACACCCTTTAGTGGAAAAAATAATAGCTAAAATTTTAGAGCAATAAAGTATTGAAACTGGAGCGCTATTATGAAACCAAGCAACAATAGATGCTTCATAAGCGCGTTCTTTACCATCAATAAGGAATGCTTTACCCAAGCAAGGAATAACAACTGCAAGTAATAATATAAAAAATGTAGTGGTATTGCGTGCGAATAGTGATAATACGCTATGATTACTGTTATTTTTCTGCATCATACTTGTTAAGATTACACTTAGCATGATGCAAATGCACGCCAATACTTATGGAATGATATAGATAAATAAGAAAAATATAGCAAGATATAGTGTGTGCAAGTTGAACACAGTACTTGGGGCGAGTACTATGTTGAACAGATAGAAAGGGTTTACCATGAGCGTGTTTGACCGATTTGAGAAGAGCGTGGAAGGTGCAATGAACGGCGTCTTCGCAAAATTCGGCTCCAAAGATTTACAGCCAGTTGATTTTTCGAGTGCTTTGGAACGTGAAATTGATGCTGAAGCGATGCCTATTGGTCGCGATCACACCGTGGCACCGAATGAATATCGTTTTAAATTAAGTACTCCAGATTTTGACCATATTGAGCAGTGGGGTAGTGAAGCATTAGCTAATGAGCTTGCTGATAATCTTACGCAATATGCTAAAAGTCAGCATTATGCTTTTGTTGGTCCGGTAGTTGTTATTTTTGAAGAGGATTTGGAGCTTACAAAAGGCAATTTCCATTTAACTTCCGAATCTGTTCAAGGTAATGCAGTTCCTGTTACTACTGATGATCAGCAGCAGAATCATCCAATGCTTGAAATTAATGGCAATCAGTATTTGCTTACTAAAGATCGCACAATTCTAGGTCGTGGATCTGGTTGCGATATTGTTATTGATGATCCTGGTATTTCTCGTCACCATCTTGGTATTGATATTACGCCTGATGGTGTTATTGCTCGAGATCTTGGATCTACAAATGGTACCTATGTAGAAGGTCACCAAGTGCCTGCAGCAACATTGGTTGATGGTAATACTATCACTATTGGACGTACGCGTATTCTCTATTGGGCATCGTCTCAAGAGCAGGAGTAGTAAGTATTTCTGATTGAGGAGACGATAAAGCGCATGATGTTTACTGAATTAACGTTTGCAATATTGAAGTATAGCTTTTTAGCTTTGCTTTGGTTTTTTGTATGGTGCGCTATTCGCTCATTAAGACGTGATATTGAGGTTTTTAGTCCTAAAAAAAAGCATTTTTGGAAGAAGTCTCGACGTGCGTCTCACGATGTAGCTACTGAACAGTCTTCACAAAAACAAGTATCTCCTGCGCCATTAGAATCTGCAGCAACTGAAAGTTCGGGAGATGAACCAACTTTACTAGTTGTTATTGATGGACCTTTAGCTGGTTCCTCGTTTCCTTTAAATGCTGCTGGTGTTACGTTGGGTCGTTCAGCTTCTAATACGGTAGTATTAAACGACGAGTTTGTGTCTTCTCATCATGCTCGCGTTTATTTTAATCAAGCGGTTCATGCGTGGGTTCTTGAAGATTTAGGTAGCACTAATGGCACTATGATTGGTCATATTCGTGTTACTGAGCCTGTTGTATTAACTCCACGCACTTCAGTGCGAATTGGTGCAACAATGTTTGAATTGAGGTAGCAATATGGTACAGATCAATTCAAATGATGAAGAAAAAGTACGAACTGCTACTAGTAGTATTGAAGAAGTAGTATCTTCTCATGTTCAAGATAATAAGCCAGCAGCTCCTGTAGAATCTGTTGAAAAAGTATTATTTATGTATGCTACTGCAGTGAGTGATGTTGGAACTGTACGCAGTAATAATCAAGATTCTGCATTTGCTGGTGAACATTTAGCTGCTATTTGTGACGGTATGGGTGGTCATGCAGGAGGCGACACAGCTTCCACTATTGCTATCCGATCTCTCGCTCATATTGAGCAAGATTCACGTCCGCATGATGTAAAAGCAGTATCTTCAATGATGGAAACATCGATTATGGCTGCGCATGATGCGATTGTTGGCAAAGCTAAACGTGAGCGCCGTCTTGCTGGAATGGGTACAACTGTTACAGCGGTAACTCTTGTTCGAGGATACTGGGTTTTAGCACATTTAGGAGATTCCCGAGCATATTTACTTCGTGATAATCGTCTCATACGTATGACTACTGATCATAGTTATGTACAACATTTGATTGATACCGGTCATATTACTCCAGAAGAAGCTCGTAACCATCCTCAACGTAATGTTGTTATGCGAGTGTTAGGTGATTTTGATATCGATCCGCGTCCAGATATTGCTGTGAGAGCAGCTCATCCTTCTGACCGCTGGTTGTTATGCTCAGATGGAGTATGTGGAGTACTCGAAGATTCTACTATTCAAGATGTTATGAGTACCGTTTCCAATCAGGAAGAATGTGCTCAAAAGTTAGTAGCTATGGCACTTCGTGCTGGAAGTACTGATAATGCTACGGCAGTTATTGCTGATGCCACACTTGCGTTGGATGCTGATGCGTTTGATTTGCCTCATCAAACGCCACTCATCGGCGGTGCTGCAGGTAAGGATCTTGAATCTATTGCAGATATTGTTAATAAGGCAGTATCTTCAACGCCTGTATTACGTGAAGATAAAAATTCGCCAGCTCAGCGTGCTGCTAAACTCGTACAAGATGAAGATAATGCTTCTACTATTCACGAAGAAGCAATTCCGGCGGCAAGAATAGTGCAACCTTCACATCTTCGCGAAGAATCAGGAGAATTGCACACGGCTGATACAAATGAAATTCCTGTAGTTACCAAAAAGAATGGTCATGTTTCTACAGATCCTCATGATCCAGATGTTGCTCGTGCTATGAAACACGAACAGGATGAAGAACATCGTGCTCATTCTTTAAGGCGTAGGTGGACTCGCATAGGAACTGCTCTGGGAATATTACTTGGATTGATCATTGTTGTTGGTGCAGCTTATGGAGTATACGCTTGGACGCAAACGCAATATTACATTGGCAGGAGTAATAATAGGGTAGTTATTTACCAAGGAGTGCCAACAAATATTTTTGGTGTAGCTTTATCTCATGAAGTAGAAACTACGGATATTAAGGTAAAAAATCTTGATAAATCATGGCAAGAACAATTAAAAGAAGGCATTAGCTTTAGTAATTTAGCAGAAGCTCGTGGTCATGCTGCTCTTATTCGTAGAGAAATGCACGCGAGGGCACAAGAAAAGAGTCGTAGTAAACAAAATAGCGTAGCCAATAAAAATAAAGAAAAGAATAATGCGGAGCAGAAGGGTAAAAAATCATGAATCTTATTGCTACGCGTATTCGACAGATAGCATTACTTCTTTTTGCAACACTACTTTCTGGAATGGCATTTTTGCAAATGTTCTTTCGTATAGATGGATATGTGTCTGCTAGTTACACAGCAATGCTACTTATTGTTATGGCGTTATTCTTAGTGTTTTGGGGTGTTCTTCTCGTTAAACAACCTTATGCAAGTCAAGCCATTTTACCATGTATTATGCTGTTGACTGCAATTGGTACAGTTCTTATTGCGCGAATTGATCGGCAGAATAACACTCATGTTGCTATGAAACAAATGGTATGGGTGTGCATTGCACTCATCTTATCTATTATTTTTGTAATTATTCTTAACGATTATCGTATATTGCGTCGTTTTTCATATGTTAGCATGGTTATAGGTTTAGTATTATTGCTTTCACCTATGATTCCAGGTTTTGGTAAAGAGATTGGTGGAGCAAGAATTTGGGTTGGTTTTGGTAGCCATACTGTTCAACCGGGTGAATTTGCTAAGCTTTTCCTTGCATTTTTCTTTGCGGCATATTTATTTAATCACCGGGATCGACTTGCTGTAGGTGGTAATAAGGTTTTAGGTTTTCATTTACCTCGACTACGAGATACTGGTCCTATTGCGTTAGTGTGGGCTGTGTCAATGGGCGTGCTTGTAGTGCAGCATGATCTTGGTACATCATTGATGTTCTTCGCTATGTTTGTGTCAATGCTGTATGTTGCAACAGGACGCAGAGGTTGGCTAGCTGTTGGTGGTATAGCATTTGTTGTAGGCTGCTTGGTCGCAGTAAAATTATTTGCACATGTGCAGTATCGTGTTGATGCGTGGCTTCACCCATTTGATAATGCTATATATAATCGTTTTCCTGGTGGGTCTGCGCAGATTGTATCTGGTTTATTTGGTTTAGCTGCTGGAGGTACTATAGGAACAGGTTTAGGTCAAGGACATCCTTCACTTACACCATTAGCTAATTCCGATTTTATTTATGCTTCTATTGGTGAAGAGCTTGGTCTTACAGGACTTCTTGCTGTATTAGTTTTGTATTTAATTATTATTACTTCTGGTATGATTACCGCCATGAAAATTAAAGATGGTTTTGGTAAGTTGTTAGCATCAGGTCTTGTTTTTACTATGGCTTTTCAAGTATTTACTGTTGTTGGTGGTATTACTTTAGTAATTCCTCTAACTGGTTTGACTTTGCCATATATGGCTGCCGGTGGATCCTCCTTAGTAGCTAATTATTTGCTTGCTGCTTTGCTGATTGTTATTTCTCATGCTGCAAATAAACCAGAATCATTGCCGGTTTCTGACACTTTCCAATATGAAGCGTTAGCGGCATTGCGTGAACGTGAATTGCAAGAACGTGCTCGCACTGCATCTGTTGATAATAATAATATTGAAAAAGATAGCATTGTTAGTGTTCCAACTGTCAATCCTTTAGTTAATCGAGGTGACAGTGATGAATAAGAGTTTGAGAGAGCTTTTTGTTGCAGTATTAATACTTTTTATTATTCTTGGTATTTCAAGTACTGTTATTACATCTATTAATGCTAATGCTTTAAATGCTGATCCTCGCAATCGTAGAGCTTTGTATCATGAATTTGGTGCTCCTCGTGGTTCAATTCTCACAGCAGATGGAACTGTTATAGCAAAATCTGATCCATCTAAGGATGCGTTTGTTTATCAACGTCACTATGCTAATGGTCCGGTATATGCTCCAATTACTGGTTATTTTTCTATCAGTCAGCGTGCTGATCGTGGTATTGAAGCTTCGCGTAATAGTTTATTAAGTGGAGAATCAGATGCGCTGTTTTGGCAGCGATTTAAATCACTGTTTACTGGTGCAACTAATCGCGGTGCTTCTATTGAAACGTCAATTGATGCGCGTTTACAAAATCTTGCTTATAACTTATTGAAAGATAAAGATGCTGCTTTAGTTGCGATTGAACCAAAAACTGGCAGAATCCGCGCCATGGTAAGTACTCCTAGTTATGATCCTAATGCTTTAGCTCTTCATGATATTAATGCCGTCAATAAGTCTTATGAACAAATAACTTCGGATGCGTCAAATCCAATGCTTAATCGTACTGTTTCTGAACTGTATGCTCCTGGTTCTACGTTTAAGACAGTTGTTGCTGCAGCGGCATTGGAATCTGGGAAATATCAACCGGATACATTGATTCCTGCCGGAGCAAGTTATACACTTCCTGGAACAAGCGTTGCTTTGACTAATGTTGAAGCACAGGCTAATGGTAATAACGGTAAAATCTCATTTGAAGATGCTTTAGCTTATTCGTCTAATACTGCTTTTGCTCAATTAGGCAATACGCTAGGTTCTGATGCAATTATAAAACAAGCAAAAAAGTTTGGTTTCTTTGATTCATTACCGGTTGATGGATCAGATTACACTGGTTTTCCGTTACGTTCTGTAGGTTCTACATTTTCACTGAAACCAACTCCTGATCGACTTGCTTTAGAATCAATCGGTCAAGGTGATGCGAAGGTAACTCCACTGCAAAATGCTATGATTGCTGCGGCTATTGCTAATAATGGTACGCTTATGAAGCCTACACTTGTTGATTGTGTAAGATCAAGTGATTTATCTGTGCTATCGCAGACAAAACCAACGATCCTTAATCAAGTTATGAGTAGTGATAGTGCAACAAAACTATCAGCTATGATGCAAGCTGTAGTAACAAAAGAAAATCCAAATCTCGCTTTACCAAATATTCACGTTGCTGTAAAAACTGGTACTGCGCAGATTGGAACGCATAATCAGGCAGCAAATGGTTGGGTTATTGGATTTGCTCCAGCAGAAGATCCTAAAATAGCTATAGCAGTAGTAGTACACAATACCAGTACATTTGGTAGTTATGCTGCGGGGCCAATTATGCGACAAGTGATGAAGGAGGCGCTTACACAATGAAACTCGTTGAAGGACAATTAGTTCATCACCGTTATCGACTGGATAGTCGCCTTGCTCAAGGTGGTATGGGAGAAGTTTGGAAAGGCTTTGATATTCAACTAGGTCGAATTGTGGCGATTAAAGCTTTGCGCACAGATACAGCGAATGTAGAAGCAAAGTTGCGTCGTCTCCGCGCTGAAGCACACAATTCAGCTAATCTTGCGCACCCTAATATTGCTGCATTATTTGATTATTATGAGCATGATGGCATTGGGTTCCTCATTATGGAATATGTGCCGAGTAAATCATTAGCTGATTTATATCATAAAGAGAAAATTATTGAGCCAACTCGTTTGTTACCTATTCTTATTCAAACAGCGCGAGGACTTTTTGTAGCGCATTCACATGGTGTTATTCATAGAGATGTAAAACCAGCAAATATTATGGTTTCTGAAACCGGGAATGTAAAAATTACAGATTTTGGCGTGTCTTATTCCAATGATCAGGAGCAGATTACACAAGATGGTATGGTAGTCGGCACTGCGCAATACATTTCACCAGAACAAGCACAAGGTGAACAGGCTACTGCACAATCTGATATTTACTCTTTAGGTGTGGTAGCGTATGAAGGATTATGTGGACATAGACCATTCACTGGTGCAACTCCAGTTGATATTGCTGCAGCACATGTGAATGATCCAGTGCCACCTTTGCCGGAGAGTATTGATCTGCAATTGCGACAGTTTGTTATGTCCATGCTTGCGAAAGATCCGAAAGATCGTCCAAGTGACGCGTTAGTAGTATCAAAAGTTCTATCTCGTATTGAGCGTAGATTACTTGATCAAGAAACAACTTTCAATAACACAACAGGAATACTTCCAACTCATTCACGGCATATAAGATGTATTAAAAGTATGCCGCAGAATCAAGTTAATATTATTAGTATCTTTAATATCAATAATCGCAAGGAGCAGCAATGAATACCACGATGCCCACCTCATTAGCGAATGGCAGATACGAATTAGGAGAGCTTATCGGTCGCGGCGGTATGGCTGAAGTGCGCGTTGCAGTTGATAAGCGTTTGGGTCGTACAGTTGCTGTGAAAATTATGCGTTCCGACTTAGCGAATGATGAGATTTTTCTTTCGCGATTCCGTAGGGAAGCGCATGCTATTGCGCAAATGAATAATCCGAACATAGTGAATATTTATGATTCTGGAGAAGAGTCCGTTACGGCAGAAAATGGTATGGAGGAACGACTTCCATATTTAGTAATGGAATATATTAAAGGTAAAACGTTACGTGACATTCTTAAAATGAATGGTGCTTTAAGTCAACGTGATGCTGAACAAGTTATGCTCGGTGTGCTTAATGCTTTGGAATATTCTCATCACATGGGCATTATTCACCGTGATATTAAGCCTGGAAATATTATGATTTCTGAACAAGGCTTGGTAAAAGTGATGGATTTTGGCATTGCTCGTGCTCTTGACGATTCTGCAACAACAATGACGCAATCACAAGGAGTAGTAGGTACTGCGCAATACTTGTCACCAGAACAAGCTCGTGGTGAGCAAGTTGATATGCGTTCTGATTTGTATTCTGCTGGTTGCGTGCTGTATGAAATGTTAACAGGTCGTCCACCGTTTACAGGTGATTCTGCTGTAGCTATTGCATACCAACATGTGTCTGAAGTTGCAACTCCGCTTAGCACATTAGTTCCAGGCATACCTGTGATGTGGGATAAAATTTGTGCTAAAGCAATGGCTAAAGATCGTCAAAATCGTTACTCAACAGCAGCAGAATTTAAAAATGATATTTTAGCATTCATGAATGGTGGAGTGCCTGTTGCTGCGGCTTTTAATCCTCTCACAGATTTAGCTAATATGAAGGCTCGCAAGCAAGCTGAACAGACTGCTGCTACCGCGGCTATGAGTGCAACAGATGTTGCAGCAACGCAATCTTTCAATCCTATTACTGGTCAAGTTGAAACATCGAATGCTGCAGCTTTCGCACCGAGCACACGTGCGGCACAACGAGCAACGATGCAAGCGAAGCGGCGTAAACGTGTAGTGATTAGCTCTATTGTTGGAGTATTAGTGGCACTACTCGTATTATTAGGTGTTCTTTTTATGCTTAATCGCAGTCGTATGGCTGGAGATGTTGTAGTTCCAACATTTATGGAGACAACAACACAGGATGCTGCTCGTGAGAAATTGCGTGCATTAGGATTAGTTCCTGATATTCGTGAAGATGATAAGTCTTCACAGCCAGAAGGAACTTTCACTAAACAGTCTCCACGTGGAGGTGAACATGTTGCATCTGGATCTAAAGTAACTGTGTGGTTCTCAGTAGGTCCGCAGTCAACGCGTGTTCCGGATGTCAGTGGTAAATCGCAGGATGCTGCTCGCAAAATACTCGAGCATGCTGGATTTAAGATTGCTAACGTTCGAGTTGAAGATAGTGCTAATGTAAAGAAAGATCATGTAACACGTACGGATCCAGACGCAGATTCTTTTGCAGACAAAGGTACATTAATTACGCTGTATATTGCATCTGGCTTAACAAAAATTCCTGATGGTTTAGTTGGCCAGAGTAAGGATATTGTAGTAACTCAACTGCAGAATCTTGGTTTTACTGCGGATATTGTTAAGGAAGATTCAGATAGTGTTCCAGAAGATTCTGTAACGCGTTTAAATCCTGCTTCGGGAACGTCAGTTAAACCTCATAGTTCTATTACCGTATATGTATCTCAAGGCTCTCCAAAGGTAGAAGTTCCAAGTATTGATCTTGGCACGATTACTTTTAAACAAGCAAAGAAGATACTTGAAGCAAAAGGATTCAGAGTAGTTTCTGATTCTATGGCTAAAGATGATGATGTTGTTATGAGCATGTCTGAAGATGCTGGCAATAAGATAGAAAAAGGTGCGACTATTACGCTTATTACACGTTCTAGTAGTAGTTCTACTGATCTGGACAATCAGAAGTAGATAATCTCATCATCATTATACTAATATGCTGCTTGCGTTACTTGGTATGCAACGTAAGCAGCATATTGATAAGCAAGCTCATATAGTTTGTTGTAATAATATTCTGTTCAAAACAATATCTGCATCATAAACAATTGCTTATGCGTAATGGTACGTAAAAGAGCGTTTTAAGATATCTTAATAACTGATTGTATAGTTTGTTACTATGCCCAAATGCGTTGATTATGATTCATATCTTCGCAGTGGATTTTACATGTTTTTATAAGACTTCCATACGCAAAGAGACGATGGTAATTATGCCATCGCCTCTTTATGTGTTCTATTTTGCGAGTTTTCAATTATGAGTATGGACCATAAAACTACATCCTAAATCAGATATCAAATGGTTGTTGTGTAATTGGACATCTGTTGGAGGAATGGAACTGTAGATGCGGCCCATGGGAAAATCCACTGGAATAGTGCTGATACAATGAAGAGATAAATCAGAATCGAAAGAATCCAACGAATCGCTGTGATACCTGGTTGTATGCGTAAAATACCACCAAAAATGCTTGCATCAGGCTTCTTTTTTACTCCAGCATGGATGGCACGAAGTTCTGGCCATTGCCATGCAATTGCTCCTGCAGCAAAAATGGCGACATACAGCACGACGATAACAGCCATAACTGGAACTAATGAAGAAAGATGAGAAGCTAAAGATTGTTGTTCATTATTAATGAACTTTACTTTTCCATTGTCATCAATAGTAGAAAGTTCTTTTGGAATACCATCGCTAATCTTTGCCCAATATGAAAACTTTGCATAACTAATCCAGCGATGTGTTGCGGTAGTATATTTTGGTTCGCAAGTAGTAAGCGTAAGCATACGTTTCGTTGGTTTCTCGTTTGGATGTTCAGGATTTGGTGCAATCACTTCACCATGATCCGGAGTAACAATCTTATAAGAAGTGTACTTATAAACATACCAATAATCTTTAGTACGTACCACTACAGCGTCGCCAGGTTTGAGTAAATCAACATCGCCAAGTGGTTGACCGTACCCATTACGGTGACCAGCAACGGCGAAGTTGCCCATCTCTCCAGGTAACTGTGTCGCTGTATAGTGACCGAGTCCACGCTTGCTGAGAATGTCGAGTGATGTGCCTTCTACAACATTGCGTTCCCACTGATTACCAAAGCGAGGTATATACAAACGGGCTACGAGTCCTTCAGGTTTCGGCTTATCTAATTTTGGTGGCTCACCAATTTGTGGCAGAGCAATCTTGGTTTTATCTCCAGTCCTCGGATTTTTCCATGATGTTTCTTGGCGAGCTTCTACTTGAGTATGCTCAGCTTGAGCTCCGGTCCACCACATTTGCCACGCAATGTATAGTGCACAAACAACTGCGAAAGCGATTAAAATTTCGCCTACAACTCCAGCAGCTTGCCACCAGAAGTTAGAGCTGCTGCTCTTCGTATCACTTTCCTGCGTGTCAGCAGACTGCATAATACGCTACTCCTTTATTGATGTACGAAAGTCTTGAGACATAATATCATGTATTTGATTTTTGGTTACCGTTGCATACCGTAACGGTTGTAATACGGCGGATGCTTCGGGAAAGCGTAATGTTTCTTTTCTTTCCACTTTCCAACCTAATCCAAACGAACTTACATACTCCTTGTAGGTGTGTATGGCTGGTGAACTATTAAGTGCATCAATCATACTATCTATTGGACCAATAGCAGATATCTTATATGGTGGCGAGTACTGATGACCTTGTAGCATAAGCACATTGCCAATACAAATTACTGCGGAATTAAACAATACACGTTGATCCTGTATGGTCATAGCTTCTGCGCCTCCACGCCATAAAGCATTAACCACGGCTTCAATATCTTGCTGGTGAATCACATAATCATTAATATTTGTAGATGTTCCAGAACCATTGACGGCACCTTTCCATAAGGGAGAGTCGTTCAGTGTTACGACAAGACCTGGTCCTTCAAGCTTTGGGAGTACAGTATTACTTCCTGTATCCGAAGATTTTTTGCTTTCATTAGTATTGCTGCCCAGTGTCTTATTGAGCAAAGTTATTTTAGAATCTAAAGATTTAATGTCTTCTCGTAAAGATTTTGTGCGTTGTGAGTTACTTTCAATCATTTGACTTGTGTTGGAGGTAACAAAAGATGAACGATTGACGCGTAAATTAGTGACAAACAAGTATCCAGTAAGAAATATTGCAAAAGCGAAAGCAAAACTACTCAACAACGAGCGTTGAGCGCGATGTTTTCCAGTTCTTTTCGCCATATTTTACCTTCATTCTTCACGCGTTCGAGTGTAACCACTATTATAGCGTGTAGCCGATTGATTGGAGAGTTACAGTTATGGCTGACGAAACATTGCACACGACTGCAGCTGACGACGCTGCAAAGACGAGCGATACGTCGAATGAGAATACTTATGGCGTTCCTATGGAAGAAGTTGAAGCTGTATTAAATGCTACTGCGGATAAAGCCTCACTTTCCCCTCAGATTCAGCATATGATGCAGCGTCAGGCAGAAAATAGGAGACGTGTTGAAGAAAGTATTAAGGGCACGAAAGCTAACGCTGCATGGTTTGTACCACTGTTCTGCACTTTGATGGTTATTGGCTTAGTGTGGGCTGTTGTGTATTACCTAAATCCTATGCTACCAATCCCTGGTATTGGAGCATGGAATTTATTGATTGCGCTGGTTGTCATTATGATTGGTTTCTTAATGACCATGTGGTGGCGTTAATACAATTACGTACTGCATACGCGAATTTAAGAATAATGCTATTAAAGTAGCTGCACATTTCGTGCGGCTACTTTTTTATTGTTACGAAAAGTTACGATATGCGAATTTGGTGTCGCGCTATTATTGCTGTACGGAACCTGCGCGAATAATCACGTGATTTTTATTGCTGTCGGTTGTTGCAATAAGCCTAATATTTCCGCCGTCCTGTAAGTGCAAACGTTTCTTCAGCACTTCCGCTGGCATAGGAAAGTTTCGTGTAACAATATTTGCGTGAGTAAGATTGCTAAGCGTTTGCTTTATGTCGCGCTTGTTCATACTACACGTGCTCTCAATTTTCCATACTTTCCCCGGAAAATCAGCGTAATAATCGTGAGCAATGCAAATGTGGCTGTTAGGGCCAATTTCCTGGATCTTGTATTGTTCTTCTAAGTATTCAAAGCATCCAGCTTTCATAACTGCTGCGTTTGGTTCGTAAACGTACTGTGCCCATTGTTGCCAATTGCGTAAGTCGTTGCTCTGCCTGGTTTCAGTGCTGTCGCATGATTGTGCGGCACGCGTTGAGACTTGCTTGGTTACGGTATCGTAGAACGCTTTAATAGTGGTGCGCTGATTGTCGTTTACGCAGTGTATTGAAAGTTGGTTATGAATATGCGCATCAATAATGAGCAGTAGTTCTTTGCATTCGTTATTATGCGCAACAATATGCACTTCCGTAACGTTTCCACCAAAATCACTGACTGTTTTATGCCAGTCGAGCATTGGAGAAAGCTTAATCATAACAATTTGTGCTTTTTGAAGTAACTGATTTTTAAGTTCTAATACATTTGGTGTGCAATCTTCGATAGCGTACGTGCGTGCGCCCTGTGTATTCCTGCGAGCTGGGTCAACATATATCATCGTTACGTTGGAAATGTGGTTCAGTGCGTCAAGACTGTTGTTGTTATAGCATGCAACATGTGAAAGTCCCAAAGATTTCATGTTATGTTGCGCTATGCTAGAAAGTTCAGTTTGTTGTTCAATGCATATTGCAGAATCAAAAACCTCAGCCATTATTGCACAATCGACGCCAAATCCACCTGTAAGATCAACAAGAGTACGAGGAGTATTGGTATTTTCTTCACGTAGCTCACTAAGTAATTTTTGCGCAATATTAGCCTTATATTGCGCTGTGGCTTGCGAAGAGCATTGTTCCATAGATATATGTGCCGGATATATAATCTCTTCGCAGGAAGCCCATTTTGGCAGTTTTTGCTGTGCTATTTGTTTACCTGCGATTTGATTTACTGCAAAAGGAACATCAATTCCTGCGTTACGTGGTGCTTTAAGAGCTGCATTATTTGGATTTGATTTCGCATTTTCTTTTATAAAGGCAAGTGTTTGAGGCGTTGCGCAAGAAATTTCACAAGGTGCATGTAACTCAGAAAGCATAATCTTATTCTTACGTAACATATGGATGTGTTTGCATACTAAACATAAAGTGTTAAGTGAATAAGCGCTTGTTCTTCAGATTAATAGTAATTAGAATAAATTTTAGAGAGATAGCGTAGTCACAAAATTTTTACTCGATTTTCGCTAAATGGTTAAACAGTTGAAGAAGGAACAATGCGATTTTGTATTAAATGTGGTAATCAGCTTTCTGAAAATAGTAAGTTTTGCGATAATTGTGGAACTCCTGTTGAAGAAGACAAATTAGAAAATCAATTTGTTCAATCTAATAATTCTAAAAAATCTTATAAAAAAGTAATCGCTTATAGCATTTCTAGTTTTGTTATCGTAGTTCTTGTTGTGGTTGGAATTTTCTATTATTTGTATTCGCAGAAAAATGTTATTTCTTCTTTGAACGAAGGAAATGCTCAACAAATCATTGAGAAACTATCGTCATCAGGAGCTGCTGTAAAAGTAGTTAAAAAATTCTCCGCAAAAAATAAAGGTGAAATTCTCTCTATTAAAGGAATGAAAGAAGGCGAAAAAATATCACCTTCTTCGAGAATAACTGTGTATGAATCGTTAGGGCCTGGAGTTCCGGATGATATTACTAAATTGAAGCCAGAAGATGCTGTGCGCGAATTAAAAAAGATGAACGTTCCAGTAAAAGTGCATACTGCAACTGCTATTAATCCGGGTACGGTAATTGGAACTGAGCCTCAGCCTGGAAGTTCAATTAATGAGTCTACTGATCGCACTATTCATGTTTTAGTCGGCATTGAAGGTAAAGGTGTTCCAGCTGATTTGTACGGCATGGATTTTGCCAAGGCTGAGGATTTATTGAAGAGTCGAGGATTCAAAAATGTTGAAATGAAAGAACGACTTTCTTCTCGTAATAATATGTATAAAATAGTTGATTCAGATCCTGCGTTAGGAACTGAAACTACTAGTGATTCCATTACTCTTTATTACGGTGTTGGTGCAGGACAATCTTTGTTTACTGAATCTTCAGATACTTACGACGACCATATTTTGATGGATGCTATGAAACTAGATAGTTTTGCTGGTTTATGGTGCACGAATTCTGGAGATTGTCTTGATTTTCGTTTAGAGCCGTTTAATCCGCAAGATCCTGATTATAAGATTTTGAATTTATACGGGTCGCATGAAAAAGATTATATTAACATGCGAAAGGCTGACAATGCGAGCACTTATACAGGCCTGAATTTAAACAATGAATTGCATATGTGTCATGTTAATCAGAATGTTATTGGGTGCAGTGTTAATTACCCTCCGCGCGAAGAAAATTATATGAGGAATCATCTTATTTATGGAGATACAGGGGCTGTAGAACTGTATCGCGGAGGTTTTGAAACATTCTGTGGTAATTCTGAATTTGACGATATTACCGGTGATAAATGCGTGAACGGTAAACTCTATAAAACTGGTGATTACAGTTATGACTATCTCGATACGCTTGTGAACAATCCTGGCTACAATCACGGTTTAAGTTTTAGAATGGCTGATTTTTATCTTCTTGTCCCTGTAGGGGCTGATTTAATCAAATTAGAAAAAGACGGATACTTCCAAGGAATGGGAAAAAATAAGCCAAATATGGATAGGCCGTTTATTTTGCGTAGAGATCCCAAGTTATACAAGAAAACTGAAGAACCTATTAAGTTTGGTAAATCTATAGATCCTTTCCTAAATCCATTTATTCCATCATATAAGACTAAGCCTGTGAAGTTTGCACCTGCGCCTGATGACGATAATGCGTACTACTTAGTTGAACAGCCTTTTGATTGGAATAGATTGCCAGAAAAATAGTAGAATAGATTGTTTTTCTAGGTATGTTTCTGCGCTTTTCGAGAGTTAATTCACATAAAAACGTAATTGTGGATAACTCTTGTGCACTTATACACAGACTTGAAAAGGTGCAAGTTATCAACGTTTGTGTGTAACTATGTGGATAACTTGAGTAGTTGTTAGCAGCTTATACCCAACTTATCCACATGTCTGCGCACAGTAGTGGAAAACTACATACATGTAATTTGCTTAAGCTAATCATGCAAGACAAAATATTGCACATGCGCTGAAAATACCAAATAATAACGCAAAATAAACTAAAAAGCGCATGTTGAAAGAGAATTTTTGTAAAAGAGGATTTTGTGTACCAAGAAGTGCAGCGATAGCAGTTCCAGCAATTAATCCTCCAACATGTGCTTGCCAAGCAATATTAGGAACAATCAGTGGCATAGCAAGTGTAATAACAATCCAAATTAATGTACCTCGCATATTCTCGCCTAAACGCCACTGAGCTACGAGAAGTGCGCCGATAAGTCCCATAATGGCACCTGAAGCACCGTATGAAGCAACAAACCAATTGTTGGTGAGTTTACACCATATAATGTCTGCAACATCGCCACCTAACCCGGAAATTACATACAAGCCAAAGAACTTCCACTTGCCAAAGAATCGTTCTAATTCATCTCCTAGTGTCCAAAGACATAACATATTAAAGAAAATATGAGTAATATTCGGCGCATGGAAAAACATTGAAGTAAACCAAGTCCAAGGTGTTTGTAGTGCCGTTATAGGCGCAAAAGCGGTATATTCAATAAGTGTTGAATAAGTGTTTGGCGCTGTAAAATGCAGTACCATTTCTACAATCCACACAAAAACGCATGCATATACTAAAATTGCAGTAGTGGTATTGCAACGAAGCTTTATACGGTTCCAAAGATTTTTTATATCCAAATTATGCATATCTTTATAGTATCGGTTTTACTTCACAAATTTAATCAATAACATTACTTAAAAAGATGCAACTCTGAAGAAAAGCAACTATGATAGTGGGTAAGCGACAAAACGCTATGTAAATCGTTGACTTGGACGAGCAGGTCAGCTTAACCCGAAAGGAGCCATCATGGAGAACAGATCCTCTGGCGGTTGGAAGTTCTTTGCACTGCTCTTCGGAGCACTGCTCGCAGGTATTGCTGCGTTGTATGTGTATAAGCAGCACAATCCTGATTATGACCCATGGGAAGAGCCATGGGAGAACAGTTCTTCACCAATTGATTTAGGTGTTGAAAAGACGGATAAGGAAGAAGCTGAGGTTACTGATTCAACTGAAGCTTAGTAAGGGTAGTCAAGATTCCTACACTTAGTGTTCGTAATCGTATAGAGGGTGACATTTGCACTATGAATGCGAATGTCACCCTTTTATTTTGATACTTATTTTTAGATATTCGAGGAATAACCCTGATATATATAACCACGCATTTTGATAACAACCTACTAATAAAACCAGCAGTTCTAAATAAATAGTCATTCATATAATAAGTGTGAGCAGAATAAAAGCAAGATTCTAGCTACTGATACCTGCAATTAGTAAGTTACTGCTTGTAATAGTTATGATATTTGTAATAGCGGCGTAAATAAAACATTGCAACAAGTATGTACCAAATTTCTTAAAAGTGATTCGACATTAATGACAAAATAGATAGTGCTGCAATTCCTGTAAATATTGCAAAGTTAAGCAGATAAATAGAGAAAGGTAATACTATTGTGTGAATTGATTCAATCAACAAATTCCAGTTGAAGGAATTTGTTGATTGAAAATGCAAAAATGGGAATGAAAAAATAATAAGCATATTAATCTTATTGCTTTTCCGGGTACTTTTTGTTTTCGTGCTGTAAATGTTAATACTACTGATTAATAGAATATGCGTGTGAATCGGTATGTATAGGAGTGTAGGCTCCATTGTGTTGTTCATTAGTGATATAAAACAAGCGACTGCAAAAGCAGTGGGTAAATAATACGAGCAGAGACACGCGTATATTCTGTACAGTAATAATTGTAAACATTTTTTATTCAAAGAAATAAAAAATTGAATGACAGATAATATTACGCAGCTAAATAAGTGAGAAGACTTTGACTAATTTTCTGTTGGCATTCAGTGTTAAGCGAGGTGCATAATGCAACAAAGAGAAGCAAATTCTTGAAATATAATGTCAAAAGTACTCTCACTTTTAGCTTAAAATGGCGTGTGGATAAAACCTACTTTAGGTTATTGCAAGTAAGACTAGCAATACAATAGTAATAGTGACAAACTTGTGTAAGTAATAAGAAGTATTTGACAAATCCAGAAGAATACACCTAAGAATTTACTCTTTTCAAAGAAGTCTTGAGCTAGTCTTGTTATCAAACAGGTTAGATACAGAAGAACAGTAATAAGTATGCACCAATTAGATTCTATGCCACTAGTAAACGCCATAAGTATGATATATATTGCAATAAATGTTGTGGCATAGCAGATAGTAACACGAATTTTTGAAGAACGAGTAAATATTCGAGGCATATACACTACTGCTAGGTACATGATGAGAAACAGTATAAGTAGTGTAATTGCATTGTAAAGGTACAGCGGTGCTGTTATGCCGAATTGTGTTATTTTTTGCGATCGAAGCCAAGAAAGAGCCCATCTAGGATTTATTCCCGATAAGTACATATTATGTGGCAGTAAAGAAGACCATGTGCTGTCATTTACTGCTTTGGGTATTAATGTAGTGTAATGATATGCAACAAGTTGTGCAAAAATGGTTATCATTGCAATAATGAGAGAAACGAAACTGATTTCATTGTTCGTTGAGAGTAATGATTTGGTAAATGTAGTGCTGCTACTACCGGAGCCAGAGCCGGAGCCAGAACCAGAGCCAGAGCCGGAGCCGGAGCCAGAACCAGAGCCGGAGCCAGAGCCAGAGCCAGAACCCGTAGATCCTGCTCCGTATGGACTACCACTTCCGAAAGGATTATTGTTTGATGTATTCTCATCATTTTCTGATTCATCTTGCCAAAAATCGGACATCGTAAGCCTCTTTCAATTTACTCATAAAGATTTATTTTTGTTTGTTATTGCCAAAGAAATTCTTAACGCTAGTGAAGAATGTTGGATTTTCCTTCTCATACTTCTCAAGATTTTGAACAATTTTAGACATAATTTCATCAAAAGTCTTGGCAGGGAATGACCCTTTTTGTAATTTAGTATATCGTTGCATAATCTTCTTCATATGAGCAGAATTTTGGCAGAATTTAACAACATGAGATGATTTAACTTTTTTGCTAATAAGATGCTTAGCAAAGAATCCTGCTAGTTGTTGAGTTGAGAATAGATTTTCTTTATTAATTAAGCTGGCATCGATAGCAAGCAATAGCAAACTATTCTCAAAGTTTTCATCTTCGACAATAAGTTTTAAGACGCAGGAGACAAGGCATGATTTCAAATGTTGAGGTACAGCATATGATTGCAAGTCAGTACAGTACTCGTTGATAAATATCACGCTTGCCACATTTTGACTTATCATGGACAGATATTGATTAAACTGTGGTGTAGTTTGATTAAGAGGAAGCGTGCGAGATTGCAGCTGTATTTGTTTACACATGGTTCGCAATTCTGCAGAAAGAGGATTCTTGTGAGCTTCGTTACAAGCCTGTTCCACTAGCTTAAGATGTGCCAGCAATATAAGTTTAGTAGGCGTTTCCACCTTGAAGTATGTGAATATTTTAAGCATCCAATTCAGTATGTCAGTAGGTATCTGAGTTTGAATAATACTTAATTGTTGTGTTATTTGTTCAAGAGCGGTGATACTCCACTCATCAGAAACACCAGGAATATTTGCTAATATTTGTAGTAGTTTTTTTGAAGTTACTAGATCTTCGTGCGGTAGTTCCCAAGTTGTTTGTGCGAAGTATTGACCGTATTCTTTAACAAAAGCTGCAGGAAGTTGATTACAAGTGTTAGCAAGCCAATTTGCATATTCTAACACATTAGTTTGTTCGTATTGACTTAGTTGTGTAATGAAATTGCACGCGATATCTGCGTTAATATCAACTAATGATTGAAGGCAAGCGACGCGAATGTTATTTGTTTGTAAATATGCATTTAGTAAATGATTTGTCGTTGCCTTGCTGAGTTCGCGATTTCTATCATCTTGTTCGAGAATAAGTAGATCGAACATAATAGATAAATCTAAATCAGCATGTAAGCTGCGAATAATATGCTGATATAATTCTACGCTTTGTGTTGCATTAGTGGCATTTACAAGCGTAGTAATAACTTTTTTCGTGGTAGAAGTAGTAATGTTATCAAAGCAAGATAACATTGCAGAGCCAAGTACGCCTTTTGGAATGTTAGTTGGCTTATTAGCGCACAATGCTGCTGCAGTCATGGATGCGTATGCATAAGCGTTCCATGATGGTTTCGGATTATTGGTAAGTTGCAATTTTGCAGATTGGAGTTGCGCAATAGATCGGAATAATTCAGCATCCACGTTTCGTGGAGCTTTGAATATTTGTGCAGCCAAGGCATGTATCTGTTCGTAAATTGCTTGTTCAGTTCCGACCTGTGTAAACTTTTCAATTAATATATTTAATAATGTTTCTGGAGCATCATTAAGTGAAGGGGTTGTTTCTACTACATTCGCTAATGCAGTAACTAATGTGTTAAGAGTTCCATCCTTAAGACGACATTGGCTCATACAATCAACTGCAACAGTAAAGAATGCTACAGATTGGCTTTCGCATGCGTACTTCTTCAGTATGTCGCATACTTGAGCCATATGGTTTGCATCCAGTTCGTTAATGTAAGTTGCTTTATTGATGATTGAGTACAGAGTGTATGCAGTTGCAACTGAGGAATCCACATGTTTGAATGATATCTTATTAAGAAAATCACGGAATGAAATCAAATTTTCTGTTACTTTATATCGCAGCGTAGTCACTACAAAATCAACAAAATTATCCAGATCTTCAGAAATATTATCGAGTTGCGGCATTTCTTCTTTAGATGGATCAAATATGAAATGTGCTGATAATAATGAATCATGCAAATTGCATTGCATAAAATCTGTAGCACGAATAACATCAGCAGAAGCATTGGCAGGATTATATTCGTAGAATGAGAAGCTCCAATCTAATGATTGACGTACAGTAAGAGCATATTCCAATGCGCTCACCCAGAGAATGAAGTTTTCCTCAGAATCATTGATAATAATTTTTTTCGGATAGCCACCTTCTGTGCGTGTAAGTAGGCATGTGAGCATGCGAGCATACATCTCTGCATGACTATCATCATCAAGAAACTCACAAATATCATCCAACGTATGCCCACTAGCATTCGGCTGCAGATTGATTTCATCAAGCGGCTGAGGGCGTTCTGGATTCCTTACTGTTTCTGCGTCTATCCAACGAAGAAAACTACTAGAGTTGATAAAAGCACATGGATACGTATCAACATCCGATGCTGGTAATGCTAAAACGTGACTAACAAAATTACCGCCTCTGACTGAGCCCTCAGGATAATCGCGACCTATATAAGAATTCATAGATAAGCCATAAAGATTATCTGGCCCATCAATAATACCAAAATATTGTGCATGAGGATATAGTGATTGCGCTTCTTCCTTAGAAGGAAGAATAGGAAGAGACTCATCTCTAGGAGGCTGATAAGACTGCATTGAACCAATAGCGTTACCATTATCAAGCCATTGTTTCATTCGAGGTGAATACGAATAGTTTTGAAAACCTGAATTTGATCCGTCAATACCTTGGCGACAAGAGGTATAAATAACTTGTTGTGCCTTCATATTCTATCATTCCTTATGTAATTTGTTACGCTTGAAAAATACATTTTTGCTAACTTATCTGTTGACGAATAGTTAAAAACAATTTATAAAATTCCACGTTTGTGAAGAATCCAGAACATTGCATCTTCGATACGCTTAGGAATAGGAGGAGCAATACTGCCATCCTGTTCAGGAGCACGTCCTAATGCAGAGAAAGCAAAGCAAGCATTATTAGAATAGTTTAAATCAAGAGCTTGCAAGAAGTCCCCCTGATCCCAAGTGGAAAGCAATCCTCGCATTTCTTGATTTATCATTTGCTGATCATTATCGTCAAATTTTCCTAATTGTACATGTGGAGATGGTTGTGCGAGAGCAGAACCTTGAGGAAGTACATTTAAATCTTCCAAAACATCAAGTTTAGAGAAAGCCACGGCAACAGGGATATCAATCTTTGCTGTAATCTTCATGTTGCGTTGCTTACGAATTAAATCAGCAGCGCGATTCAGTACTTCAGCAGGTTCTGACACAGTATTAGTTTCAGCACCAATTGAAGTTTTTATAGCGTCTTCATTATCAATATTATTCCTCATAACAGCGTTAGCTAACGGATCGATGAGGAAAATGATGCCTGCAGCATGAGCAATATATCTAGCAACAACATTAATAGTATCTTGATTTTCCCAATCTTCACCGGCAGAATCGAAGAATACAACAGTCATTGCTTTAATTCTTTTCATAAACCCTTGTGTTTGCAACTTTACCGTACCAAGGATCGGTCTATTTTCAGTTATTGTGTTACCGACCAAATGACTTTGTGTTTGTGCAATAGGTCTATGATTCTTATATAAATCGTTTTCAAAACGTTCGCGATATTGGTGACTATCTTCAGCACCATATAGTTGGAAAGTACCATTAAAAGGTCTGAATAGTCGTTTCATCATTTCATGAATTAACACACCAATATACGTACTTTTACCAGAACCGCGTGTACCAATCAATGCAACTATTGTATCTTCATCAGATTCGATAGTAACTGGAAGTTGGTTATGGCATGTTGGGCAAATGCGAGTATGAGAAGTTTGGTGGCATTTGTCACAATCAGCCATCTTAGGCATAGATAATACGGAAGCTTTTGGCAATCGAAATGTGTGCGGACCTAGATAAGATTTGTTACCAGTATATTTGGACAGCTGAGCATCTTGTTCTTCTCCGCAAATTTTACGTTGTTCGCAAGCAAAATCTACATCACCGATTTTATGCTCGCTAAAACAAAATGGGCAAATATAGCTAAATTTCATATTACTTTCCAATCTTTGGTGGTTTGTTTGCTTTAGTAACTAAATCAATACTCTGATAATCATCATCGTTCTTGAAGAATAACTTGTAATACATGTCCCTTGCTAAAAGAGACGTAGGAATATCAATAGTTGTTATTCCTGCTTCTTTAATAGCTTGATTGTTTAGTATAAGTTTTCCCTGCGTTCGGAATACAGGTACGCCTGCCTTCTGTATGCGCAGCTCTGTTTCTGGAAGCGGGCAATTAGATTCAATAATAAGTTTGGCGGAACGAATGCCAGCGAAAAGCGACTTTGTGACATCAATATAATATGTAGCTTTTCCAATTTTACCGAAAGAAAAAGTTTTATTGCTTCCAGCAGAGTATGAGGCAGAATCTCCAGATCCTAATTCGGCAAAAAGGCTAAAATAATACGTATCTGCACTACTTAAACCATCTACAGTAATACCTTTTTTCAGATTATATGTTTTTTGATTAACAATTTTTCGCGAATTCCCTTTTTCAAAAGGTTCGATAGGGAATCGATCTCCACGCCATGCTAACGCTACATGTTCGCTGCCGTTCGGCCAATCAAAAATAACAAAAGCATTAGTGTTAGATGCTGTTATCTTTTTTATAGTTACTGCCTCTTTACTTGATACTGTTGCGGTAGTGCCAATTAGTGCAGTACCATTTTTTACAGTTGCCGCGATAATATAATAAACATTATCGTCTGGGAGAGTGAATGTACCCTTTCCGTCTCCAGTTACTTTAACAGATAACGGCATGGCTTTTGCGGATAGCTCTGATTCAGGTATAGAATCTTCCATGCTAAATTTTGGTGCAGTGTTTGTGTAGTAGAACTTACTTTCGCCTGTACTTGGTTTATTCCATTGGAGTGTAAAACTTCTATCCTTCTGTAGTTGAGGAATCATGAAATCAATTGGCTCTGGTGGCGTAATTGGAGTGCCGCTGCACGATATGCCACGAGAGTATTTTGTAGTTCCATCCGATGCTTGATAGACAGCGTAAATTGTGTAATAGTACGTGGTATTGTTTAGAAGATTTGAATCAAGCAATCCGCCATTTACAACATTTGCTACCTTAATGCCGTCACCTGGGCTTTGTGGCGTATGATTTTCATTACGCCACACCTCTATAGAAGAATTTGCAGGTTGTTTAGACCAAGTTATCTGTAATGACTCATTTGAAGGTGAAACTCTAGGGCTGGTAACATCAAAATAATTGACAATTCTCTTAGAAACAATTAAAGAAGATGACATAGGGCCACATGTTGCAGCAACAGCATAATAATATTCACTTGCGCTTTCAACATTAGTATCTGTAAATGATGTGCCGCTTGTGCGAGCGATAATGTCTCCATCATCAATACTGATAGGAGCAGATCCTTTTTTCTTTACAAGTACGTATATGACAGGTGTAGTTCGTGAAGGTTGCCATGTTATGTTGTTTTCACGAGTAAGTGTATTTGAAATTACGGATATTGTCCCTGTTGCTTGAGGAGTGTTTTTCGCAAAAGCTGTAGCAAGACCTGTATAATCAGAGCAAACTTCGTATGCTCTTAAAGCAGTAGTTAAATTGTTTAGTCCGCCATTTGAGCCGAGAATTGCTTGAGCTTGAGAAATGCTGTCCTTAATTTTTTCTTCTATTTCAGCGTCATTATATTGTGCATATTGCTTACGAATGTCAACATATGTACGTTGTGCTCTCATGAATTGTTTTTTCTTAATCGCATCATTAAGCTCATTTATTTGTGTGCCAATGAGTTTTTGTTGCCTGTGCAATTCAATTCGAGTTTTATCAATATCTTCAAGATCTTTCCACAGTGACTGAGCGGTATCAAGAAGCAACTCAACTTTATCAAATCGAAGATAGCTAAGTTCGTTTTCTGCCGCGGCACAAAGAGCAGTAGCTTTCTGCAAATCTGCATAGTTTTTGCCGCAATTAGAACAGAACTTATCATCTGCTCTGTTGCTTGCACCGCACTTTACGCATGTAACCTTTATTTTTCCTCCACAGGATGCGCAAGCTACATCATTTTCGTTGATAACAACACCGCACCAAGGGCAATAGTAATATGCGACGCTTTTTTCTTCGCTTTGGCTTAATTCAGGAGGATTATACGGAATCTTAGCCTTAGCGCACATGAATAGAATATATTCCACCATATCTTTTCTTGTGAGCTGCATATTATGCTGGGAAGCTATTTGTAGCATTTCCTTAATAAATTGATTTGCGCTAGCGTTATCAAGTGGCTGAGGTGAATTTTTATCTGAAGCATAAGCTAATTTAATGTCATCAAGTTTAGATTTTAAGTCCTTATATGCTAAGTAGTTGTCATAATCTTGACGTGATTTTTCAGAATCGAAGACACTTGTTATGCAGAAGTTAAGCAAATCATGCTGGAAGCTTACTTCTTCGGATGATTTATTAGGTAGAGCTTTATTGTCCTCATCTGCCCATTGTTTCCACATGTCAGTAGGAGTGCTCTTTATTTTTGTTACTTTTCGCTTTTTGGCCAGCAAATCATAAAGAGAGCTGTAACCTAATGTTTGGAGTTTGCCATTATTATTCTTATATTTTGTTTCATTTATGCCTTCTGGTTTTAACTCTTTACCAGAAGGTACATTTGTTTTGCTTGCTTTACGAACTTCCACATTCTTAGTGAAAAGCTCAATGTCTTTTCTCTCGAGTGTTACTCCTAAAGTATCCTTAATTTTTTTGATGATAGCGTCAAAATTACTGTCTACAAGATAGCCTCTTATTAAGAAAATTTTTAGAGTCTTATTAATTTCAGTTTCTACAAGCTGTTTTGCTTCTTCCCAACAGGCTTTTCTATCTGCCTGCGTGCTCAAGTTTTTGAGAGCGTTTTTACTTCTCTCCATGTTGATTTTTGCAACTTCAGCCTTTGAAGAAGCTGTATTAGATTCTTTGGACCACTGTGCTTCCTTAGCTTTTAGAGCTGATTGAATAACGGCGATTACTGCTTGATCGTTATCACTATTCCCAACAAGATTATTGTCAAACTTAAAGATGTCTAACAATAGGTACATATTAGTGGTGCTCATAATTATCCTGACCTTTGTTTTAGTTCACTCACGCAATTATTTAGTTGAAAGCAATTAAATTAGCTAATAGCTCGTGCAATATTGGAGAAACTTTCAGATAATCCACTAAGATCAGTTAACTGACTCAATTCTCTCATTGAGGATATCTTTTGCAAGAAGTCTTCATTGGCGCTGCCTATACCAATTCCAACCGTATCGGAATTGATACTCCAAGCTCTTTCTGCACTATATATTGCTTGATTTTCATAATCCCACACTCCGTCAGTGAGAATAATAGCAAGTTTGATTTGTGAATTATTGCTATACAAATCTGGTAAAATTGATAGAGGATTATTTTCATTTCCGTATCCACATTTACCTTCGTCAAAGTACTGCTTAATTTTATTAATGTGATAACGTATTTTTTGCAAATCGTTAGAAGCTTTTAGATATCCTATTGATCTATCGCCAAAACCTACTAAACCTACATGCAAAGATGTTACATCTATTTGTTTAATAAAATCGTTCGCTGCAACAATGGTTTGCTTTATAGGATCTCCAGACATACTGCCAGACATGTCAATGAACAAATATACTTCTCCACTAACAGCATTTTTCTTAGCTTCTTTTGCTATTTCGTTTGGACTCTTATACACCCAATCCATATCTTCTGGTACTGGTTCTCTGTGCATAACAAGCGATCTGCCAGTCTCTTTCTGTATTGCAGAAATCTGAATTACACCATTATCGTCATAACTATACGTGACATCCATATGTGCAAGTCTGCTATTGTTTACATTTTCAATATTTGTAAACACATATTTTCCTGCGACTTCGTTGTCAAGCGGAGCATGCTCTCCACCTTGCAACAAATACACCTCCATAGTTCCGCCTTGAGACGGGATTCTTAATTCAACTTGTTTGGTGTTATGAGCTGGAATAGGTGAATTCTTTGGTATAAGAATATTATTAAAATATTCTCTTCCGTCCTTACTTTCGGAAATCATGCCTAAAGCGTGTGCTGTAGCATCTGTGATTTTTTTACTACCAATAACTGGTAGCGGTGCTTTCTTTGAGCTAGTGGACCCTCCTAACATTGGTAATGAGGAAATTCCATTGCTGTTTTGGTTAGCTCGTATTGCTGCGCCAAGTGCTACTGCTTCGTCTACATTGATGCCTCCTAATGGTGGCTTTCCACTCATGCGCTCAACATAATCATGTACTTGCGCCATGCGAGTAGATCCTCCAACAAGTACTACTCCATCAATGTCTTGCCAAGTTATGCGTGGCGTAACACTCGCAAATAATCTGTCTACGATATCACTAGTAGATTTCAAACGGTAGTTGGTGATATCGTCAAAAATTTCTCTGGTAATACGGTATTTTCCATGGTCTCCGTTATAGCTAACAGTAATGTCAGCATGTGCAGCTTGAGAAAGACGTTTTTTTGCTCGCTCAGCTAGAACTGCAATTTGAGAAAGTTCGTTTGTATCTTCAGAAATATCAACATCGAACTCCTGCTGGAATTGTTCAATAATCCACTGAGTTACGGCAGTATCCCAATCTTTTCCGCCTAACTTATGATCGCCGTCAGAGCCAAGAATACGAATTTCATCTTCGTCAATTTTTGCAAGTGTAACGTCGAACGTACCGCCGCCGAGATCGTAAATGAGTACAGTTTGATGAACGCCTTTACCGTTAAGACCGTAAGCAAATGCAGCAGCAGTTGGTTCGTTAAGAAGACCCAATACATTGAGCTTAGCTCGTTTTGCTGCAGCAAGAGTTGCTTCACGTTCGGAATTCTTAAAATAGGCAGGAACAGTAATATATGCCGAATCGATGTGTTCGCCAGAAACTTCTTCAGCTTGTTCTACTAATCCTTTGAGCATCATTGCAGATAAAGTAACAGCAGTGCAATCGTGGCCGTGTAGGTTGATATGAAACATTGGATCGCCCATAGATCTCTTAAAGAATGCTGCTGTATTTTCAGAGCCGAATTCTTGCTGATCTTTCGCTTCTTGACCTATTAGTATTGAATCATCATCTCCAACGTAAACTACAGATGGAGTTACTGAATTACCGTCCTTATTAGGGATTATACGAGCTCGTCCAGTATTCTTATCAATCATTGCAACTGCGGAATATGTGGTTCCTAAGTCAATTCCTACAGAAATACCCATAGCTCTTCTCCCTCAATATTGCTGTTATGTATGCTATTACGCGTTAAGAAATCTATGTTGTTCGCAACATAACAAGAATTTTTTATTTATAAATTTCGTATCAATGTTGTGTCAACGGCGCGTAGCCATACTCCGTTGACACAACTGAAAGGAATATCTTCGTTTTTATGCTTTTTCTACATGAGCTACATTATGCTGATGCTCTTGGATTCGCTAACACGAGCTTTAGCTTCTTCAAGTTCTTTATCGCTCATGACATTTTCTGGTTTCCAGTGAGCATCAACTACATTGCCAGATGTGATATCCATGGCGTGCATTTTTACGGTACCATCTTCAGTCAAATCGAGTGTAATTTGAATCTCAGAATTTTTTGGAGTGTTAGGAGCCAAAGAAAGTTCAGCAGTGCCCAAGAAGAAGTCTTCATCAACATCATATGTTTCAACACGATCAGAATTCTGATAAATGCGTAGTTCTACGCCCAGCTGATTATCTTCTTGTGTTGCAAATGATTTAGTTATAGATGCTGGGATTGGATCATCCTTTAGAATCAAATTAAATATTTTTTCATTTCCATCTGAAATGTCGGTAGCTTTAACACCAAAACTCTTAGTTGATACGGAAATAACTTTGACGCTTGCTGCGCTTCCACCGATTGTTGGCAGTGCGGAACCGCCGCCTGATAATGTTGGAAGCACACGCTTTTCGCCAGTAGTTTGATTAACAGCAACCTCGTTGCCGTTGTCATCGGTTTCCTTGACTTCGTCTTCACGAAGCTTAGATTGTTCATCAGCCTGCATAATTGCGTAAATTGCAGCACCTTTTGCCACTGCCTCATCTGGTTCAAAGATTTTTGGATCCATACCAAAGTGCTCTTTTACGCTCTCCTGAATCTGTGGCATTTTAGTAGAACCACCAACCAGGAGAATATCATCGATTGTAATATTCTGAGATTTTGCGGTTTCAACAGCTTTATCTGCCAGCTGTAATGCGCGTACAACCAGATTCTTAGTAGCTTCATCAAATTCTTCACGTGAAACTTCTACCTGCGCGCGTTCGCCGTTAAAGTTGAGAACCTGCTTGGCTGTTTGCTTATTAGAAAGAGCTTGCTTCAGCTTTTCAGCCTTAATAGCAAGGTCTTGTTGGAATTCTTCGCTATCTTCTTCATCAAGCGGATTTGTATCGCTTCCTGTTGCCTCCATAAACTTGTCGACAAGCATACGGCTAACTACAGTATCCCAATCTTTGCCACCAAGTTCATGATCACCCTCAGTAGTAACAACGCGAATAGTACCATTAGCAATTTGCATAATAGTAATATCAAATGTTCCGCCGCCGAGATCATAAATCATAACATTTTTATTCTCTGTTGCGCGCGTTACTCCGTAACATATAGCGGCAGCGGTTGGTTCCTCAATAACAGATAAAACATTAAGACCGGCAATTTCACCTGCCTGCTTTGTTGCAGTGCGTTCTGCTTCACCAAAGTAAGCTGGGCATGTAATAATAACATCCTTGACTTCATCATCAAGTTGCTGACTAGCTTGTTTTGCTAATTCTTTAAGAATGTATGAGCTTACTTCAGTTGGTGAGACGTCTCGGCCATCAATAGTAATAGCAATATTGCTTTTACCCATCAATCTCTTAACGAAAGCAATAGTGCGATCTGGTAGCAAAACTCCGGAATCTTTTGCCTCTTGTCCTACAACTACGGTTCCTTCTTCATCCCATTGAACTACTGAAGGCGTTGTGTCTGAATTAGTATCCACATTCTTGATAACTGTTGGACGGCCATCTTCACTTTGATAAGCAATGCATGAGTAAGTGGTTCCTAAGTCAATTCCGTAAACGTATTTTGACATTGATGTTCCTTTCTTTGATTTATCAGGATTTATTCCATGACAAAATGTTGTAGGTTGCAGTAACCTAATTAACTGCACGTTATATTTATTAATTTCTTTTTTATTGTATTACTTGTTAGTGTTTTCAAAAGTGTTAAATTCTGCAGTTTCTTCATTATCTGGTGTAGGTGTTGAGATTATCTCAGCTGGCTGAACTTGTTGTCCCGTCTCTGTGTAATCGGGCACATACTTGTATACGATTACTTTTTCTTTAAAAAGTGTTTCTTTGTCAAAAATATATCCTGGAGCGACGGACTCGGCGATTGTTCTTTGTTTAGAAATATCAGAAGTAGGAATGCTTTTAATCATTCGCTGACATGTTCCAGTAAACGGATCGCCTTCAGAGCTACTGGCACATTCAACATTGTTCTTTTCTAAGATGTAATTGAGTGAATCCTCTACGCCTTCTAGTGCTTTTATAGCAAGTTCGCTATTCTCCTTTTTAGCGTAGAAAAGTTTAGTTTTGCGGATATCGTCCAAAGTCTCTGCGATATCGTATAACAAAGGGCGCTGTAAATTGTGGTTGAGACCTTCGCGGAACTCTTCAAGTTCTTTATGTTGACGGTCAATGACTGTCTCTTTTACTTTGTCGTATTGCAATCTTTGAGTGAACTGTTTATTAAGCATTGCTAATACAGATGAAACCTCATTGAGGTCATTGTGTAATGTTTCGTGATGCTCTTGGAGATTATCAATGATAGATGATTGTAAATTATTGAGTGCTTCTTTGTAAGAATCTTCGCATTGAGATTTTTTAGGTGTAACTGATGAGTCTTCCACTGGAGTTTCTGCCATGATTGCTTCTTGGTTGGATTCATTGGTGGCATACCTTTGTGGAACTGCATCAGCAGTATTTTCGTCTACAGTAAAAGTTTTAGAGAGTACTGGTTTATGATCTACGTGAGAAGGTTGCAGTTCTTCTGTGTCTACGCAACCTTCAGTTTGGTAACTTTCTTTAAGAAGATTTGCATCATCCATCTCTTGTTCCTTTCTACTCTAAAAAATTAATTCAAAAACTGGTCTGCCATACCTATTGCAGGCTGTTCAATAGGTAGTACGTTCTTGGAAAATGTTACTGCTTGTAAAGCATTCGCTAACGTTGGATCGCTCTGTCGTATAATCCAATCGATTGCTGCATTTACATTCTTTGGTGTGAAAGCTTTGCCAGTGCCGGCTGTGTGACCTATTGCGCTTATAGCAAAAAATCGTGAAGTTTTGAAATTCTGAGCAATGAGATCGACAACTTCTGGCATATCCATGTCTATAAGGAATTGTCGGCACAAGAAGTCCATGGTGTCAAACTCATCATTCCATTTTTCAGGATCTGATGCTCGAAGTTTAGCAATAGCTTTATCTCCAATATGATTTTGCAACTCTTCTGACTCATCGATTTTGTTGATGACTACAGCGATAGGAGTTGATAGCTTATTTTTGCGGTCGATATTAGTGGTTGCGCGAAGATTATTATTGAGTGCACTCATTACATCTTCAAGATTTGCGGAACTGATAGTACCCAAATCGCCAGCAGCAAGATCTCCAGACCACATAGCTTTCACTTGTGGTAATGACATAGGATCAATGACTAACACGATGCCATCGCAACGCGCATATTGATTTTGCTTCTCATGCTCTTGCTGCGAAACAAAGGTCTCTCCAGCAATGTCATATAGCTGGATTAGTCGTTTTGGATTGAGATTCTTACCATGTATGTAAAAACTCATGGCAAGAATACTAGAAGCAGTGGTATCAGTAATAGTAGCAGTTTTTTGTACTGTTCCGCGCTGATAATCTGTATCCATGTTAGTAAACATTGATTGTTTATCGTCATTATAAAATTCGACAGATAAACCATGTTGCGCTGTTCTAGTGGACACAAAATCCTTTACGTAGGCCGTGATAATTGCAGTCTTACCTGTTGACTCGCCGCCAACGATAGGAATAAGTATGGTACGACTGTTAGTGCTTTCGACAAAAGTTTCACGGCCTGATTTCCAGCAGCATGGGCAAATGCTTTGCAAAGCGTAGCGAGGATTCTTATGGCACAATAAACTTGAGGATAATATTTGACCACAAGTACACTTATGATGCAAGCCGCCATAACGATTTGGTTTCAGTGCAAAATGCTTTTCATTACATGTTGGACAAATATAAATGGGGTTGTTGTAACGTTCGTGGCAGAAATCGCAAACGTAAGAGATACGACCAACATGAATGACTAAGAAATCGATAAACGCCAATATTTTTATAATAGTTATGGCTACTATGTCAATTAATGTTGCAATCACAATATGCGGAAACACCATGAAGAAGAAGAGTGAAATAGCAACTACAAGCTGAATAAAAGCAGAAGACAGCCAACAGATGTACGCAAACACTGTTTTCAAGACTGACAAGAAACTCGAAGTCCAGTAAGTATCGTTAATCCCTTTTGTTGAATCATTCAGTGATTCTCTTGTGTTAAGTAAAAATTTGTGGATAATTTCCTTAATGTCAATCCAATTTTGTCGATAAAAATAGGAAATTTCTGCTGGATCAGATATCTTTACCTTTGCCATAATACTCCCTTTACAACAGCTTAATTCACTATTGCTATGTAATTATGAACTACTCGTGATGAAGTAATAATTTTATTGCCGTAAACAGTGATTGCAAGATTGGATTTGTGATAAACAGCACGCATGCAGCCCAGAAAATGGTTGAAATGGTGCTAATGAGTATGCCACTATTTTTGCCGTATACATCAATTAAAGCCTTATAGTAGCTCTTTAGTGCACCTATTACACCTATGACAAATCCTATCAACAGTGCGCATAAAATAGCGATTTCTATGATTAAACTTGTAGTTTGTCCAATAACAGGGTTTTGACTTAAAAAATGTATAATCCAATTGACAACTTGTATAATAACCCATACAACCACACAAATGACTACGATAGCAATGAGCAGTTCATCCATAGTTGAATCTTCTTTCTCCCAATGTTACTGTTGGTATTATATAACTGTGTAGAGCTCTTTTTCAATGTTTGTCTGTACTATCTGCAGATAAGGGATTGTCTCTCACCTTGCAAATGTATATGTTTCTATATTAAGAATTTCGTGTTGGTAGATTAAAAGTAACGCGTTGCAATGAATGTTGTGGAGTATGCAGTAAGCTCTCACCTATTCGCAATGTTTCGACGGGAATGAGCCTATCAGTATAAGCATCTCTCAAAACAGTTTTTGCTAGTGTTTGTGAAGGTACCTTGAAACAAGCGCGGATCTGACATGAGTCAACTAACGTTGCTGGTAACGATGCGAATGATGGTTTTTGGGTTGCCATCATAATACACATGCCGTTTTCAACCCCTTTGGTAAGAATATGACGCATGTACCGCAGTGAATCACTGATGTTTTGCTCGTCATCATTGGATAAACGTTTTGTTTTCAGTTTTGGGTTGAATAAGTACGAGCATTCATTAATATATAAAATTTCGAGTTTGAGTCCTTGATGATCTTGTGTATCCCAAAAACCTATGCCATGTTTGCGGCGAGATAATTCTCTCGATATAAGCGATGTATACATACTTTGAATGCATCCGCTCACTAAATCGCTACCGTCCATAAGCCTAGTATATGAAGCGGCTTCATCCTCGTACTGTTCAAAGCAAGATGAACTATTACAGTCTATAATATGGACATTTATATTGGGTATTCGTACTAACGTTCCTATAATTGATGACATGGCAAACACCATTCCTGATCCTTGCCATCCGGCAGCTAAAAATCCAGAAACGTGAGCAAAAGAGAGCACATCTGAGTTGTTATGTTCATCTTTTAACAGTTGTAAAGAACAGTCACGTCCCATTGTTACGGGTTTAGTATACTCCTGACAAGGTTGCTGTGTTTTCTGCTGATTAACATATTGCTGTTGCGTTTGCGTATTTGTGTTGGATGAGCATGTATCAGTCATTGCGTTGTCTGATTGTGTGGTATATCGCTTATTGCTATGATACTTTTGCCAGTTTTTTTGTGATTTTTGTGGTTGTTTCGGTTTAATGCCACGTAACTCATCATAAGTAGGTTCAGGCCAAGAAAAACTACTCATGTTCTTGTTCAGAGTGTTGATAGGAATATCGCCGTAGCTTTTTACTAAAGAAGCCAGAAATCCTTCTTCAGGAGTTTGCGTTGAATCAAAATTAAGGTAGGAGTTATCATGAAGAGCTCGTTCCTTCAGCATGTCAATAAATGATGAATATGACATAGCTGGTATGCCTGTGGGCCAGCAAATGTCAGAATCTAACGTTGCTTGACCAACTGAGCTTGGGACTAATACTACAAATGACTCAACTGTACAATGGCTGTGATTTTCTTGGAGATAATTCGTCATATCGCGTTGAGCAAATGCCATATTTGCACTGAAAATATATTCATCGTGAGCTACTACTCGTGCCTTTTTGTAGGTACAAAACATAGCTTTATTGGGAATAAGTGTATGATAATCCAATCCTGAACGATAGTTTTTTACATCCACCATAAGTATATGATTTCCAAATTTTAGTATGCAATCAATATCGGCACCCATAGCATTGCGATTTCCCGCTGCATCTGGTTTGTAAACGGACCAGAAAGAAACACAATGGTTCAATATATTGTCCCAAGATAATAATTTTGCGAAAACAGATTCGCCTTTTATGCCAGTTTTAATTTGTCTTTCACCAAAAGAACTGTCATTAAGACCGGAACCAGGATTTCCATATATGCGAGCACCATAAATAGCGTGATTATTGATTTCGTCGTATGCTCTTTTTGATTCGGCAGTTTCCTTTGGCACCAAGGTATCGTCAATAACGGGCACATCAGGTGTATCATATTGTAAACCATATTTTCGTATCGCTTGTCTCCAGGCTTCACGAAGATCTTTATCAGTAGGTTTTTGAACTGAATTAAAAAAATCAGTATCTGATAGTGTGGATGCGGTATTTTGGGTAAAATGTGCGCTGTAATTTCCTCGTTGATTTCCCAGCTGATTAAGCATATCAATAAAACTCATACAAACCTCGCTCGAGTCGCATTTTGTTCTTGATTATACGTGTGTGTGCAAATAATCCTACTATCTTACCTAAAATTGGTTTACTAACAGTTTTACTTTTTATATCATTATCGGCAGTAATGTTATTGGTAGACTAAAAGATAAATAAAAAGGAGCAACGAGAACATTATTCCGTTGCTCCTTTTTATTTATCTTTTTTACTTATTAGCTCTAAAGTGTGAGTTATATGTTATACGTACTCACTCAGCAACTGGAAGTGGACCAGTGTGCCAAATGCGATCGAGGTAATCCTGAATAGAACGATCGGAAGTGAAGTAACCGGAGTTGGCAACATTCAATACAGCCATACGTGCCCACTTCATTGGATCGCGGTAAGTTTCCTCAATCTGAGCCTGAATATCCATGTAAGAGCTGAAATCAGCCATTGCCATGAAGTAGTCGTGGGTAAGCCAATCGTTGACGAGTGGCTCATACACGCTCTTGTCACCATTGGAGAAGGTGCCGTCAGCAACCATATCCACAGCGGTCTTCAAGCGAGGATCAGATTCATAGTACTTACGGGAGCCACCGTGATCGTAGCCTTCAGCGTAAAGCTTCTCAACCTCGTCAACGGTCATGCCGAAGAGGAAGAAGTTCTCAGCGCCAACGCGCTCGCGAATCTCAACGTTTGCACCATCAAGAGTACCAACAGTCAAAGCACCATTCAAAGCGAACTTCATGTTACCAGTGCCGGAAGCTTCCTTACCAGCCTGAGAAATCTGCTCGTCCAAATCGGTGGCAGGAATCAAGTTCATTGCCAACTCGATGTTGTAGTTTGGTGGGAAGAACACTGCAAGCTTGCCCTTGCATGCTGGATCATTGTTCACCACGCGAGCAACATTGTTAATGAGCTGAATGGTGAGCTTTGCCATAGCATAGCCTGGAGCAGACTTAGCGCCGAAGAACACGGTGCGTGGAAGCATCTTGTCAACGTCGATTGTGCCGTTCTTAATTCCAGCGTACATGGAGATAACCTGAAGGATCTTCATGGACTGACGCTTGTACTCGTGCAAACGCTTAATGATGGTGTTGAACATGGTGTCTGGGTTGATCTCAAAGCCGTACTTCTGCTTTGCGAAATCAACGAAGGCAAGTTTGTTTTCGTGCTTAACTTTAGCGAACTTCTTTACGAAGGATGGGTCATCAGCCAATGGCTTCAAACCTTCGAGAAGCTCCAAATCACCCTGCCATGCGTCTGTACCCAAGCCCTCAGTAATAAGAGCAGACATGCGTGGGTTGCTCAAACGTACGAAGCGACGAGGAGTTACGCCGTTAGTAACGTTCTTGAACTTATCTGGGTAAACGCTGGAGAAGTCTTTCAAAGTGACATCCTTCAACAACTCAGAGTGAAGTTCAGCAACACCGTTAACGTAAGAGCCGGCGTAGGTAGCCAAGTAAGCCATACGAACTACAGCACCTTCGCCATTTTCATCGGCGTCGGTAGCGATGCGCATACGCTCAACCTGATCCTCAGCAACGCCCTTACCGCGAAGCTCGTTGCGGAACTGCTCGCTAATGCCCTGAATAATCTCAAGGTGACGTGGCAAAAGTTCGCCAATAAGCTTTGCTGGCCAAACTTCCAAAGCTTCTGGAAGCAGAGTGTGGCAAGTGTAGTTGAATGTCTTAGTGGTGATACCCCAAGCGGTGTTCCAATCATAACCGTACTCGTCCATAAGAACGCGCATAAGCTCTGGAATACCGATAACTGGGTGAGTATCGTTCAACTGGAAGTTAATCTTGCTTGGGAAGGTAGTGAGATCCGGCTTGTCTTGACCTGGATAGAATACGCGGATAGCGTCGTGAATAGAAGCAGCTACGAAGAAGTACTGCTGTTCAAGACGCAAAGCCTTACCTTCTGGAGTGGAATCTTCTGGGTAAAGAATCTTAGAAATGTTTTCCGCTGCAACCTGCGGCTTCACAGCGTCCAAATAATCAGACTTGTTGAAAGTGAGCAAATCAAACTCATCGTAAGACTTAGCAGTCCACAAGCGAAGAGTATTCACTCGACCAGAATTATAACCTGGAACCATGTAATCAACTGGTACTGCACGAACAGACCAAGCTGGTTTCCATACGCGCTTACCATTCTCTTCGACAACTTCACCACCGAAGTTGACGCGCTGGTCACGACCGTAATCAATGTGACCCCATGGCTCTTCGTTGCTTAGCCAGTAATCAGGGGTTTCTACCTGCTTACCTTCTTCATCAAAACGCTGCTTGAAGATGCCGTAACGATACTGGATGCCGTAGCCGAATGCTGGCACGCCAATAGAGGCGAGCGAGTCGATAAAGCAGGCTGCGAGACGACCCAAACCGCCGTTACCTAAACCTGGCTCATACTCAGCATCGATAACAGCCTTTGGATCAAAACCAAGCTTAGTAACAGCCTTATTGAACTGGTCAGTAAGACCAGCGTTCAACAAAGCATTCTCAAGCTGCTTGCCCATCAAGAACTCTGCGCTCAAATAGCCTACAGCCTTAGTATTGCCGTTAACCATGTCATGCTGTGTCTGCATCCAAGAGTCCATCAAGTGACGACGAACTGCGGTAGCAGCGGCAACATACACATCTGCCGTAGTGGCCTGCTCTGGCGTTACACCTTGGGTGTACTTGAGATGCTCTTGAAGTTCTTTGGCAAATGCCGTCGCAGTAGTTTTGGCTTTCGGCGCGACGTGTTTAGTCATATTTGACTCCTTGTGCCGTTTGATATATTTCCTTAAAGTGTGCAGCCTGAAACTTTATGCTTAGGCAATTAAACCACCACCGTATTGCAGGTAACTATAACAGATAACTACAAAAGGTACGTGAATGCACACGATGTTCCTAATAGTACCACTACCCGGTACCTTTATTTATTGGTATATAACGTTTTATGCTGAATATTTATGCAAAGTAGATTGTGTAGAAGATAATAAAAGGCATGAGTGTGATACTTGAACGGGATTTAAAACAAGGACAATATTCGTGGGAACGTTGGCGTAAAGCTGCACTAGAAGCATGTGATAATGGTACTTTGCCACTACAAATAGATAGTAATATTTTGCATATTTCGCGTAGTGATGAAGCTTTAGCAGTGAGGTATTCTTTGCATATTCTTGAATGCAAAGTTCCCGGAGCCAGTGTAGAAGTGAGAGTATCACCGTGGGGAGCTATAAAAATCTTGGATGGACCAGCTTCCGATCCGCATAATCTTACACCGCCAGATGTTATTGAACTTGATCCAGCAGTATGGCTGCGTCTTGCAAGTGGTATTACGAATTGGCAACAAGAAGAACAAGCTGGTTATATGGATGCAATTGGTGAGCGTGATGACTTAAGTGATGTTCTACCGCTCTAAGAATGTTTCCTACATAAAATGACAGTCGTAAATATCCTGGGTCAAAATATTCTCATTTAACCCAGGATATTTACGAAGTGATTATCGATAAATGAAGCTTTATAGTAAATCTTATCTATTACGAGCTTTATTTATCATGCTTATGTATGAAATTCGGCATCGGCATAGGTATGTGGTGATGTACACCAGCATGTGTTCCAGGATGCGCAGCGGAATTTTCACTACTCACAGCTTTGGCAGCTGCTTCTGCAGCCCATTTAGCATACTCGTCTAAATCGTCATCGCTGGAAGTATGAGTGGCGATACTTTCTGCAGTATCGTCTTTTTCTTGAAGATATGTGTCTTCTTCATAACCTTCGCTCGATGCAAATGGATCGAAGGATCCCTGTCCGGGTTCGCTGGAATTAAGTTCCTTAGCAAGCTCGTCATAATCCGTATCGGTCGTCAGGTATTTGAGCTTACGGGCAATTTTCTGTTGCTTTGCCTTCTGTCGTCCGCGGCCCATCTGACCCCCTCTAAAAATTACCGTAACAATCAGTTCATCACATAAGAGCGTACCACTGTGCCGCAACCGAGTATATTGTCTGTGTAAACTTTTACCATAAAAGCCATATTTTCAGCGTAAAAATACGCGTAGTTAAGGAGTTGGAAATGCCAGAAGAAGCACAGCTAACAGCTGCAGGAAATGAGATGAGCGCGAGCTTTATAGCAGCTCGTAAGCGTTCAGATGCAACACTTGCAAAATTAGAAGCTAATCCTTCATCATTTACTATGCTTACTGGTGATCGTCCAACAGGTCGTTTGCACTTAGGACATTACTTCGGTTCTATTCGTGAGCGTGTTGCTATGCAGAAGCGTGGCGTAAAAACAAATATTATTATTGCCGACTATCAAGTTATTACAGATCGCGACACAACTGAACATATTGAAGATAATGTGTTGAATTTAGTTCTCGATTATATGGCAGCTGGGATTGATCCAGAAAAAACGATGATTTTTACGCACTCTGCCGTGCCTGCTGCGAATCAGCTTATGTTGCCATTCCTTTCGCTAGTTACAGAAGCAGAATTACACAGGAATCCTACCGTAAAGTCGGAAATGGAATCTTCTGGACATGCTTTAACCGGATTGCTTCTTACGTATCCAGTGCACCAAGCTTGCGATATTTTGTTCTGCAAAGCAAACGTTGTTCCAATCGGCAAAGATAATTTACCGCATGTTGAGATTACGCGAACAATCGCACGTCGCTTTAATGAACGATATGCAAAAAAGAATCCTGTGTTCCCAGAACCGGCGGCAATTCTTTCTGATGCTCCAGAGATTCCAGGTTTGGACGGTCGTAAGATGAGCAAATCTTACGGCAATTCGATTATGCTCGGAGCTACTGCTGAAGAAACAGCCAAATTAATAAAGAAGAGCCCAACTGATTCTGAAAGAATGATTACTTTCGATCCGGTTGCTCGCCCGCAAGTTTCTGCGCTTTTGACTACTGCTGGCCTGGTTACTGGTAGGGATCCTAAAGATATTGCAGATGAGATTGGTAACGCTGGTGCCGGTGCGCTCAAGGCTTACGTAATTGAAAACGTAAATAACTTCCTAGCTCCTCACCGTGAGCGTCGTGCAGAATTAGCAAAAGATATGGATGCTATTCGAGATGTTCTTCACGACGGAAACAAACGTGCCAACGCTATTGCTGAAGAAACACTTTCTCAAGTTCGCGAAGCCATGGGAATGAAGTACTAGAGTATGAATTAACTCTCAACAAACAAATTAATAAACAAATTAGTAAAAAATAAAGCCGCTCGCAAGAAAACTTGTAAGCGGCTTTTTGTTAAAATTGATGAACTGCAATTTAGAACATCACACGTCGTAACGCCAGCTTTTATCGGTAATAACTCGCGCTACAGCAAGACCAATAGGCAAGCAGATAATCACCATAAATGCGCGGAAGGTCCAATCTAAAGCCGGAAGAGTATGGAACTGACCGAGGTAGAACATTGCGCGGTACATGTAAAGTCCCGGAACCATAATCACAATAGACGGCACAGTAAGACCTATTCGCGGATACCCCAAGTATTGAGGAGCAAGCCCATGACGAACAATAGCTCGCCAAGCCGAAGCCAGCAATCCAGCTAGTAACGCTCCACTAAATGCAGCAATTTCGGCAGCGATACCAAAATCCGTCATAGTTAAGCGCAAAGTATCTGTAATAGCACCAATAATTCCAGCAACTAAACACATACGTTGTGGAGAATTAAACAGCACGGAGAAGCCCCACACGCCAGCAAAAGCTGTAATAAGTCGCAGAACTGCGTTAAGCCAAGGGTTCAATCCGAGCGGAGGGAAACCTTGGGGGTTAAGCTGCACAAGGCTTGCAACTGTCCAACCTGCAAGAGTTCCCATCAAAATAATCGCCAGCGTATAGCACAACCGTTGAATGCCTGACGGAAAATCTATTTTTGCAATATCCAAGCCACCGGTAATCAGCGGGAAGCCTGGAATAACAAATAATACCGAGCCAATATACGCAGTCGTGTGATTAAGCGCGCTTGGGTCGAAGTAGCCAATAAGTCGCAGTGAGCCGATGCAAGAAAGTGCGCCGATTGCAACAGCAACGAATGTAACCACAAATTGGTTAAGGTGATGCATAAACATGCGTCGACGAATGTAGTGTCCAATCCCAGCGCCAATAAAAGCGCCAATCATGTCGTAAATACCACCGCCAAGCAAAAATGCGAAGGATGCACAAGCGACTGCAGAAGCAAGACCTGCAAACCAAGGCTTATAAAGAGGCTTACGATTTTTAATCAAATCAAGACGGTCATGTACTTCTCTCACTGTGAGAGGATGGTTATTGCTTTCATTTGCGTCGCTACTATGAGCTTGTTTGACGTGTGCAAAATGTTCAGCATAAGCGCTTTCTGGCTGCAATGCAAAAATTCCGCGCGGCTTTTCTTTTCTTATAGCTTCTTGTAAAGCTTTTTCTTCCGCAACTTTTGCCGCATGTTCCTCAGATTGCTTAGCGGTTTGTACAATATCGCGCTCTGCATCGCTTTCTTGAAGAGTATCTACTAACTCCTTAGAAACTGCCGCTTTTGAATGATACAAGGAATCGTTTCCAAGTTTAACGTTAAACCAGTCGGCAAAATGCTCCAAAAGCCAAATGCGTTCAGTGTTGACGCCAGTAGTTGGAAGGTCAACAACTTCAGTAATACGCTCATGCTTATCGGTGCAAGTTGCTTCAATGTCGGTGAGATTTACGTCTGCTCGGACGTGAACGCCCATTGGTTCACCAATTCGGTGCATAAGCTCACGAACGCGGTAGCTTCCAGTTCCTGCTCCCAATCCAAGAGCGCCGACGCGAATAATAATGCTTGATTTTGCAGCTATACACGCTTCAGTAACGGGCTTATCCCAATCACGCTCAACATCGTCCATGTCAAGCGGGATAGCATGCGTGTGAAAACGGCCAGAAGGTTTGCCAACTATATGCCCAGTTGGAAGAATTTCAGGTTTGTTGCTACAACTGTCATTATCCGCAGTATTACAAGCGTTACAGCCTGTATTGCTATCTACATTACTGCTTGCATTATTATCTACTCTACTCACATTTTTTCAGTATACGCACCCCCTTTGCCTAGCAGATTTTTACAAATAAAATACGCTTCGAGCTACGTCCGGTGGTAGTTTCACAATTAACTTGGTATCTCGCTGGAAACAAGGCTGTGGGCTTGCAACTTTTGACCTACATAACCGCGGAGGAGCCGCGGAAGTCAGATGATCAAGCAACCTTTGTCTGGCGCAAGGAGGTCTGATGACAGAAGAAAATCAGCAGGTTACTCCAGCAGACGCAACTATTGTTACGTCTGGTTTAGGGCGAAAAGGCCCAGAGGAGCGTGACCTTCCAGCATCGCTTAAGCAAGACATGGATTTGTGCTTGCATATTCTCCGCGATGTTCTTGGTGAATTTGATGAAAAATTATTGGCAGTATTTGACGATGTTCGTCTTAATGCTGTAGATGCTAGTGCTGCGCATTTTGCACAAATGGTGGACGCAAAAGTAACAGCCGATGATGGCTTAAGCAAGGCTGTTAGCAAGATTAATGGTATGAACTTGCATGATATGCAGCTTCTAGCTCGTGCTTTCGCAACGTATTTCCATCTCGCTAATTTGTGCGAAGAGAATTATCGTGTTTCTGTACTTCATCAGCGTGAATGTGAAGTTGAGGATTCGTTGCCGGTTGACCCAGTAAACGAACTTACTTGCGCGTATCACAAATTATTGACGGAAATGAGTCCAGCTCAAGCTAAAGAATTGCTTGCAAAACTTGAGTTCCATCCTGTGTTTACTGCGCACCCAACTGAAGCCCGTCGTAAGGCTGTGGCTGGAAAGATTCGCAGAATTTCGCAATTATTAAGCGAACACCACCGTTTAGGTGGATCTGACAAGCGAGAAAATTATCGTCGTCTCTATAACGAAATTGATGCGCTTCTTAGAACTTCGCCTATTGCTTTAAAGAAGCCAACTCCAGTTGAAGAAGCTGACACTATTCTTGACATTTTCGACGCTACTTTATTTGATACGATCCCAGTTGTGTATCGTCGTTTTGATGATTGGCTGCTTGGTAAGAAGGCTGGTCTTGTGCCGCCTCGCTGCCCTGCTTTCTTCCACCCAGGAAGCTGGATTGGCTCAGATCGCGATGGTAATCCAAATGTTACCGCTAAAGTAAGCCGTCAAGTTGCTCGAAAGTTTAGCGATCACGTGCTTGCGGCTTTGGAAAATCGCACTCGCGAAGTTGGCAAGTGCTTAACTATGGAGACTCGCACAACTCCTCCAAGCGTGGAGTTGATTGAGTTGTGGAATCGTCAGCGCGAAATGAGCGAACAGCTTACGGAAAACGCTTCAGATGTTTCTAATAACGAGCCGCATCGTGCTGTAATGCTTGTGATGGCTGACCGCTTGCATCGTACTATCAGTCGCGATACGGATTTGATGTATCATTCTTGCGAAGATTTTATTGAAGATTTGCAAATTGTGCAGCGCTCTTTGGCTGAAGGTGGCGATCCTCGAGCCGCTTATGGTCCTTTGCAGGACTTGATTTGGCAGGCGCAAACCTTTGGGTTCCACATGGTTGAGATGGAATTCCGCCAGCATTCTCTCGTGCATTCTCGTGCTTTGGAAGATATTCGCGAGCACGGATTGCATGGCGAACGCGGTCCGCTTCAGCCAATGACTCGTGAAGTGCTCGATACCTTCCGTGCTTTGGGTGCAATTCAAAAGCGTAACGGCATGCGTGCTGCTCGACGCTACATTATTTCCTTCGCAAAATCTGCTCAGCATGTTCGTGACGTATTTGAGTTGAATCGTCTTGCTTTCGCTCACCCACAGGATGCGCCAACAATCGACGTTATTCCGCTGTTTGAGCAGTTGGAAGATTTGCAAAATTCCGTAAATGTGCTTGAGGAGATTATTAAAATTCCTGAAGTGCAAGCTCGTCTTAAGGCTACTGGCCGAAAGATGGAAGTTATGCTTGGCTACTCGGATTCTTCCAAGGATGCCGGCCCTACTTCCGCAACGCTTGCTTTGCATTCTGCTCAGGAGCGTATTGCTCAATGGGCTAAGAGGCATGATATTGATTTGACACTATTCCATGGCCGCGGTGGTGCTGTTGGTCGAGGCGGCGGTCCTGCAAACCGTGCAGTGCTTGCTCAGCCTGTTGGCTCCGTTAACTGTCGATTCAAGCTTACTGAGCAGGGCGAGGTTATTTTCGCTCGCTACGGTAACCCTATTTTGGCTATTCGTCACGTCGAATCCGTTGCTTCCGCAACTTTGCTTCAGTCTTCGCCAAGTGTTGAGAAAACCAATACTGATATGACGAAGAAGTATGCGGATATGGCTGAAAAACTTGATGTTGCAGCCCATGAGCGCTTCCTTGACTTGCTGCAAACGGATGATTTCACTCCATGGTTCTCCACGGTTACGCCGCTGAGTGAGATTGGCTTGCTTCCAATCGGCTCTCGCCCAGCTAAGCGCGGTTTGGGTGCGAAGTCGTTGGACGATTTGCGCACAATCCCGTGGGTGTTCTCTTGGGCTCAGGCTCGAATCAACTTGGCAGCATGGTACGGTTTGGGTACAGCTTGCGAAAAGTTTGGCGACTTGGAAACTTTGCGCAGAGCTTACGAAGAGTGGCCTCTGTTTAGCACATTTATTGACAATATTGAGATGTCTTTGGCTAAAACAGATGAGCGTATTGCTCGCATGTACTTAAGCCTTGGAGATCGTGAAGATTTGAGCGATAAGGTGCTTTCGGAAATGCAGCTTACTCGCAAGTGGGTTTTGCAAATTGTTGATGACAAGTGGCCTTTGCAGCATCGTCACGTGCTAGGTCAGGCAATCCGCGTGCGCTCGCCTTATGTTGACGCGCTTTCTGTAATCCAATCTCTTGCATTGCACAAGCTCCGTAACAAGGTAGACAAAGAAGAATTGAGCGAAAGCCAGCAGGCAGAGTTCATCTACCTTATTCTTTGCACTGTTTCCGGTGTTGCTGCAGGCTTGCAAAATACTGGATGATTTTTCATAAATTACTAAATCAAGAAGGCTCTCGTATTTGCGAATTACAATACGGGAGCTTTTTTGATAATAAGCTTTGATAATAAACTTAAATATTTTTAAACAGAAATTCTTATTTACTACGAAAGATACAATATATTCGGTAAGTAAAAATTTTAAACTTTAAGAAAATAAAGAATATTGCCAATGCCAATGTAGGAGGTAATAATGCAAGAAGAAGTCAGCGAAGATTTTGTTAATGAAGATTCAGTTTTAGCTACATCGGTGTGGAGCGCCATGCTTGCAGGGAATCGTAAATTTGCAGAAAATAATTCAACGCATGCAGGTGTAAATTCTGAAATGCGCATGAAACTTATTGACGGCCAGCATCCTGGAGCTGTTGTGCTTTCGTGCGCAGATTCTAGAGTTGCTCCGGAATTTATATTTGACGCTGGTTTGGGAGATATTTTTTCTGTTCGTACGGCCGGTGAAGTGCTTGATGATGCTGTAATTGCATCGCTTGAGTACGCTGTAAGCGATTTGGGTGTAAAAGTGCTTGTGGTACTAGGTCATGAGCATTGCGGTGCAGTACAAGCCGTTTTGCCGAATGTGCAAAAGCTGGTTTCTAAATACGGCGAAGATGAAACAAGCGAAATAATTGAGTCTAGCGAGTCAATATTGCTGCGTTCTTTAGGACCTGCTGCGCTCGCAGGTGTTGAAGAAGATTTAGATACGGACGATATTGAGCGTATCCACGTATCTAATATGTTGGCTGAAATTTGCGATAAATCTCAAATAATTCGCGAAGCTACTTTTAATGATGCATTGATGTTGGTTGGTGCTAGGTATCGTATGAGTGACGGCTTCGTAGAAGTACTTTCGTGTTGATAATTTGTACTGTATTGCAGAATCGTAAATATGAAAAAATTGTGTAATAATACTCGAAAACGACCAGCTTCAGCGCACTATTTGTTCTTAATTGCAGGAGCGCCTTTCGTAGCTCTTATGGTTGCTATGGCTCCAGCTTTGCAAGCACGTTATCCATGGTTTCTTATTGATACAACAGTACGAGGTGTTGTTGGCCTACTCTTACAAGCGATTCCATTCACTCTTATTGGTGTGCTTGTTTCTGCTGCTGTGGAAACATGGGTAACAGCTGATTTTATTGAAAAACATGCTCCAAAATCTACTGCAAACGGCTTTTTGGCTGCAATACTTGCAGGCGTGTGCGTGCCGGTGTGTGACTGCGTTGTTGTACCAACATTTTCTAGACTGGTTGCAAAAAAATTGCCGCTTCCTTGTGCAATAACTTTCCTTTGTGCTGTTCCTGTTGTAAATCCTGTGTCTGTTTTAGCGACTTGGTACGCTTTTGCTGATGCGCCTGCTGTAGCCGTTATGCGCGTTGCTTTAGGAGTTGGTATTGCGTTATTAGTTGGATTAAGTTTTGCAATATTTCCGCCAAAATCATTTGTTTTGCGTAACGAAAATTTATTAAAAAATAATCTTAAATCAAAATGTTCTTGTGAACTAAATTGTGGTTGCAATCATGAAGAAAATCAAAATTTTTCAGAACAATTAAAGACGCAAAATCGCACAAAATCAAGTATTTATTTGCAAATAAAGCTGTACATAAAGCATATTCATGAAGATCTTTTGAAACTTTTACCAATTATTGTGTGCGGAACTATTGTTGCTTCTGTTATACGAGCTTGGTTAGGGGCGGATCCTGCTTCCAGAATACAAGCTAACAATATTTGGATTGCAATACCTGCAATGATGGCTATTGCCTATTTCAGCTCGTTGTGCTCAAGTTCGGATGCTGTAATTGCTAGAAGTTTAGCTGCTTCTTTACCAATGTCTTCCGTTTTAGTATTTTTGCTATTCGGCCCAATGCTTGATTTAAAAAATACTCTTATGCTTGTTTCTGATTGCAGAGGCAAATTCGTATTGCGCTTAACGCTAACGATTGCAGGCGTTTGCCTTCTAGCTTCACTGTTTTCTAACTGGGCTTGGGGGTTCATGCTATGAAAAATACAAGTTCTGTTAGTGAAGAAAATAAAAAGTGTAATCGTATTACTTTTGCAAAAATATTGGAATCTTTCGTGCTTCTATGTTTAGCAGCAGTTATTGCCACAGTAACTTTAAGCGGACAGTACACGCTTTTTACCACTCCTCGAGCGTTCGCGTATTTGATAATTGCAGCAGTTCTGCTTTTAGTTTTAGCATCTTGTGCCGCGTTGGGATGGTTTGATGTTTCTGCACGAGATTCTTGGAAAATACTAGTTTCTTTAGTGCTTCCTGCTCTGCTAATTATTATTCCGCTGCAATCGTCACAAAGATTTAGCGCTGGTGGTTTTGATCGTTACGCAGGAGGAAGGGCTATTGCTATTCGAAGCCACAATCCGAGACTTTCTGGGTTGAGTGAAAAATCTCGTGAAATAAAAGTAAAAAACGATGATTTCGGCTTATGGTATGACGAAATAGATCATAATATTTCAAAATATGAAGGCTACACGATTACGATTACAGGTTTCGTAAGTCGTGATACTACTTTAGGAGCAAGTCAGTTTCGCTTATCTCGTCAACTTATGTCTTGCTGCATTCTAGATATGTCTCCTTTTGGTTTAGTTGCAAACTATAAAAACGCCAACAAACTCCACGAACATGAGTGGGTTATGCTTCGCGCTCGCGTTTCTCGGGGGAGCATAGGAGTTAAAGGATACCAACGTTCTGGTGTTATACTAAAAGTTATATCGTTAAAATCTGCCAAAGCTCCAACTGGATATTTTTACCGTCCGTAATAATTTTCACTAAAGAATTGTTGATATCGCTTAGAAGTAAACTAAGATAACAATTATGGCGATTGGTTTTAATATTCTGCTCATTATAATTTTTCTACTATTCGGGTCCATATTTGCGGCAACCGAGTTGGCTTTAGTGAGCTTAAGAAGTTCGCAAATTGATCGCATGGAGCTTCAGGATGCTCGTGGAGCTAGAGTTGCGAAAATTGCGCGCGACCCTAATACTTTTCTATCTGCCTTGCAAATTGGCGTAACGCTTTCTGGTTTTCTTTCTGCATCTTTTGGAGAATCTGCTTTAGCTCCATATGTAGTGCCGATTGTGCGTTCGTGGGGAGTGCCGGCTCATGTTGCTGGCCCTCTTACCACAATCTTCTTAACTCTTATTATTTCGTATTGTTCTATTGTTATTTCCGAACTTGTGCCAAAGCGTATTGCAATGCAGCGTTCTGAGCAGATTGCACGAGCGGTTGTGCCAGCGGTGGATATTTTCTCAAAAATTTGTAAGCCTCTTATTTGGCTTATTGGAAAGAATACAAATGGTTTTGTGCGCTTGCTTGGATTTGATCCGAATGAGAAAGAAAGCGAAGTTTCTGACGAAGAATTGCGTGTGCTTGTTAACAGCAATAAGCGTTTAAGTCAAGATGAGCGCAATATTTTGGATGACGTGTTTGATGCGTCTGAAACTATTGTTGCTGAAGTGATGCGTCCTCGTGCTGACGTGGAATTTTTGGATGGTTCGTTAAGTCTTGAAGAAGCTGCGGCGAAAATTCGTGAGCTTCCGTATTCCAGATACCCTGTTATTGGCAAGGATTTTGACGACGTTATCGGTTTTGTGCATGTGCGAGATTTGTTGGATGTGCGTGATCCTAACGCAAAAACTGTCGCCGATGTGACCCGTGAAGGAATTAGTCTTCCTGGAACTTCTAAGCTTTTGCCGAGTCTAGAGTTGCTTCGCAAACGCGGAATCCATTTGGCTATCGTTATTGACGAATACGGCGGAACTGACGGCATTGTGACGCTTGAAGACATGACCGAGGAGCTTGTTGGAGATATTCGCGACGAGTACGATTTGCCTGAAGAATCTGAACAAAATAATGTGAATAAAACAACTGCTTTTGTAAACGGTGTTGCAAAAATTGATGGTGGTATGACCATTGAAGATTTTGCTGATATTACTGGCATTGAGCTTGAAGATGGCCCTTATGAGACGGTTGCAGGATACTTTTTGGCGCATACAGGTTCGATGGGAAGCGTTGGGGCAGTTTTGCATGATGCAGACGGTTATGATATGACGGTAACCGCGGTTGATGGTCGACGTATTGCTACGCTTGAAGTGCGTCGTCGCGCGTAATTTAAGCCATAGCAGTAGAATGAAATAGTAATAATATAACCTACGGAAGGATAAAACATGGCCTTATTGCATATTTTGCCGGGTCTCGACGAAGCGGCCAGTGAAAAGGCTGTTGCAGTTTTGCAGAATCGTTTAAGCCACGAGCAGGAGGCTGCTTTGGTTTTGAAGCATGCTCACTGGAATGTTACTGGCCCAGATTTTATTGCTGTGCATGAGATGCTTGATCCACAGGTTGCTGAAGTTTTGGCACAAGCAGATGAGACTGCTGAGCGCATTGCAACTTTGGGAGGTTCGCCACTTGGTCGTGCTGATGATGTTGTTGCTGCACGTACGTGGAAGCGTTTTGCTTTAACTGGTCGTAAGTCAACTAAAGAATATTTGCAGGCTCTTATTGAGTATTACAACGATATGATTGCTGATGATCGCAAGGCTATTGCGGAACTTGATAATCTTGATGTTGTGAGCTCTAATATTATCCAAGATCATGTGCAGCAACTGGAAAAGTTCCAGTGGTTTATGCGCAGCCATCTTGATTAATTAACCTCTGTTTGATTTTTTGATTCAAACCGCAACACGCTGTTTTCTTTTTATGGCGTGTTGCGGTTTGACATTTTCTGCGTCTGTGCTAATGTAACTACTTGTATGTTTTAGACATACAAGTTGGGCCCGTAGCTCAGGTGGTTAGAGCGCATCCCTGATAAGGATGAGGTCGGAGGTTCAAGTCCTCCCGGGCCCACGGAAATTGAATGAGCTTCATTCTTTTACCTTTGGGGCTATGGCGCAGCTGGTAGCGCATCTGCTTTGCAAGCAGAGGGTCAGGAGTTCGAGTCTCCTTAGCTCCACAAATAGGGTTCTGATTGATTTTTCAATCAGAACTTTTTTTGTTTATTAATTTCTTTCTTGAATGCGTGTTCTTAATTTTGCTTTAACTTGTGTTTTTGAGAATGTTTCTCATCAAGGCCTATTGGTATGATTGCTAAATATAAATAAATACAAATATAAATTAAATATAAATCTTTACGCCGTGTATTGAGTGCGCTATTTAAGTTGCGCTCAGTGGGTTAACAAGGCGTGAAATCGTGTGTTAAACGTCTCAAGCGGTTAACCTGATCAGCGTAAGGAAAGTGTATGCGTAAACTTTTAGCATATTGCCGTCGTGCACCACAATTAACAGTCGTAATTCTTGCTTTTCCTTTTATTGTGGCTTTTTACTCATGCAATTTGCCTATATTGGCTACTTTTAATGAGCAAATTTCTCATCTTTCGCAGCGAATTTTTGATTTTTTAAATCTTGATTACGATATTGCAATAAGTCTTAGTGTTGGCAAAACTATTATCGCTATTCTTGTTTTATATACCAGCCTTGTTTCTTTGCGTAACATGATTAAAAATTTATTGCGCGGAACTTTAGGTATTGATTTGCTAGCTTTTGTTGCATTGCTTGCAACGCTTTTTATTGGTGAGTTCTGGGCAAGTTATTTGATTGTTGTAATGGTTTGGACGGGAGAGGCAATTGAGGATTTTGCGCATATGAAAGCTCAGCGCAATCTATCTCTTTTAGTAAGCGCAGCTCCAAAAACTGCTCATCTTATGACTTTGCCAGGTATTGAGCATGGAATGAATCATAATCAAGCAAATGATGAATCCTACGAACCGCCATGTTTGAGTGAAAATCAGTGCAAGCCTAGCTCGTGTGTTCTGTGCCAGCATGCTGAATTTAGAAAAGTAGATGCCGCTAATTCTAAGCAATCTAATAGTAGCGAGCAAAATTGCGAAAGTAATTGCGAAAATAATAACTTGCAAAATTGCAACTGTAAACGAAATAATTGCCCATTTTTGCAAGCATCTGCAGATGGCGAAATCACCTCAAATTTGCAGCGTTACGCTACAGTTGCAGTCGATGATTTAAAAGTTGGAAACATAATTATTGTGCTTCCTGGCGAAACTGTGCCAGTTGACGGTGAATTACTAAGCGGTTCTGCAATTTTAGACACAAGTGCTATTAACGGAGAATCTGTTCCTAGAGAAGTCTATGCGGGAGGTGCAGTGCTTTCAGGCTGTGTAAACGGTGGAGTTGTGCTTATTATGCGCGTAACCAAGCTGTCTAAAAACTCGCAGTATCAGAAAATCATGCAGCTTGTTGAGTCTGCTAGGTCTTCTAAAGCTGCAGTAGTTAGATTTGCAGACATGCTATCTGTGCCGTTTACAGTATTATCTTTTGCGATTGCAGGTCTTGCTTGGGGCTTTTCTGGCGACGCATTGCGATTTGCGCAAGTATTGGTTCTAGCAACCCCATGTCCTCTGCTTATTGCAGTTCCAGTTGCTTGCATGGCTGGCACTGGGCGTCTAGCAAAACTTGGAATTGTTGTTAAAAGTCAGGATGTGCTTGAGCAATTAAGTCGTGTAACAGACGTATTTTTTGACAAAACCGGCACGTTGACGGTTAAACAGCCGCAAGTTGCAAGAGTTGACGTAGTTGATTCTATGCAGAAGGCTGATCGCATAGTTATGCTTGCGGGCGTTCTAGAAACTTATTCTCAGCACATACTTGCAGGCGGTATTGCTAAAGCGGGAGCAAAGCTGTGGGAAAATGCTCACCCATCGTCGGTTCCGCAACTTCCTAGCGTACGAGAATACCCTGTAGTACACAGTGTTAAGGAAACTGCAGGCCAAGGCATTCAGGGCGTTGTAGACGGCATCTTAGTGCGTGTAGGCAGACACAAGTACGTTACAGAGCAAAACACGAATCAAACTATAGGTAAATCTCTTGCTGCAGACGAAATGGCAACCTATGTGTCTTTTGACGGCGTGCTGGTAGGAAGAATCGTATTAAAAGACGTGCCGCGCGATAATGCGAAATCAACTATTGCTTCGTTGCGTGCTTTGGGTGTGAGAACAATAGCAATGCTTACTGGTGACGGTTTGCAAGCTGCAACAACCATTGGCAAAAGCGTTGGTATTGATTCTGTGCATGCAGATTTGCTTCCGCAAGATAAATTAGCGTATGTAAAAAAGCACAATTACAATGCAGCCAAAAATAAGAAAGATTCAACCGTAACCATGATGGTTGGTGACGGAGTAAATGATGCGCCTGTGCTTGCAGCTGCCGATATTGGCGTAGCAGTAACGGATGGCACGGATACTGCAGCATCGGAGTGCGCTCAAGTAGTTATTATGAACAACAATATTGCGGCGGTTGCCAGTGCTATAAGTGTTGCGAAGCATACAAAACATGTAATGATACAATCAGTTTTGCTTGGAATAGGTTTGGCTATAATCAGTATGATTCTGGCTGCTTTTGGTTTCATTCCAGCGGTTCTTGGAGCCATGATGCAGGAAGTTATTGACGTTATTTCAATTACTTGGGCGTTAACTGCTTTGCGCTCGCGTGAAAAGATGAGATAAAGCGTTTTCATGCAAGCTTTTTAATGCAAGCATTTTGTAAGACTTAGCAATGCGCTAGTCTAAGTATGAAAGCACGTGAAGGAAATCTGTGCTTGAAGTCCGCGCATAATGCGCGCAAAAACGGCAAAAGTGTCGTATTGTACAGTTCAATATGGGGATAATAATGAAAAAAAATAATGTAAAAGAAAATGTTTCATGTGAAACATCTCAATTGCGTATTGCAGTAATTGGTGCGGGACCTGCTGGAGTATATTCTTCCGATATTTTCTTGCGTCAACTTGCTAAACGTGGCGAAGAATTAGGTCTTGGCACAAGCGCTCGCATTGATCTTTTTGAAAAACTGCCTGTGCCTTTCGGCTTAGTGCGTTATGGAGTGGCTCCGGATCATCCAAGTATTAAATTTATTGCCGATGCGCTTGAAAAAACGCTTGATAATCCAAATATTCATCTTTATGCGAATGTTGAATTTGGTAAAGATATTACGCTTGAAGATTTGCTTCAACGCTATGATGCAGTGTTATTTGCTACAGGAGCTGTGGAAGATAGGCCATTGCGAGGTGTGCCGGGTGCTGATTTAGACGGAGTATACGGAGCTGCAAAATTCGTAGAATGGTATGACGGCTACCCAACCAGCAAGCGCACATGGCCGCTCGAAGCAAAGGAAGTAGCTGTTATTGGTGGCGGAAACGTGGCAATGGATGTTGCTCGTGAGCTTTTGCGCGACCCGGATTATTTGCGCGCACATACGGATATTCCAGACGATGTGTACGAAGGATTACAGCAAAATCGTACTCAAACTTTGCATTTGTTTATTCGACGAGGTGTAGCTCAAGCGAAATTCTCAGTGCAAGAATTGCGTGAAATGGAAAAGTTATCCGGAGTGCAAATAATTATTAACGAGGATGATTTTGAGCTCGACGATGAAACGATAGAAGTTGCTGGTAACGATAAGCTCACGCGTCAAATGGTTGAGGAACTTTTTGCGATTCGAGATATGGCAGAAGATATGGAAGACGGCGGTAACGTTGATTTTGAGGGCAATCCTGCCAACCGGCGTTACGTTATTCATTTCAATTCGGCTCCGGTTGAAATTCTTGGCGAGGATGGGAAAGTAAAAGCGATTCGTGTTGAGAAAACTGTTACAAGCGCGGACGGCACAATGACTCGCACAGGTGAATTTGAAGAATACCCTGTGCAAGCTGTTTACCATGCGATTGGCTATCATCCTGCAGAAGTTGCAGGCATTGCTTACGACGAAAAGCGCACGTTGCTTGCGAATGATGACGGCCGAATCGTAACTTCCGCCGAAAGCGGCGAAGTTCGTGAACGTTTGTATGCTACCGGCTGGGCTAAAAGAGGACCTGTTGGTTTAATTGGCTCCACAAAATCTGACGCTCTTCTTATTGTTGACCGCATGCTCGAAGATTTAGCACAATCTGGGCTTATTGCAGAAGATCGTAGCGAAAAGTCTATAAATGAATTGCTTGAATCGCGCGGTGTGAAAGCCATTGATTATGCCGGTTGGAAGCGCGTAGATGAGTATGAGCGTGAAGCTGGTGCTAAAGAGCAGCGCGCTCGAAAGAAAGTAGTATCATCTGCGGAGCTTATAGCTATTGCCTTAGGCTGTGAGTAACATTCGAATAACAGTTTGTAGTGAGTAAATACGCAGTATATATTCAGAAAAATTTAAGTTCACTTTATTAAACTGACTCACATGTTGAAGGGCGTAAGAGCATATCAGTATAACACTTTGAAGGCAGTGCTATTTTTTGGCATTTTATGGCTTTTTCTTGCGTTATGCTGGGTTCTCACGGGTGCTTCTTTTACCTCATTAATTTGGTTTGTCTTGCTGGGGTTTGTTGTAAGTGCAAGTGCTTACTGGTGCTCCAGCAAGCTTATTATTTTCGCTATGCGTGCTGTTGAAGTTACTGAAGATGAAGAACCAATACTTTATGGCATTGTGCGAGAACTTTCTGCTCGTATTGGTAAGCCTATGCCACGTGTCATGGTATCGCCTTGCGAGAGTCCTAATGCATTTGCTGCGGGTAGAAGTGAGCGTCATGCGTCAATTTGCTGTACTCGTGGATTGTTGAATATTCTTAATGAGCGCGAGCTTCGAGGTGTTGTTAGCCACGAGCTTACGCATATTTATAATCACGATATTCTTGTTTCTGCGTTAGCTACTGCTACAGCAACAGTGTTGACGTATGTTGGTTCATTATTAATGTGTATAGGTAATGCCCACCAGCATGATGTGCGTAAATATTGCAAGTTCGTAGGTAAAGGCTTGAATACGCTTTTTGCACCCGTTGCGGCTCTTATTATGAATGTAACAATTCCTGCGTCTAGAGAATTTGATGCTGATAAAGCTGGAAGTGAAATTACTGGAGATTCAGCTGCGCTCGCGTCCGCGTTGAACAAAATTACATATGGCATGCAGATGCATGAGATGAAATCTACTGCCGGCTTGCAAGCAGTTGCTTCGTTAATGATTATTCAACCATGGGATGAGCGTGCTTCAATATTAGTAAGATTGTGTGCAAACCATCCTCCTGTGCAGGAGCGTATTGGTCGTCTTATGCGCATGGCTGCGTAGTGTTGATGTGCAGGTTCATAACTTTAGTGTGCCTGTATTGTATATATGCGCGGTGTAATGTATTTGCTGTGTTGAAGCAGTAAGTGCTGCATGATATTCTTGAGTGGTTGCTGTTTTGTAATTTGTTGCAGCGCATGCGGACATAGTTCATCGGTAGAATGGAAGCTTCCCAAGCTTCAGAGGCGGGTTCGATTCCCGTTGTCCGCTCCACTCGGAAAACGTTGGTATATCAATGTTTGTGGCTTGTTTTTACGGCTTAAAAATAGGTTAAATGTGCAAATGATTTGCAAAATTCTATAAAAATGCTGACTTACTTAATAGAATTGTTGCATTAGGTAAGTCAGCGTTTATTTTATGCCTAATTAAATTGTGTAGAACGTGTAATCAAGATTTAGAATGTACGAACGTCATAGAAGTTATTAAGTTCTGGCATCCAACGTCCGGTACCAGCAATATTTCCTCTACTTCCTACGGTAAATCCTGCAAAATTGTTCATTCTTGGCTCGAAATAGCTGCGAGAGCCATGACCTTCGGCAGAATTACCGACGCTAATGGCTCCTGCGAAATTGCCTACAGAATGGATTACTTTGTCGTTATCAACCTTGTAATGCACTGCGTAGCCTTCGCGAGTTAAACGATTGCCAGCATTTGCTGCAGTGCGAAGCCATCGGTTGAATATGTTTCCCCAAATTTGTGGAGCATTAAAGGTATAAATCTTCTTAAGCCAAGTGTAGCCTTTGCCGTCAGCGCGAATCAGAGCTCGCTGTGCTAAATATCCACCGAGAGAGTGTCCTGTAATATATAAGTTATTCACGGTCTGTTCGCGACCGTATCGTTCGATAAGTTGTTCTACATCGTACGCTTGGTCAGGATTGCGACCTACGGCTATAGCTAAATCGTCATCGTAATCATTAAATTGTGAAGTTCCTCGAATGGCGAGTACTTGTACAGTTCCCTGTTCTAGGAATGGGTAAGGGCTCACATTTTCAAATAAAACAGCGTCAAATCCACCTCTATGGTGATAGGTTTCTTTCACTTTCCAGAATGGAGCAATTTCATTATGCATAAGGTGGTACTCGTTGCGATTCTTATAAATATCATGCAGTGGTCTTGTGTAATCGAGTACCTTATTAATGTAGTTATCGTCGCGATAAGAAAGTTCTGAGAATAAGGTCATGTCGCGTGCGCTAATATCCCAACGGCGAGGATGGGCGTCTTGATTATCTGGAATACCATCCCCATCTGTGTCATTCATCATTGGGTGAGAATTATATCCGTAGTATGTTTTTCCATCTTTGTTGTATGTATAAATCTCTTGGCTATTCGTTAATCCGTCTCCGTCTAAATCGGCTTGTGGATCGAGTGGCTTCTTGTGGAATAACGACATATCAAGAGCGCCTTTTTGCTCAAGTCCTATCGTTCCGTCTGCGATGCGTTGAGCGGTTTCTACAGTAAGTGGAGTATGTGCGACCGAAGAATTATTTGTGTTTGTTGCTGCGATTGCTGGCGTAGAGAAGGTAAATAAGCTTAATGCCATACAGAGGCTTGTGAGGCATCCTGCTGCGATAGTACTTCGTTTCATAGTAGCTCTCCCATGTTTTATGTTATTTGCGGTAGTGAAAGATACTCCCAAATCGTCTTCTATTGCGCTATTTGTTCGTAATACACTACGTGGTTATTTGTGTGAGATATATCAGTTACTAGTTTGCGTCACTGCTATTCATATCTTACACTGTTAAACTTTAATCCGTATATAAACAAAAATCTATACCAATAAACAAAAGTTGGTCTTTGGTGATAAATACATTGATGTAATGTATCAATCGTATAGAAAATATCTATGTAACTAGAATTATTGATAGCAATTATCTATTCTTAATAATGAAAGTTATGCGCAACGATAGCGCGCGATAAACAATCGAGGAGCAAGCTATGAGTTTAATGAATACGCATATTCTCCCATTTAAGGTGAGTGCATATAAAGATGGCGAATTTATTGAAGTAACCGATGCAGACGTACTCGGCAAGTGGGCTATTTTCTTCTTCTACCCAGCGGATTTCTCTTTCGTGTGCCCAACTGAGCTGGAAGATCTTGCTCATCATTATGAAGAGTTGCAAAAGTTAGGTGTAGAAGTTTACTCCGTATCAACTGACACGCATTTCGTGCACAAAGCATGGCATGACAATTCTGAAGCTATTGCAAAAGTAAAGTACACTATGTTGGGTGATCCTTCCGGAGCGCTTTCTCGTAACTTTGATGCATGGAATGAAGAGTCTGGTTTAGCTCATCGTGCTACGTTCTTAGTCGATCCACAAGGTATGATTCAGTTCTTTGAGATGACAGCAGATGGTATTGGTCGTAACGCTGATGAACTGCTTCGTAAAGTCAAAGCAGCCCAGTATATTGCCGCTCATCCGGGTGAAGTCTGCCCAGCCAAATGGGAGCAGGGAGAAGAGACCTTAGAGCCTTCTATTGATTTAGTTGGCAAAATCTGATCTTTATAAAAGCGCGTGGGAAGCGGCAGTTGCAGTTTCTTACGCGCTTAATTTTTAGTATCAAAACATGTTATAGAAAATTATTGAAAGAAGTGTCTATGTCTTTGCTGAATACATCATTAACTGCTCAACTGTCTGAATTGTTGAAAAAAATGGTTTTGCCTGTTGAACTTGTATCGTATCTGGATGATTCGGATACGTCTCAAAAAGTTAATGCACTATTAAAAGAAGTATCTCAGCAAAGCAACAAAATTAATATTATTGAAAGCAGCAACAACAATAGAACGAACAGTGTACGCGTTCCAAGCTTTATAATCCGACGCGCAGAATCGCAGAATAATAGTAACAAACCAAGTGAGGTAGCAGTAACTTTTGCAGGAATACCTCTTGGACACGAATTTAGTTCTTTAGTATTGGCACTTTTACAAGTGAGTGGATATGCGCCAAAAATTAGTGATGAGCAACGCAAAGAAATACTAAAGCTTGGATCACATAACGTAACGACATATATGTCAGTTACCTGCTTGAATTGCCCAGAAGTTGTGCAATCGCTTAATACTATCTCAATAATCAACCCTAAAGTTCAGCATACTACTGTAGAAGGTAGCGCTTTTCGAGAAGAAGTAGACAAACTCGGTGTAATGAGCGTGCCAGCAGTGTTTGAAAACGGTAAACTTATTGCTTCAGGTCGTACAGGAATTGATGAACTCATAGCAATACTTGCATCTAACGAAAACGTTATTACACAAAGTGGAAATAGCAATACTCAAGAATGTAATTCTGATGCTTCTGTTGTTTCTCCTGCAGCTGCTGCGCTTGCAGAAAAAATGAATAAGCAATCTCCTTATGATATTGTTCTTGTTGGAGGAGGCCCTGCTGCTTCAGCTGCTGCAATTTATACTGCACGCAAAGGTTTACGTACAGCTATGATTATGGATCACCGTGGTGGGCAAATAGTAGAAACGGAAAGTATTGAAAATCATATTTCACAAACGCATACTACAGGTGCTCAGCTTGCTGCGGATTTAACACAGCATATTTCGCAATACGATATTGATGTATTTACACCAGATTGGGCAGATTCACTTGATATAGCCGAAGAACCTTACGGCTTACACACTATTCACGCTCGTTCCGGTGGTGTACTGAAAGCTCGTGCTGTGATTGTTGCAACTGGTGCAACGTGGCGTACACTTGGTGTGCCAGGAGAGGAGGAGTATCGTAATAAAGGTGTGTCTTTCTGCCCACATTGTGATGGCCCACTGTTCAAAGATAAGAGAGTAGTTGTTGTTGGCGGTGGAAATTCCGGAGTAGAAGCTGCTATTGATTTAGCTGGTGTAGCAAAACATGTGACAGTAGTCGAATTTATGGATACACTCAAAGCTGACAAAGTGCTGCTGGAGGCTTTGCATAATTTGCCTAATACTAGCATTATTACTAGCGCTGCTGTAAGCAAAGTTGAAGGAAATGGTAGTAAAGTAACAGCAATATATTACCGGGATCGCAGTAGCATTGATTCTGAAACACAAGAGCATATTATTGAAGCGGACGGCGTATTTGTGCAAATTGGTTTAGCTCCAAATACTCTTTGGTTAGAAAATCAGTTGCCGCTGAATAAGCGTGGAGAAATTATTACAGATCGAGCAGGCTGTACAAAAGTTCCCGGCATTTTTGCTGCTGGAGATTGCTCAGACGAGCCGTACAAGCAAATAGTTACTGCGTACGGATCTGGTGCCAACGCAGCTTTGTCTGCGTTTGATTACATTATTCGTAGTCCGCAAAATAAATAAATTACGTAAGGCAGAACAAGCATAGCAATATTATTTGTGTTAATTTTTATGCATAGTATCGATAATGGGAGGCGTACTATGAATATCAGAGCATTGGAATATCTTATAGCTTTTGCACAAGAAGAAAGTTTTACTAAGGCCGCTATTCGCATGTGCGTTTCTCAGCCGACGCTTTCGACACAAATTAAAAAGCTCGAAGAAACTTTGGGTGTAGAGCTTATTGAGCGTATTCCTGGTAAACAGATTTTGACACCTGCCGGGCGAGAAGTTGTATATTATGCAAAACGAATTCAGGCAGACATGTCGCGTATTCGCCAAGCTGCAAGACGCTCAGAAGATCCGTGGGCATCAACAGTAGTATTAGGCGTGTTTCCAACATTAGGACCATATTTATTGCCGCGTCTTATGCCAGTGTTACGACATTTAAAACCAAATCTCACTATTCGTTTTGTGGAAGAAAAGTCAGCAAAACTTATAGAATTACTTGATAGTGGTCAGATTGATGCCGCTATATTAAGTGAAAGTTTGAATGTTCCTTCAGTAAAAATATGCCACCTTTTTGATGAAGATTTTTTGTTAGCAGCTTCTAAAAATTCTTCGCTTGGTCACGAAAGTAAGCCGATTGAGCTTTCAGATTTATCGACGCAGCGCGTACTTTTGTTAGAAGACGGTCATTGTATGTGTAGAAACATGATTGATGTATGTCAAAAAGTAGGCGCGAAACAATCAGAATTTAGAGCAACATCGTTAGAAACATTACGTTACATGATTATTGGCAGTCGTGATGTGACATTGTTGCCACGGTTAGCAACAGTTCCACCTATTGTGCAGCCAGCAGGTTTAATGTTGCGCGAGTTTAAGAATCCTAGACCTTATCGCTCATTATATTTAAATTGGCGTGCAGCTTCTCCAGTAGACAAAATTATGGAAGGATTATGTAAAATAATTAGTTCTACATGCGCTGATTTGCATAAAAAATAAATAGAATATTCTGCTTAAAAATAGGCACTTCTGTTTGCTAAGTTAGCTACAGAAGTGCCATGTTCTTCTTCTCTTACTTTTCTTTTATTCTCACTTTATTCTGGGAATTATCTGCCTCGTTTTATTTACTATGTTTTATTTGTTGCTAAATTAATGATTTATAATTCAATTCCAAGATAGCGTGCTACCTGATTTACATCCTTATCTCCACGGCCGGAAACTGTTACTAAAACAATGTCATCCTTACTCATCTTTGGAACCATCTTCATAGCTTGTGCTATTGCATGTGAGCTTTCCAAAGCTGGGATGATTCCTTCTATTCTAGAAAGTGCGCGGAAAGCTTGGACTGCTTCATCATCAGTGATTGCGTAGTATTCTGCGCGACCAGAATCCTTTAAATATGAATGTTCTGGGCCAACTCCAGGGTAATCCAGGCCTGCAGAAATAGAGTAGGCTGGAAGCTCATTCCCATCATCATCCATAAGAACATAAGTTTTCATGCCATCCGTAATGCCAATTTTTCCGTTCGTCATAGTAGCAGCATTTTGAGGAGTATTAGCGCCTTTACCTGCGCCTTCAGCACCAATCAATCGTACAGAAGGATCATCAATGTAGGCTGCAAAAGAACCAATTGCATTAGAACCGCCACCAATGCAAGCAATTACAGCATTTGGTAATCTGCCTTCTTTTTCTAGGATCTGCTTTCTTGACTCCTTGCTAATAACGCTTTGAAAATCGCGAACCATTTGTGGATAAGGGTAAGGTCCCACTGCGGAGCCAACGATGTAGAAGGTATCGTCCAAGTGCTGAGCATAATCCATAAATGCGGCAGTTACAGCATCTTTTAAAGTTTTTGTGCCTTCTTGAACAGCATGAACTTTTGCGCCGAGCAAAGTCATTCTAAAAACATTAAGTTTTTGGCGTTCACAATCAAGTGCACCCATAAAAATTTCGCATTCCATGCCGAATCGTGCAGCTGCAGCAGCAGTGGCAACACCATGCTGACCGGCTCCAGTTTCAGCAATAATGCGCTTTTTACCCATGCGCTGAGCGAGTAAAATTTGTCCGAGAACATTATTCATTTTGTGAGCGCCGAGATGGTTTAAATCTTCGCGCTTTAAATACACTTTTGCGCCGCCTAAATATTTTGTGAAAGATTCAGCATAGTATAAAGGTGTTTCGCGGCCGTCGTAATCCTTTAATAGTCCAGTTAATTCATTGCGGAATTCTGGATCGTCTTTGTACTGTAGATAAGCTGCTGCTACTGCATCGAGTGCTGGACGAATCATATCTGGTACGTACTGTCCGCCAAATTCGCCGTAATACATGTTTTGTTCAACTGCGTTTACCATAATTTTGCCCTTCTTGTGCGTGCCGAGAAAATCGGCATTCGGTTTGTTCTTTATTCTTTTTGTGTTGATTATTTTGTAAATTTGAAGGGCATGTGCTCAGATAACAAAAAAGCTGGATGGCAGCTTATATGCCATTCAGCTCAAATAATGTTGATGATGAATCCGGCATAGCCCCGTTGATTGTTTAAAATCAGCAAGCCCACACCGATATGTGAACTCGCTTTTAACTACGCCAGCTGCGCCAGAAACGAGTATTCATGTTCATCAACCTCCAATCTTGTTGCTCAAGTTTAGCCTGACTTGTGACAATGTCAATCTTTTAGTATTGATTCGGCGTTTCGCGCGGAAAAATTAAACCCCGGCGTGTATGCGCCGGGGAAATAAAAAGGAGAGAAGAAAAGAATAAGTTTTAGTTTTAGTGCTTTACACCTGCCGTTTTTTGCGACACTATTATAAAACCATATCAGTCTGTACGGTATAGGAGTATTACCTGAGAATTTTCTAAAAAATATATACTTTTCTCCTGAATTTGGTGGTTTTTTAGCAATAAAAAATCATTGCAAATACTATTCACTTAAATCAGCACGGTAAAAATGTTCGTATGAGCGCGACGGAGTTGGACCGCGCTGACCTTGATAGTGTGAACCATTAACAGCAGAACCATACGGATTTTCGCATGGGGAACTCAACTGGAAGAAGCACATTTGACCGATTTTCATGCCAGGCCAGAGCTTGACTGGCAAAGTACTTACATTAGAAAGTTCCAAAGTAATATGACCTTCAAAACCAGGATCAATGAAACCAGCCGTTGAATGAGTTAAAATACCAAGACGACCAAGTGAGCTCTTGCCTTCCAAGCGTGCTGCAATAGTTGCATCAAGTTTTACATACTCCCAAGTAGCACCAAGTGCAAACTCACCAGGATGTAAAATCCACGGTTCGTCCGGAGCCACTTCAAACTGTTCAGTAAGCTCACCTTGATTTTCTGCAGGGTCTACATACGTGTAAGCGTGGTTGTTAAATAAGCGGAAATAACGATCGAGACGCACGTCAATCGACGCAGGCTGTACCATTTCCGGGGTCCACGGGGTTAAATCGATGTGACCCTCATCATGAGCTTTGAGAATGTCGTGATCAGACAACAGCATAGCGTCAAATCTCCTTGTAATGTGTAAACGCATAAGCAACTTCATTGTTCGCACGAAATATTTACTGCTATTTTGCGCGAAAATTACAATACGCACAATTGTAGCGCGTGCCGCGGTCTGTCAGTATGATGCAAGCTATTTCCTGAAAACAAATAAGTATTCATGAGCAATAAGCAAAAATTTTATAGAAAAGAAAACACAAAACGCGGCACAGAACCGTAGGTAATATAAGAAAACTACGTACTGTGCCGCGTATTCGCAAGGCAGTTTAATAATTTATTTATTAAGCTGCAATAGTTAAGGTGTTTGCTGCTTTATGTTTTGCAATGAAGCGAAGCACGCACTTGCGCAATTCGGAAGCTACTAACACCACCATAGAAAGACCGAGGCACTCAAACCATTCAGTTACGCTCAAAGGAACAGTTCCAAATGGCTCATTCAAGAATGGTATGTAAATTACAGCCAGCTGTAGAAGCACAGAAACTGCAATAGCACCCCAAAGCCAACGATTTGCAAACAAACCTACAAATACGCTTTGCGAATCGGAACGGGATGCTAACGCATTCAGCATTTGCGCAAACACAAGAATGGTGAAGCCCATTGTGCGAGCATGCGTCATTTGTGCAGCGTGGCTCATAATTCCAACAGAACGGTCAGTAAATAATCCGCCTGCCAAATGCATATCCATTCCAATTAATGTAATAGCAGCCATAATTATGCCGATAAATACAATATCTCCCCACATTCGTCGATCAATAACGCTATCGGTAAGTTTTCGAGGCTTTCTATCCATTACGTCGTCAGTTTGAGGATCAACTCCCATAGCAAGGGCAGGAGCGGCATCCGTAAGCAAATTAATCCACAAAAGCTGTGTGGCAAGAAGTGGAAGCGTAACGCCTACGGAATTAGGCTGCGTGATGCCGAGCGCTCCAGCGAAAACAACGCCACCGAAAACGGTGCAAACTTCACCAACATTGGAGCTGAGCAGGTAGCGTAAGAATTTACGAATATTGTCGAAAATTCCACGGCCTTCGCGCACAGCTGCAACAATTGTAGAGAAGTTATCGTCTGCAAGAATCATCTTGGCAGATTCTTTCGTAACTTCTGTGCCGGTAATGCCCATGGCAACACCAATATCAGCAGACTTTACGGCTGGAGCATCGTTCACACCGTCGCCTGTCATAGCAACAATGTTGCCTTGACGTTGTAATGAAGAAACAATAGCGAGCTTATGCTCAGGCGCAACTCGAGCATACACGCTAGTTTTGTTTATTGCTTCATCAAAAGCAATATTGTCATCGTCTCGAGAAAGCAGTTCGTCAAGATCATCACCTGTAAGAGCATGTTCGCCTTTGCCAACAATGCCAAGATCTCTAGCAATACGAGTGGCAGTAAGCGGATGGTCGCCTGTAATCATAACAGTGCGAATTCCAGCACGGTGAGCTTGAGCTACGCTATCTCGAACTTCAATGCGAGGCGGGTCAATAATACCAACCATGCCGTTCCAAATTAAATCAGATTCCAAAACGTCGCTCTGCTCAGCGACGTCAGCGATCTGACCGGCAGCATTAGAAACCATGCCGTCAACTTTCGTCAAACTATCAACGCCAAGCGGACGGTACGCCATACCAAGAGTGCGGTAAGCTTCCCCAGAAAGGCGCTCAACAGTAGCCAAAATATCTTCACGATCGCCATCAGTAAGTGGACGCACGGCACCAGCTACTGCAATTCGAGTGCAGTAAGAAAGAAGCACATCCGGAGCACCTTTAGCGCAAACAATAAGATTTCCAGAATCTGAACCATCTTTTACAACCACAGACATGCGTTTGCGTTCGGAAGTAAATGGTACTTCAGCAACGCGAGTTAAGTGAGCGTAACGCTTATCTGCCTTTGTTTTACGTGCTGCTACTATTAGCGAAACTTCTGTAGGGTCGCCCACAGGTTGCCAACTTTTAGTAGTTTCGTCGTAGTGCAGATCGCCGTCATTGGCTAAACAGCCAGAACCTAATGCGCCTAATACTTCTGTGGCAAGATTTTGTGGAACTGCAAGATCCGCATCCGCAGAATCGAGTAATACCATGCGACCTTCTGGCTTATAGCCGCTACCGGTAAGCTGCACTTCGCCACTAGGAGTAATTACGCGTTCGACGGTCATTTCATTGCGAGTAAGCGTGCCTGTTTTATCAGAACAGATAACGGAAGCAGAACCAAGTGTTTCTACGGAAGAAAGTTTTTTTACAACCGCATGGTGCTTCACCATTCGTTGTACGCCAAGCGCAAGAACTACCGTCAAAATAGCAGCCAAGCCTTCTGGAACCGCGGCAACGGCGAGGGAAACAGAAAGTAGCAGTGAATCAATAATATCTTGAATACTGTGGAAGCCTTCAATTAGCCACATGGAAGCGAGAACAACAGCTGCAATAATACACACTGCAATGCCAAGAACCTTGGAAACACGCACCATTTCGCGCTCAAGCGGAGTAGATTCTTCGTCTGACTTGGAAAGCATATCTGCAATTTTGCCAACTTGCGTGCGCATGCCGGTTGAAGTTACAATAGCGCGACCAGTGCCTTGTGTTACAGCAGTGCCATTAAATACCATATTGGTGCGATCGCCTAAAGCTTTTGCGGATTGCAATGTATCTGGACGCTTGCTTACAGCAACCGATTCGCCCGTAAGACTTGCTTCCGCAATGCGCAACGATGCTGCGGCAATTAAACGACCATCTGCAGAAACTGCATCACCTTCACCAAGAACAAGAATATCGCCCGGAACCACTTCAGTAGTATCAATGCGTATTACATGACCGTCTCGTAAAACTGAAGTTTGTGGCGCGCTCATTCTAGCCAAAGCTTCAACTGCCTCCTCTGCACGTGACTCTTGAATGTAGCCGAGTACAGCATTAGCAATTAAAATTATGATAATAACTATAGAATCAAACGGTAGTATTTCGCCTCCGCTGTTTCCTTTGTGTTGTGCTCGCTCTACGAACCATGCTATTGCAGAGATAATAGTAGCGGCAATCAGCAAGTAAACGAGCGGATCTTTGAACTGCTCAAGGAATCGCTTCCATGCTGGCGTTTTTTCAGCTGCCGCAAGTGCGTTCGGGCCAAATTGTGTAAGTCTGTGAGATGCTTCTTCGGAGCTTAAGCCACGAGTTACATCTACGTGTAGAGCTTCGGCAACTTGCTGAATGCCTTGTAGTGATGGATCTTGACTTGGAGAGTCAATTACTTTAGTTTCGGATTGATCAATAGTGTGATCAACCATATTTTCCCCCTTGGGAGCGCCGCGGAGTAGTCAATAATTGCGGTAACAGCGCCATTATGAGCTGCTTATTATCGTAACTATTGCGCGGTTGTGGATTATTGCAATAGTTTTGCAACAGTTGAGTACTGTTCTATTATGTCACATAACGTGCCGGAATATTTGCTTAAGTATTTTGATTGCAAAAGTAGCCTTTACAGTGATGAAACTTGGCGCAAACTCAATGCCTCGGGGGCATGTGAGAATAGAAGTATGACTACGAAAAAAGGACCGACCAAGGGGTCGGGTGGAAAGCATCGCAATGCATTGCGCGGCAAAGGCCCTACGCCAAAGGCTGAAGATCGCGTATATCACAAGGCATATTTCGCTAAAAAAGCAGCTATAAAACGTACTTTTGCAGATCCGCGATTGGCTGCAAGACGTAGAGTTGACAAGTTAGGTGTAGATTCCGATGAGTTGGTTATTGGTCGCAATGCTGCTTTAGAGGCGTTGCGAGTTGGTGTACCAAGCACTCAATTATATGTTGCTAATCGTATTGAGCATGACGATCGTACGCGTGAAATTGTAAAACTCGCTGGTATGCAAGGTTTACGTTTGCTGGAAGCGGATCGCTTAGAAATGGATCGTATCGCGCATTCTAGCAACCATCAAGGCATTATTTTGAAAGTGCAGCCTTACCAGTATTACTCTTTGCAGGAATTGGTTGAGCGTGCAGAAAAGAAGTCTCGTGCAATGGAAGCCGCTGATTCTTTGGCAGCTCGTATTAATGCCCGACCGTTGTTTATTGCTTTGGATGGTGTGACGGATCCGCAAAATCTTGGTGCTGTTATTCGTTCTGCAGCAGCATTTGGAGCTAACGGTGTGATTTTGCCGGAGCGTAGAAGTGCTTCCGTAACCGCAGCAGCGTGGAAGGTTTCAGCTGGGGCTGCAGCGCACTTGCCAGTGGCTCGAGTTGTGAATTTGAATAAGGCGATTCAGGGTTTGCGTGAGCGCGGTTGGTATGCGATTGGTCTTGACGGTGGCGGCGATAAGCTCGTTGGTGAAACTGGTTTTGAAACTGATCCGCTGGTTGTGGTTCTTGGCTCCGAAGGTAAGGGCATGAGCCGACTAACTCGTGAAGTTTGTGATGCTATTGCTGGAATCCCAATCTCTAACGCAGTTGAGTCACTTAATGCTTCGGTTGCAGCTGGAATCAGTTTATATGCTGTTGCTAACGCTCGTCGTTTGGCTGCGTTGCAGTAGGATAAATTTTTTAAATTTGCTAAGATCACGCTCGCTAAAGTGCGGGCGTGATTTTCTTTGTATGATTAATAACAGAAACCGCACACAATGAATGAGATAAAGGTAATTATGAATGAGAATACTGTTACAGATCAACCCTCGCAAAATATATGGTTGCGAAAGTATGCTCGCATACTTACTTTTATTGCATATCTTGTTGTGATTATTGTTGTCATGTTATTCCATGAGCCTTGGTTTGACGAAGCACAAAGTTGGCTTATTGCGCGTGATTCTTCGTTTGCTGATTTGTTAACTCTTCGTCCGCATTACGAAGGGCATCCGCCGTTGTGGACGCTTCTTCTTTCCATTCCTGCAAAAACCGGGGTTCCGTACGAAATTGGTCTTAAAGGTGTGCAGTTTTTGTGCGCTGCTCTTCTAGGCGGATGGTTGATATTTCGCTCTCCTTTCAATCGTCTTGTAATTGTGCTACTTCCATTCACTTATTTCCTTTGCTTCCAATATGGTGTTACTTCGCGCCCATATGCGTTGCTGTGTGCTGCTTTGTTCATGACTGCATACTACTGGAAAGAAGCGGATTCTAAGCCTTCTAACACTTGGAAACTCGTGCTAAGTCTTGTACTTATGTGCGCTATAAGTGCCTACGGAATTGCGATTGCTGCAGGTTTTGCTTTGGCTTGGGTGCTGCGAACAGTACAGCTAGCTGGAATGAGGCATGCTGTTAGTGCAGTATTTTCTAACATAAATCGTTTGCTGGGCTGGATTTTGCTAGCTTTCGTTGGTTTTGCAAGTATTGCTTGTATTTGGCCTGCTGCTAACGCATTTGGTTCTCGCAAAACTTTCGATGGCAATTCACCGTTGCTGCAATTTTTGTCCTTTATTTTTATAATGCCATCGGAGAGCATGTTTACAGCATTCGCTGGAGACGTTTCCTTGCGAAGAATGTCTTTGGGAATAGTGCCAATTATTATTTGCGTTCTTATTTCAATACTGATTTGGGCTTTCGCTATTTGTATTGCAAAACGTAGGAAAATGTTGGTATCTCTTATTCTTCCTTGTTTGACTTTTGCTATTATTGCAACGCAATATTTTACTTTGCATCATGCAGGAATCGTATTCGCATTCTTTATTTCTCAACTGTGGATGTGCATCGATCAGCGTCAACTTAATTTTGAAGATATTCCAACAATTATTCGTAGATTGCTCCAATATTTTTCAAAGAAAATTAAGTTTACCAATAAGTTTGTCAATAAGCGAACCCTAATTTATGCCCTTATTATTATTTTGCTAGCACCAAGTTTGATTTGGAATCTGTTTGCCTGCGTGCACGATATTAAATTTGATTATTCGGGATCGCGTGCGCTTGCGCAATTTATTCGACAAAATCATGCAGAAAATAAGCGTTTCGTAACTTCTTGGCTGCATCAAGATGAAAAAACTGACAAATCTGGTAAAGTTATTTCTCCAGAATTTGAGGATGTGCACCAATATTCTTGGCAGCTTATCACTGCGAATCCTTATTTTGCAAAGAATCTTATTGACTGTAGTTATAAAAATAGTTCATTTATTACTAATGAGCAGTCAACAGATAATCAAATTTATGCCGAATTATCTACTTGTAAAGCAAAAAAGGAGCCACAGTTTTTCGTTACTGAATCGAATGAGCCGTGGTACTACTTTGTTGCATTGGATTACAATATTGATCATTATAGGCAGCATGTTGTTGCTCATACTCAAGCATCTTGGAAAGCTACAACTTTTGAAAACACAGTTACTGTTTATGAGCGTAAAAGTAATGTTAAATAGTTACAGTAATTCAATTTCCGGATGATTCGCACGAAAGTTATTTGCAGGTGCTCTACAGGCTTCAAAATTACGGCGTGTATTGCATTACGTGCAAAATATTGAGTTAATACGAGTTTTGCAAAGCCTGTATACGTCATAGTTTCAGCGTATTGCAAAAATAGTTAATATGATTTATTAGCAAACGTATTTATTAGCAAACGCCCCGATTGTAAGTTTTCACTAGCTTACTTTCGGGGCGTTTATGTCTTAGCGGTTTATAGTTGTTGAGTTACAAACTGCGCTATTTTTTGATTTTCGATTTACCAGAAGCCGAATGGATCAAAAATGCCGCCATCGTCACCATCGCCGTCGTCGTGCTGTTGCATATCATCATCATCGTCATCTGAATCATTTCCACGTTTGCGCAGGCGCTGTTTTTGCCCTTTTCTTGACTGCTTTTCTTGACGATTCATGCCATTGACTGCAGCTTCTTCTTGATCAAAAACTACTGGCAATTTTAGTGTACTGTTACCGCGCACTACTGTGAGCGTAGCCTTATTTTTGAATGCTGTTGCTCGAACATAGCCAAGCAGCGCATAGTTGTTAGTCACAGGTTTGTCGTTAAAAGCCACAATAGTATCGCCGGCTTTTAACCCAGCTTTAGCGCCAGGTGTACCCTGATTGACTGAAACAATTTGAGCTCCTCCGCGAGTGATGCCATTCGATTCAACAGCTACGTTCTTAATCATGATTCCTAATGCTACGTGTTTTACGGAACCATTTTTAATAATTTCAGAAACTACGCGTTTCACGAGATTTGCCGGTATAGCGAAGCCGATACCAATTGATCCAGCGGTACCGCCTTGAGCAGATGTTGCAGCAATAGAAGAATTAATGCCAATAATTTGACCTGCTGCATTAAATGTTGGTCCGCCAGAATTGCCTGGATTAATAGCAGCGTCAATTTGTACAGCATTGGTTACAATTTCTGAACGACTTTGATCATCCATTACTGATACTGGTCGGTTTAATGCGGAAACAATGCCTGTAGTAGCAGTATCGTCGTATCCAAGAGGATTTCCAATGGCCATAACTGGTTCGCCCACAGCTAATGCGTCCGAGTTGGCAAATCCTGCGGTTTTCAAATTGTTTGGAGCATTGTCAAGCTTGAGTACAGCCAAGTCAGTTGTTTTATCGGCACCGACTAGTGTAGCTGAATACATTTGACCATTAGAAAGCGTGACTTGAATTTGCTTAGCTCCTGAAATTACATGGTTATTTGTTACAACATAACCTTTAGCATCAATTATTGCGCCTGAACCTTTTGCCATACCTTTGTCTGTGCGAGTTTGAATAGATACGACAGCACCAGAAACTTGGCGAGCGACACCACGCCAATCTGGAGCTTGGCCGCCTTTTACTGTTGCAGTACCTGGACCGGATGTGTTTGTTCCAACACTTGCCAAGGATCCGCTTTGTGGTAGAGCAATAAGACCTTGCGAAATTGCAAACGCTATAAGAACAACGCATACTACTGCAGAAACTGCGGCAGAGGCAATAGCGACAAAAATAGGAGATACTGCATGGTTTGTACTGTGATTTTTCTCAAAGTTATTGCCACTAGTGCTATTGCTTATTCCGCCGCCGATGTAAGAATTGGCATTCGCGTTAGTTTGGTATGGATTGCCGAAGCCTTGAGAAGAATCAGTATTGTTCTCATAAGGATTCTGCAATTCAATATGTGTTGTAGGTGCAGTGTTATCGCTTATATTGCCGAGATTATTCTGATTTATCGGCGCACTATTTGCTGCGTTCAACGAGCCAGTCGTATTGTTATTATTTTCGCTGCTTTCATTGCTAATAGGACCATATGCTCCAAATTCAGGAGCAGGGCTATACGCTTGCACTTCTTGTGTAGGCTGTTCCGATTGAACTGCCTGTGCTTGTTCTTGCGCGTTGTATGTATTATCAGTGATTTTATTGGATTCTTGCTGATTTGCACCATACATATCGTCAGCCATTCATCCTCCTTACAAAAGATTCTTAACACACCATCATAAACCATGCTGTTATCTATGTAAGAGTTAAGCTGTTTGCTCTTACGATTTTCTGAATACTGAGCTGTATAAATACTGTGAATTAGCTAGTTGTTTGTAGAGAAAACGTGCAGCAATGTGGGTTATGAGGATATGTCTTAGTAGATTTCAATATTAGAGGTAAGTTTATTAGAGGTAAGTTTTGTTTTACTCGTCATACCTCCTAATAAAGTAAAGATTATGACAAATCTTCTTGAACATCCACGCGGAGCCGAATCGGGAAAGCCGGGCGACCGCAAAGAATTTTCGTTTACAACTAAAACGCGACTTTCTAGCACTGCTGAAGGCAAGGGGCGTGACGGTGCTCGCTATGGTCGTACGGGCGTAATCCACACTCCTCACGGCGATATTCAAACTCCAGCTTTTGTGCCAGTTGCCACTCAGGCTGCAATGAAGGCCGTATTGCCTGAAACTATGAAGGATTTAGGTGCACAATGCATGCTTTCAAACGCGTTCCACTTGTATGAGCGACCGGGTGCAGATGTGCTTAACGAAGCTGGCGGTTTGGGAAAGTTTATGAATTGGGATAGGCCAACCTTTACTGATTCGGGCGGTTTTCAGGTGCTTTCTTTGGGTGCTGGTTTTAAGAAAACGCTTGCAATGGATATTACTGGCATGAAATCTGATGATGTTATTGCAGCCGGTAAGGAGCGTATGGCTTTTGTTGACGAGGACGGCGTAACTTTTAAGTCCCCTCTTAACGGAGCCAAGCACCGCTTTAGTGCAGAAATTTCTATGGGAATTCAGCACAAACTTGGTGCGGATATTATGTTTGCTTTCGACGAGCTTACGACTTTAATGAATACTCGTCGTTACCAAGAAGAATCTGTGGAACGTACTTTCCGGTGGGCTAAGCGGTGCGTTGTTGAGCACCAGCGGTTGACTGAGGAGCGCGTCGGCAAGCCGTATCAAGCTTTGTATGGCGTTGTGCAGGGCGCGAATTATGAGGATCTGCGTAGACATGCAGCCGAACAGATCGCCTCTTTAGATTTTGATGGCGTTGGCATTGGTGGCGCTATTGAAAAGCGAATTATTGGAGATACGTGTGCATGGATTTGCGACGCTATGCCGGAAAATCGGCCTCGTCACGTGCTTGGTATTGCTGCAGTTGACGATATTTTTGCGTGCGTAGAAAACGGTGGAGATACTTTCGATTGTGTGGCTCCAGCTCGTTGCGGTCGAAATGGCGCAATTTTTACTCGTCATGGTCGTTACAATGTAAAGCGCGCTGAATTTAAGCACGACCAGCGTCCTCTTGAAGAAGGATGTGATTGCTATACTTGCACACACTATTCTCGAATGTACGTAGATCATTTGTTGCGCGCTCGCGAAATGAACGGTTTTACGCTTGCGACGATTCATAATGAACGTTTCTTTGTGAAATTACTTGATGATATTCGAGCTTCTCTTGACGGCGGGTATTTTGAGGAGTTTCGTGATGAAACTCTTGCGCATTATTACGAAAACGGTTCCAAAGGCTGAGCTTTTATAGCAGAGCGCAACAGTACCATAATCTACAAAGTGTTAGTTGTTGAAAAACGAAAAACGTTAGGCTGAATATTGCGAATTTATAGTAAATATGATAGCCTTGCACTTTGTATGCGAACGTGGCGGAATGGTAGACGCGCTGTCTTCAGGTGGCAGTGAGCGTATGCTCGTGCGGGTTCAAGTCCCGCCGTTCGCACTTGTCAAAAAGGCTGGAATTGCAAGGGTTTTGCTTCTTACGATTCTGGCCTTTTGTGCAAATATAATGTAAATATAAGCAAGTTTTGTGTGAGCATTTTTGTAAATGCTTAAGTATTTACAAAATTTTATGTGTTACAAGCGGCGGTGATGCAATGAACACTAACGATGAACTAAATCGCAATAATGTAGAAGGTAATTCTTACGAACCGCATATCGGTCGCGAATCTCACGTTGTGTCAGGTCGTTTTGGTGAACCACTTAAAGTAACGCAGGCACAATATTCACAAGGGAATGCTGCTGCACATCCAACGCATCCGTTGCTACTGTTGTTGCATGGCTGGGGTTCTAATGAAGAAGATTTACTAGATTTATTGCGAATCGTGGCGCCATATAACGATGCTATTTCATTACGTGCTCCGCTTAAACTTGCTGAAGGTGCATACAGTTGGTTCCATGACGCTGTGCCACAGCGTGAAGATTTGGATTATGATATGTATGCTGCTGCAGCAGCAATAGACGAGTGGGTGCGTGAAAACATTCCAGCGAATCGTGATATTGTGCCATTTGGATTTTCGCAAGGTGCTGCTTTAGCGGTCCATGTTTTGCGTCTACATCCTGCCCGTTATCGCGCATCCGTTGCGCTTTCCGGGTTCTTAGCTCCTAACGTTCCTGCTTCTGCTGCGGAAATTATGCTGCACGATGATGATTTAGCAGAACGTAATACTCCCGTATTTTTTGGCTACGGCTTAGCGGACGATGTAATTCCTCCTTATGAGTTTTCTGCTGCGTCTGCGTGGCTTGAGGAACACACGTGGCTTGAGGAGAAGCGGTATCGCGGTCTTGATCATGCTGTGCATATGGAGGAACTTGGCGATATTCGTAAATGGTTTGTGACCCACGATATTGCGTCTGGTCTTCTTTAGTAGCTGAAGTTTGTGGAATGATTTGGTGAATTTGATTCCAAAGCTGATTTGGTGAACTGATTTCATGAACAAGTACGATGATGTTATTACTCGCGCAATGAAGGAAGCGCTGCTATTGGCGCGCGAAGCTGCTGAGGTTGGAGAGGTTCCAGTTGGTGCTGTTGTACTCGACAACGGTGGCAATATTATTGGTCGTGGCGCAAACTTGCGCGAGCGTGACGCCGACCCCTTGGCACATGCTGAAGTGCTTGCTATGAAAGATGCTGCATCGGTGCGTAAATCTTGGAATTTATCTGATTGTACTTTAGTGGTTACGCTTGAGCCTTGCCCTATGTGTGCTGGTGCGATTTTGCAAACCAGACTTCGTCGCGTCATTTTTGGTGCTTGGGATGCCAAGTTGGGTGCTTGCGGATCTGTGTGGGATATTTTGCGAGATCCGCATGTTGGCGCTCACCCGGAGGTTATTGGTTCGCTGTGTGAAGAGGAGTGTGCGCAAGTGCTGCGTGACTTTTTTGTATGTCAACGTTAGAAAAGTGTGGCATTGTTGGTAACTTTGCAAGTAATTTCATAGTGGAATACATACATCGTGTGGAAAATGTAAATTTTAGCGTGTTTCCCTTGTGTTCAGGGTGTCAAAATGTTATAGTTGCGGTAACGTTACCGCACGGGGCTGGTTGAGGAATCTGGCAATTGTGGGAACGTTATCTCAGTTTGTAGCTTCTAGTCAGCGCTGATGAAACTGCTCATTGAGAATAAGACTATATAGCGGCTCTTATGCACAGTTGCATAGGTGCTTTTCTCCAACGAGAGGAGTATATGGAAAAACGTAGTACAAAACATGGAATACAAGCTAGAATCAAAACATACCAATAACAGTGTAAAACTATACTAATTGAGCCTAAGAGATGAGCTGGAGGTGTCATGTCGTACATTACGATTCGCGATGTTGCACAACGTGCTGGTATATCAGTGTCAACTGTTTCGCGCGCATTGAATAATACGGGTCGTATATCGGCAAACACCAAGGCAAAAGTTGAGCGTGCGGTTGCAGAATTAGGTTATATACCAGATTCTCGCGCCCAAGCGATGCGGTCGTCTCGTACTAAAACAGTTGGGTTGCTTGTGCCAGATATTCGCAATGCATATTTTGCTGAACTAGCGTATACTGTGCAAGACTCCTTGTTTGATGCTGGTTATTGTGCGTTTATCGGAACATCTTCTGAAAGTGCAGCTCGTCAAGATGCATTCATTACGAGTATTCTTTCTCAACGCATTGATGGTGCAATTATTGTGCCTCAAGGTGAGGAGACTGATGCTATGGGAATGTTGCTTGAGCAGCATCTTCCACTTATGTTTATGGATCGCCACGTGGAGCCTCAAACTGATGGTTTGGCGCATGTGCCAGTTGTGGATTCGGATCCAGAGCAAGGTATTCGTGACGCATTATTAGATGTTAAGCAGCATGGTTTTTGCTCAGTTGGCTATGTGTCGGGTCCAATTATTGCTTCGCCGTCATTGCAAGAGCGCGAACAAGTATTCCGCACGGTGGCGTCGGAAATATTTGGCGAAGAACATGTGTTTGTAGAATCTACAGGATTTGAGCAATCCTCATGTGCCAGTGTGTTGCATCGCATGATGAACGTTGGCGTAAAAGCGCTTATTGTTGGTTATTCGCCGGATGCGCTGCGAGTGATGGACGTAATGGCTTGCGAAGGATTAGTGATAGGCAGTGATATTTCACTTATCTCATTTGATGATGTTGAAATATTCCGCTTAGCAACGCCGCGTATTTCTACTATTTCGCAACAAGTCCAGCGTATTGGTCGTACCAGTGCGGCACTGTTTTTGGATATGCTAGAACATAATGCTGATGTTCAATCGCAGCGAGTAGAAACTGTGTATATTCCGCGTGAATCGCTAGGGAATGCGTAGCTTGTAAAGCTGTTATTTTGTAGCTTGACACTATTTTCAATTGATTCATGTGCTGTGACTTTGTAGTATGTGCGGCAATTGCTTGAGCGCACCGTTGTTGTTGCGTTTTCGCGTGTACGTTGCTGCACGTGTCTCACCAAAGCACAAACGTAATGTAGCGTAATTGATGGCATTTTCGCAAAGCAGTGGTGCTGTAGCGAAGAAAGAGGTAAGACATGACGGAACTATCGCTAGTAGGAGTATCGAAAATATTCGGTAATTCTACGGTAGTTGACAATGTGTCTGTAACAGTAAAACCAGGTGAAGTTCATGTTCTCCTCGGTGAAAATGGTGCGGGCAAGTCAACGGTTATTAAGATGATGAGCGGTATTTATCAACCAGATAAAGGCCATATTGAAATCAATGGTGAAACAGTGCGAATTCCTAATGTGGATGCTGCTCGCAAATTGGGTATTGCTGTGATTCACCAAGAGTTAAATTTGGTGCCAGAACTTTCTATTATGGAAAATTTGTTCCTTGGTATGCTTCCTACTAAGGCTGGTTTTATTGATCGTGCGACGATGCGTACTCGTGCGAAAGCTGCGTTGCAAGTTATCGGTTTAGATGAAGACGTTAATAAGCCAATGGGAGAACTTGGCGTAGCTCGTCAACAAATGGTAGAAATTGCTAAAGCGCTTATGCAGCATGCCTCTATTCTTATTCTTGACGAACCAACAGCAGCTTTAACAAAGCGCGAATGTGAACAATTATTCAGCATTATGGAAGATTTAAAATCCAAGAATGTTGGCATGGTGTTTATTTCTCACCATTTGGATGAGATTGCGCGCGTTGGTGATGTTGTAACTGTGCTTCGAGATGGTAAATATGTCGATACTGTTGATGCGAAAGTTCCTGAGAAGGAACTTGTAAAGCTCATGGTAGGTCGTGATATTACAAATCAATTCCCTCACGGACATCGTAGCCAAGGCAAAGAGTTGCTGAAAGTAGAAGGTTTAACGCGAAAAGGTGCCATAGAGAATGTGTCCTTTAGCGTTCATGCTGGCGAAGTTGTGGGGCTTGCAGGTTTGGTAGGTGCTGGTCGTACTGAAGTTCTTCGTGCAATATTTGGTGCAGATAGCTATGATTCAGGCACAATAACTGTTGATGGTAAGCCGATTGCAAAAGCGAATATTGCAGGAAGCATTGCAGCTGGTCTTGGCTTAGTCCCAGAAGATCGTCGAGTACAAGGATTGATTCTTGAGGCATCCGTTGCAGAAAATTTGGGAATTTCTACATTAGTTCCTACAGCACACGCCGGCTTTGCAGATTTGAAGGGGCAACGTACTCGAGAAGAAGAAACTGCAAAGAAATTGCGTATTCGTATGGCAAATATTGATCAACTAGCTGGTTCTCTTTCTGGTGGTAATCAGCAAAAGATTGTGTTTGGCAAGTGGTCTATGGCAAAAGTGAAAGTGCTATTGCTAGATGAACCTACTCGTGGCGTTGATGTTGGTGCGCGTGTAGAGATTTACGAGCTGATTAACAATATCGTAGAAAATGGTGGTGCAGTATTGATGGCATCTTCGGATTTGCCTGAAGTACTTGGCATGTCAGATCGCGTATTGGTGATGTCAAACGGCAGAATCAGCGGTGAATTATCGGCAAGTGAGGCTACTCAAGAAAGTGTGATGGAACTTGCAGTGACGCATCTTAATACATCGGGTAGTTGAGCATAGAAAAACTGTAAAACCTTACTGCTTTCAATATGGAATGAACAATATGAGACATATTGAAAGGCTAAAAAATTAAAGTTACCAATTAAACGTGAAACTTGCGTACAACAATTTATTGCACACTGCAGTGCAGTGGATTGTAGCAAAATTTGTTAAAGGAGTATGAGTTATGGCTGCTACGAGTGGTGCAAAATCTGAGCATTTAGGCTACGGCGCGGTTGATAAAGGATTTTTGCCTGCAGCGAAAAAGTTTGCATCTCGCAATGGTGCTCTTATTGGCTTGGTTATTTTGTGTGCTGCGCTTGCGTGCGCTACGCCAGCATTTTTGACAAGTGTGAATATTCTCAATGTGGGTATTCAGGCTGCGACTGTTGCTATTTTGGCATTCGGTCAGACCTTTGTTATTGTGTCTGCTGGTATTGATTTGTCTGTAGGTGCTGTGGCTGCAATTTCTAGCATGCTGGTTGCGTATACAGGTGTTTCCATGGGTTTGCCGCCGGTGTTGACTGTTGTGGTCGGTATAGCAACCGGTGCACTTTTTGGGCTTATTTCTGGTGTAGCTAACGCTTTCCTTAAGTTGCCATCGTTTATTGCCACATTAGCAATGATGTCTGTAGCACGCGGTCTTACCCTTGTCGTTTCAGATGGTCGTCCTATTTCTACATCCGGCATGGTGAATTTCTTTGGCGCCAACATTTTGGGTATTCCAATGCCAATTGTGATGATGATTATTATGGGCGTTATTTCTGCAGTAATATTGAACTTCACTACTACTGGTCGTTCTATGTACGCTGTTGGCGGCAATATGGAAGCTTCGCGCCTTTCTGGCATCAATATCCATAAAACACAAATTATGGTGTTTGTTCTTTCGGGTATTTTTGCTGCTGTTGCCGGTTTAGTTATTGCTGGTCGTTTACATTCCGCTCAGCCTCAGGCAGCTACTGGCTACGAAATGGATGCGATTGCTTCCGTTGTTATCGGTGGTGCTTCACTTTCTGGCGGCAAAGGTAAGATTTCCGGAACTTTCGTAGGAGCAATTTTGTTGGCTGTAATTCGTAACGGCTTGAATATTTTGAATGTGTCCTCCTTCTGGCAGCAAGTAGTCATCGGTTTGGTTATTGCATTCGCTGTAAGCCTTGATACTTTGCGTCGTAAGGAAGATACGCACTGACAGCAAGTTAGTACTTCTATAAACTTGACCTTCTTGCGGGAAGGAGGTGGATTTTGCCGATATTGATTCGTAAGTGGTGAGTAATCAATATCCCCAGCAAAAATTGAAGCAAATTTGAATATATAACTGAACTTTATAACTGAACTTTATAATTCAAAACGACTTAACAATAAGGTAAAGAGATGGTGAAACATCAGCCTTATGCCACTGCAATAGTGCGCATATATTGAGCTCAAACCTGCGGCGACATAGGGCAAGAATCAAAGGAGATATGATGAATTATCCAATTATGCGTCGTGGCATGAAGCTTGCCTGCGCAGTTGCTGCAGCGTCTGCACTTATTGTCAGCATGAGTGCATGTGGTAGTGCTAATGCCAGTGATAAAGTCGCATTGCTTGTTTCTACGCTGAACAACCCGTTCTTTGTAGATTTACGTGATGGTGCCCAGGCAGAAGCAAAGAAACTTGGTGTTGATTTGCAAGTTTCCGATGCTCAGAATGATTCCGCAAAGCAGCAGGATCAAGCGCAGAATGCTCAGTCTCAAGGTGCAAAGGCTGTTATTATTAACCCTGTAGATTCCGATGCTGCAGGCCCTGCAGTTGCTCCACTGTTAAGCGCAAATATGCCTGTGATTTCTGTTGATCGTTCTGTAACTGGTGAAAAAGTTACTTCGCATATTGCTTCCGATAATGTTGCTGGTGGTGCTCAGGCTGCTGATGCGCTTGCTAAAAGCATGGGAGAGAAGGGCGAAGTTTTGATTTTGCAAGGTATTCCTGGCGCAGCTTCTACTCGCGATCGTGGCAAAGGATTCAAAGATCGTATTAAGAAATATTCAAATATCAAAGTTGTAGCAGAACAGACTGCTAACTTTGACCGTGCTGAAGCATTAAATGTAGCTACTAATTTGTTGCAATCGCACCCGAATGCAACCGGCATTTATGCTGAAAATGATGAGATGGCATTAGGTGCAATTCAAGCGTTAGGTGCTAAAGCTGGTAAAGAAGTTAAGGTAGTTGGTTTTGATGGCACTGCTGACGGTATGAAAGCTATTAAATCTGGCGCAATGGCTGGCACTATTGCTCAGCAGCCAAAAGAACTTGGTCGTTCTGCTGTTGCTGCTGCTGTAAAAGCTATTAAGGGGCAAAGTGTTCCAAAGACTGAGCCAATCACTGTGAAAACAGTAACAGCAAAGAATGTAGGTGATTTCGAGTAGTGCATATTTGTGTAACTATGTAAGGTGTATATAAACAGCAAAGTTTATATCAATGAATGGTATCAATCAATACAATTCATACAAAATTATATATTATATGGCGTTGAGATCGTTCATGATGATTTTATGAAAGAATCTCATAACAGTTGTGAAAGATTCGCAACAGTAAAAGCTACGAAAGTTGCGTGATTTTAGCGTTCTCAACGCCATTGCTTTCTTATAAGATTTTTATCGTATATGTTCGTGGCGTCTCACTTGTTATGAAGGGTGATAATCATCGTTGATCTCACTTTTATGAGCCACGATATGAGGTGAATTATGTTAACTCATGGTATTTTGAACGCACAATTAGCAGCTGCTATTGCTAGATTGAGGCATAAGGATCAATTTGTTATTTCTGACTGTGGTTTGCCCGTTCCATCTGGCGTAGAAGTTATTGATTTAGCTTTGGTTTTTGGAATACCGCGATTTCCTGATGTGCTTGCAGCAATCAACAATGATCTTGTTCTTGAGTCTGGCATTATGGCGAAAGAAGCTTGCGGTGATACTCCAGAAACGTGGGTTAAAGATCTACTCGGAGTGCCGCTGACTTATGTGCCACACGATGGCGAACAAGGTTTTAAAGCTCTTGTTTCACAAGCTAAATTCGTGATTCGCACAGGTGAAACTACGCCATATTCTAACGTGTTGTTGCGTTGTGGTGTCCCATTCTAAGCGTTGTTTTGCACAATATTTAGGAGAATTATGTGTCGTTATCATATGCTCGACTCGTTGGAGAGTTTAGAAAAAATTAGGTCCGTTCAGTCTACTGAGGCTGGTGTGCTACATGAAACATTGCTTGCACAGCAGAATATCAATCAGCCTACTATCGCAATAGTTGGTTCCATGAATGCGGATTATACGATTGTTGCTCATCGTCTTCCTCTTCCTGGTGAAACTATTAACGGTAACGAAATACGCATATTACCTGGAGGTAAATCAGGCAATCAAGCAGTATCTGCTGCCAAACTTGGTGCGCATGTATGTATGTTTGGTGCTGTAGGCGATGACGCTAACGCTGATTTTCTTATTAACGCTTTACATGAATCTGGTGTTGATACGACGTATGTGCGTCATGTAGCAAATTGCAATAGTGGTGCAACCGTTATTACAGTAGATGCGCAAAGTGGCGAAAATACTATTGTTTACGCGCCTGGATCTAACTCGCAAGTTGATGTTGATTATATTCAGTCGCCATCCGTGCAAGCTGCCATTACTCATGCAAAAGTATTAGGACTTTGTTTAGAAAGTCCATTGGAATCGGTTACGATGTGCGCTCGCTTAGCGCATGAGCATGGCGTAAAAGTTTTGCTTAACGATTCTCCTTTTTCGGATACATTACCGCAAGAGCTTATATGCGCTGCGGATATATTACTGGTTAATGAACATGAAATGGCGCAGTTGTTGCATATTTCAGAACCTGATAATGGTGATTGGGATTCGTTTGATTGGCGGCATGCACTTCATGCAATGCATGAGTTTGGCTTTAATGAAGCGATAGTCACACTTGGCTCAAAGGGGTCTGTAGTGTTGGATTATGGTGATAATTCGGTGCATCGAATTATGCCTCAGCGTGTTGATGCTGTTGATACCACTGGTTGTGGCGATGCTTTTATGGGTACTGTGCTCGCATGTTTGTCTGCAGATATGCGACTGGTTGATGCAGCTTCGTTGGCTTCTTATGTATCTGCATATGCTGCTACTGGATTTGGAGCGCAAGCTTCTTACGGTACTGTTGCGCAGATTCGTCAATTTTTTCATGCATAGGTGATGTGATGTATGTGTGAATGGTGCGCATAGTCAGTTGATGATTGCACCTTGCCAATATGAAAAATTTTGACATTCTCTAAAAACTGTGTAATATGCTGTAAAAACCAAAAAGCAGTTGGCTGATTTTAGTCACTACAATCAGCCTTACTGCTTTTTACTATATTTGCAGTCGCTTCGACGAATTTCCATGTATGCACGAATTTCGCCTAAGCACATTTTTACCTAAAAGGAGGTGTCACTATGAGTGGCATGAAATATGCAATGATCGGTTCGGGAGCTATGGGATATCGCTATGGCGTTTTGTTGCAGGAAACGGCTGGCATTCATGTTGATTTCATTGACGCCTGGGATGAGAATGTGAACAAGGTTCGCGAACAAGGCGGTGTGATGGTGAGTCGAGACCATGAAAACCGCCATTTAGTGCCGATTAATATGTATACGCCTGAAGATTATGACGGCGATCCAGATGTGTGGATTGTGTTTATGAAGCAAATGCAGCTTGCGGAGATGTTGGAACGTTGCAAGCATTTGTTTAAAGAGCATCAGGTTGTGTTTGCTGCTATGAATGGTTGGGGTCATTTTGAAAAGTTGCAGCAATATTTCCCGGATGACCATATTTATGGCGGAACTGCCATGATTGCAACCGTTTTGAACGGTCCGGGCGACGTTGATTTTATTGGTAAAGTTGGCGTTGGCACCATGAACATGTGTGCGTTGAACGAGCAGGTGAGCGATGTTGAGCTTGCTATGCGAGATGACTTTAAAGCTGCAGGCTTGAATCCTACTATTACGGAAGATTTTAAGGGTACTTGCATGGCTAAAGTCGTTTTCAACTCTGTAGTTAACACCTTATGCACTATGTACCAGATTCAAATGGGTCAGTTTATTTCGTACCCTGGTGCAATGGACATGGCTCGACAGCTTATTAACGAAGCATACGACGTGTGCGATCGCGCCGGAATTCGTATGGTTAATACGCGTCAGCAGGAGCTGGAAGCTATCGATTACGTAAGTCGTGTGGCAAATCCTTTGCACTATCCTTCTATGTACCAAGATATGAGTCGTGGACGAAAGACAGAAGTTGATTACATCAACGGATATATTGCAAAGCTTGGTCGCGAAAACGATTACGTGTGCCGCACTCACGAGTTCTTGACTCACGGCGTGCACTTAGCTGAGCTTGCGTTCAAGCTGCATCATCAGCAGTGATTGAGAGCATTGATGTAAAGAGCTGATTTGGCTGGCTGAAGTCAGGAGCTGATTGAGGTAGCTGATTGAGGTAGCTGAATCGGGTATATTATTACACTCTTTGCCAGAGTAAAGAAGAAGGTGGCGGCTCGTTGCATAGTTGCAGCGAGTCGCTTTTTTATTATGTTATTTGCGCTATTTTTCACATTGATAAACAGTGGCGCTGGTAGCTGATGCGGATTATTGGTTAGTGCGCAATGAAACGGTGATGCTGACAAGTAGTTATGAATCAAAAGATACAAAGATAGGAAAGCATATTGCATGGTACTTCTATATTGATTTTATTGAGTAAGAGGTGATAAATTTAAGTCAGTATTGGTTTTGTATAAGGAAAATCAGTGCTGTTTATTCTTTGAATATTTTGATTCAAAGTAGCTATTTTCAACATTGTGGTTAATGCCTCAAAGTGAGAGAAAGAGTAAAAATGAAGAAAATTACGAGAGTACTGTATGCTCTTCTAGTTTGCGTTGTAAGCGCAGCTATGGGGCTTGCAGTATCTATTCCAGCGGCACACGCTGAAGTTCATGTTTCTGAGGTTAGTAGAACACACGATAATATTACTCATGATATGTATAAGGAACATGATAAGAACGACCCAGGTATTCAAAATGCTTTGAAATTTTACGTAATTGGTGATTCTTATACTGCTGGTAATGGCACTATTGGGAATCCAAATTATCTTGGAAATTATGAGGGTCCTTCGTTAAGAAGCCCATATAATTATGGCCAAGTTGCAGCTAATCTTATGAACGATAGAGGTTTTCATGTAATTTATAAGAATTTTGCTGAGAGCGGCGCTGTTATCGATGACATCAAGAAACAAGTCCAATCGCTTCCTGAAGATACTGATTTGGTTGCTTTTACTGCCGGCGGTAATGATGTAGATTTCGGTAACATTATTATGGATTGTATCGTAGTCTCTTCTTATTCTTATGAAGATTATAAGCGTGAGAATAATCATGAGCATGGAAATAGTTATAATCAATGTACGGCAAGAATCAATAATGCTACGTCAAAGCTTAAAAAAGTAATTAGCGATACATGGGATTTATTAAGCGCTATACAAAATCGCATTGCTAATGGTCGCACAGCACATGCTGTTCTTATGGGGTACCCTCTGTTAAGTAATAAATTCAACTATCGAAAATTATCTGGTCCTGATAATGCCGCCAAGAAGGTACGTCTTTTAGGTATCAAGGCTGCTGATTTACAGGAAGAACTCGTTAGACAATGGAATGCTCAAGGATCTTCTCTTAAAGTATCATTTGTGAATAATATAGCTTCGTTTGATGAAGGTGATACTCAGCATGAGCCGATCCCCAATCCGCTAGGATTGACATGGAGAGACGTTCTGGGAGTCCTACAGCGTGAATCCGTTGGTAGAGAAGATCCATTGAATCGTAAAACTGAACAAGCTAAAGGCATAAAGAATAATCCAAAGCGTTGGATTAATTGGTTCCTAGAAACAGCGGGCGTTCAAAAGGGTAATTCTGACGTAGTGTCATATAAATCGAAAACTATGATGGAATGGTATCATCCTAACATTACAGGTCACCAAAAAATGGCAGAAAACCTTGTGAACAGTCTCGACTTGTCAAAAATTGCTAGAACTGTATACAAAGGAAATCCGATTGACATTGCGTTCGTAGTAGATGCTACTGGATCAATGTGGGATGATATTGCTGTAGTGAAGCAAAATATTAATAAACTCCTTACTGATATAAAAACGTATTCTTCCGATGTACGTTTTGCACTAATAACCTACAGGGATCACGGTAGTAGTTTTACTGCGAAGGTTAATCAAGATTTTACTGACAATCCAATTGCTATAGCTTTTAAATTGGCTGATGTGAACGCTGATGAAGGTACAGGTCCCAAGAATGAATCTGTATACAGTGGCATTAAAGAGGCTTTGAAGTTAAAGTGGCGAGATGGTGTTAAAAAGATTGCTCTTGTATTCGGTGATGAGCCTGCAGAGGATCCTGAACCAGTAAGTGGCTTAACAGCACAAAAAATTATTAAAATGTCCAAAGATATTGATCCTGTTGAAATTTATGGCATAGATTCAGATGAGCTTACTGATGACGGCGGAATTTTTGAAAAGATTTCCAAAGATACTGGTGGTGCAATCTACAAAGCAAAGGATGAAGCAGAGATTGTGAAGGCTATTTCAGGAGCTTTGCATACGTCTGCTAAGAAACCATTTGGTTGGCTGTACGGTCCGTACGTTGCTAAGACTGGCACTACTTTGAAGTTAAACGCTTCTGGTTCCTACGCTATGCAAGGAAAAATTGCCAAGTATGAGTGGGATTTCAACGATGATGGTAAGTATGATGCCACAACTACCGTACCTACAATAGAACATCTGTTTAACGATGTTTACAGCGGTAATGTGGTAGTCCGTGTTACTGATAGCAAGGGGGTAAGCGCTCTCGGTTCAACGCATGTTGATATCACGAAAGATGGTGACACTGTTGATGATGCTCACGACAACTGCCCGACGGTTGCTAACCCAACGCAAACAGATACTGATGGTGATGGTATTGGCGATGAATGTGACCCAACACCAGGCTTTGAAAAGCTATTTGGCATAAATATGGTTGACGGCAAACCAGCAGCTGGTCAGCAAGATATTAAACTCGCTAAAGACACAGTAAAGCCAGGTGAAAAAGTCAAATTCGCTACGGGTCTTTTTGCAAAAGGTGATCAAGTGCAATTATCTATTGACGACAAAAAGATTCAGGATTACAAGGTGCCTGAAGGAATGATTGTTGTAGATGAGCTAGCTATTCCTAGCACGCTTGCCCCAGGTAAGCATAAAGTAACTGCAACATCTGGCAAGATTTCAGTTTCTGCAACTATTACAGTTGTAGCTGGCGAGCACGGCGCACAGCCAGAACCAGACAAACATCATCATGATATTAACACCGGTAGTTCAAGCTTTACGCAACACGATCAGCAGAACTCTACGCAGCAGTCTCAGGATGAAAAGAATGCTGACAACAGTGCTGCCGATACTGCTGAAAATAAAAATGAAGCTAAAGTAAAGCATGAAAAAGTGAAGCGTGCAAAAGAACTCACAAACACAGGATCTTCTGTAAGTTTGATTGCTTCCGCTGCTGTGCTTCTACTACTGGCTGCAACTTTGCTGCGTTCTTACGTAAAAAAGCGCGAATAATACCATTGTGTAGTGCAGCTAAGTAGTACACGAAGGTAGTTGCCTCTCAAGTTTTAAGCATAAAAACTTAAACATACAACGGTAGCGAGCCTTCATACAAGCACTTTCGCAGATTGTTTATTGTTGTAACAATAAGCTTTCTGTGAAAGTGCTTTTGTATGAGAGGATTTAATGATTTGCAAAATGTGCAATGAATGAGACGGAGTAGTGGCTCGCGGTTTTTTACTGCGAGCCGCTTTTTGTAGCCTTTAACTATAATATTTACCAGTATGATAACTTTTATATATGCTTGTAAAAAGTATAGTAAATATACATGTATTAAGTATGCGCATGGATTGTCTGTAGAAAAGTTAAGGTAATTCTCATGTCTACAGTCGCTCCAATAAGTACTATGGTTCCTATTAGCGCTTTTGGTAATGGTAAATCTGCGCAGGCTTTTGCAAAAGTGAGTGCTGGAATGCCAGTGACGGTTTTAAAAAACAATCAACCAATGTACTTCATTATTAATCGCGAAGATTTTGAGCATTACCAATCACTTGAGGAACAACTTCAAAAGTATATTAAAGAAGCCATTGAAAATAAAAACGAGGAAGCTCGTAAACAGGTTCAAAATCACGAATTTACTCATGAATCACATACTGCTTCCGATATGATGGATTACCTCAATGGTCCGTGAAAAGAGACGTCTAATAATCCAAAGATAGCTGAAATATGGAATAATAAATTATAGATAATAAAAAATAGATTATAAAAATAATTAATGGGGATTAAATGACTACTTTTGACAGAGCAAACTTGCCAGAATCCGTGCGCACAAACGGCGCTACGCCAAACCCTTGGTGGGCGAATGCAGTAGTGTACCAGATTTATCCGCGAAGCTTTCAGGACACGAACGGCGATGGAATCGGCGATTTGAAGGGAATCACTTCGCGCCTCGACTATTTGGCTGATTTAGGCGTTGACGTGCTTTGGCTCAGCCCTGTTTACAAGTCTCCGCAAGACGATAACGGTTACGATATTTCCGATTATCAAGATATTGATCCACTTTTTGGAACTTTGGAAGATATGGACGAACTGCTGGCTGGTGCTCACGAGCGCGGGCTTAAAGTCGTGATGGATTTAGTAGTAAATCACACTTCCGACGAGCACGCTTGGTTCCAGGCTTCTAGGGATGCTTCTAGTGATTACGCTGATTGGTATTGGTGGAGGCCTGCGCGCGAAGGGTGCGTTCCTGGTGAGCCGGGTGCGGAGCCGAATAAGTGGGGTTCGTATTTCGGCGGTTCT
>NZ_KQ956829.1 GCF_001546485.1 Gardnerella vaginalis | reverse complement strand
ACCTCTACTTTGTTAATCTTTAACACAAAACTTATAGACTCGTGCAGTTCGTTGTGAAAGTGCGTGGTTTGCTTAGTGCAACTAGAGTCGAAAAACCGAGCTTCGGATGGGTGCGTGGTAGGAGAGTCTGGTGTGGTGTGTGCAGCAGCAATGATGCTAGTGTTCTCTAAGCAATAAATACTCAGTGTCTGCAGAGCATGAATGTTAAAGTTCTCTAAGCAATAAATACTCAGTGTCTGCAGAGCGCAACTGCAAAACTTGAGTCTAGTTGTATAAAGTTTTTTGTAATTTTTGGGAATAAAAGTTGACTTTTACAAGTTGAGTGTAGTAGGCTCAAGTTTTGGAAAGCAAAAAAGCTGAGATTTTATATAGTTCCCAATACGGAATCTAAATAAAACTCAGCTTACGAACTACAGAACTTAAAGGAAAACGTAATTGCACAAAACGTGCAATCCTGAGTTAAGGAGAAATTATGGGACGTGCAGTAGGTATTGATTTAGGTACAACAAATTCTTGCATTGCTACTCTTGAAGGCGGCAGCCCAACCGTTATTGTGAACGCTGAAGGCGCTCGCACCACACCATCTGTTGTGGCATTTAGCAAGTCCGGCGAAATTTTGGTCGGTGAAGTTGCTAAGCGTCAGGCTGTAACAAACGTTGATCGCACAATTAGCTCCGTAAAGCGCCACATGGGCACTGATTGGACTGTTGAAATTGATGGCAAGAAGTGGACTCCACAGGAGATTTCCGCACAGGTTTTGATGAAGTTGAAGCGCGATGCTGAAGCCTACTTGGGCGAGCCAGTAACCGACGCTGTTATTACATGCCCAGCATACTTCAACGATGCTCAGCGTCAGGCAACTAAGGACGCAGGTAAGATTGCAGGCTTGAATGTGCTTCGTATTATTAACGAGCCAACTGCTGCAGCTTTGGCTTACGGTCTCGAAAAAGGCAAGGAAGACGAGCGCATTTTGGTATTCGACTTGGGCGGTGGTACTTTCGATGTGTCCTTGCTTGAAATTGGTAAGGATGACGACGGATTCTCCACAATTCAGGTTCAGGCTACTAATGGCGATAACCACTTGGGTGGCGACGATTGGGATCAGAAGATTATTGATTGGCTTGTTGGCGAAGTTAAGAACAAGTACGGCGTTGATTTGAGCAAGGATAAGATTGCTTTGCAGCGTTTGAAGGAAGCTGCTGAGCAGGCAAAGAAGGAGCTTAGCTCTTCTACTTCCACCTCAATTTCTATGCAGTACTTGGCAATGACTCCTGACGGCACTCCAGTGCATTTGGATGAGACTTTGACTCGTGCTCACTTTGAGGAAATGACTTCCGATTTGCTCGGTCGCTGCCGTACACCATTTAACAACGTGCTTTCTGACGCTGGAATTTCCGTAAGCCAGATTGATCACGTGGTTCTTGTTGGTGGTTCAACTCGTATGCCAGCTGTGAAGGATTTGGTGAAGGAACTTACCGGTGGTAAGGAAGCTAACCAGTCCGTGAACCCAGATGAAGTTGTTGCCGTTGGCGCAGCCGTTCAGTCGGGCGTTATTAAGGGAGACCGCAAAGACGTTCTGCTTATTGATGTAACTCCACTTTCCTTGGGTATTGAAACCAAGGGTGGCATTATGACAAAGCTTATCGATCGCAACACTGCTATTCCTACGAAGCGCTCGGAAGTATTCTCTACTGCTGAAGACAATCAGCCGTCCGTGTTGATTCAGGTTTACCAGGGTGAGCGTGAGTTTGCTCGCGATAACAAGCCTCTTGGCACTTTTGAGTTGACTGGTATTGCTCCAGCTCCTCGTGGCGTTCCTCAGATTGAAGTCACTTTCGATATTGACGCTAACGGCATTGTGCACGTTTCCGCTAAGGATAAGGGTACTGGTAAGGAACAATCCATGACTATTACCGGTGGTTCTGGTCTTCCAAAGGACGAAATCGATCGCATGGTGAAGGAAGCTGAAGCTCACGAAGCTGAAGATAAGAAGCGTAAGGAAGAAGCTGAAGTTCGCAACCAAGCAGAAGCCTTTGCTTATCAGACTGAAAAGCTTGTGAACGACAACAAGGATAAGCTTTCCGACGAAATCTCTAAAGAAGTTACCGACAAGGTGAACGCTTTGAAGGAAGCTTTGAAGGGCGATGACGTTGAGAAGATTAAGTCTGCTCAGAGCGAGTTGATGACTTCTGCTCAAAAGATTGGCCAGCAGCTTTATGCACAAAATGGTGACCAAGCTGCTCCTGGTGCTGCTGGTGCACAAAGTGCAGAATCTGCTGCTAAGGATGATGACGTAGTTGACGCCGAAGTGGTGGATGACGACAAGGACGATAAGGACAACAAGTAATGTCCGAGTTTAACGCCAATGAATATTTGCAAGACATGAACGATGCTGATTCGCTCGACGCAAATGTTGCTGGTGAAACTTCACGAGATTGTGAGCAAGTGCCTCATAGCGCAGACAATGCTGCACATGCTAGTGAAGATAGTAAGAATCAAGCAGAAACGCAAGCTGATGCACATATTGACACCAACGTTTCTGCTGATTCTTCCAGCCAAGCAACTGCTGAAAAATCTGAGCTACATGCTACTGCAACACAATCGGCAGAATCTTCTGAAACTGATCAAGATGCAGATGCTAATTCAGATAGTTTGACACCTCTGGGTAAAGCTAAAAAAGAAGCTGCAGAATACTTGGAAGCGTTGCAGCGTGAGCGCGCAGAATTCATTAATTTCCGTAATCGCGCTAAGAAAGAGCAAGATCTTTTCCGTGAACACGGCATTACTGACGTGCTGAATGCATTGCTTCCAGCATTGGATGATATTGATCGTATTCGTGAGCATAGCGAGATGGATGATTCGTTCAAAGCTGTTGCAACGAAGATCGATAAAGCTTTCGCAAAGTTTGGTGTGGAAAAGTTTGGTGAAAAGGGCGAGGACTTCGATCCGACTAAGCATGATGCAATTTTGCACAGACCAGATCCAGATGCAACGAAAGAAACAGTCGATGCTGTTGTTGAAGCAGGATACCGTATAGGGAATCGTGTTATCCGTGCTGCTCGCGTCGTAGTCGCATCTCCTCATAATGAGTGATTGCTTATTTGCTATAACGCGGTTTTGATACTCCGCTGGGGTATGTGAATTGTGGTTTACTCGTGTTAACTCGTCGTCGGGTTAGCACGAGTATGCATATAGTGCGTTGCGTTTATTGCGTAACTATATGCATGAGATGCAAAGCATAAAAGTAAGTATACAAGTATAAAAGCGTGTAGTGTGCCAATGTGCTGATAAGGGAAGGAGGCACACATGGCTGAAAATGAATGGTTAGCTAAGGATTTTTATAAGGTTCTCGGTGTCTCCAAAGATGCTGATGAAGCAACGATTACTAAAGCGTATCGTAAACTTGCACGTAAGTATCATCCGGATTTAAATAAAACAAAAGAAGCAGAGGAAAAGTTTAAGGACGTTTCTGAAGCTTATGATGTTTTAAAAGATAGCCAAACGCGTCAGCGCTACGATGCTATTCGTCAGTTTGGTGCAGGAGGTGCTCGTTTCGCCGGTGGCGCTGGTGGAGCAGGCGGCTTTGACGCGTCAAGCTTCTCGGATATTTTCTCCATGTTTAATGGAGGAACCGGTATGGGCGGCAACGGTTCACGCATTCGTTTCACAACTAGTGGGGCAGGACCGAATATGGGGGATATTTTCTCCATGTTTAGCGGAAGCCAGCAGAATCCAAGCGCATCTGGGTTCCAAAGCGCGAATAATTTTGGTAATGCACAGTATACACAATCACAGCCGGAAAATATGCCTGAAGTTGGTGAAGATATAACAACGAATATTACGCTCACTTTTAAGCAGGCTTTTAAAGGTGCTACGGTGTCGTTGCGTGCAGCTGGTACAACTTTCAAAACGCATATTCCAGCTGGTGTAAAAGCCGGTCAAAAAATTCGTTTGAAAGGAAAAGGTAAGCCCGGTAAATTTGGTGGTGCTGCGGGAGATTTATATTTACAAGTTCACGTAGAGGAATCAAATACATTCACTTTACGTGGTAATAATTTGGTTGCAGCATTGCCTTTGACGTTGAGTGAAGCAGTACACGGTGCAAAAGTTATGCTGAACGACGTAGATGGTAAGCCTGTGACTTTTAAAGTACCTGCGGGGTCTTCTAGCGGCGATGAAATTCATGTTGAAGATGCTGGAGTCCCAGGTGCTCATGGTGATTTTATTGGTGTTGTACAAATTCATATACCGAAGCGTGCAACTATGCTACTGAAACATGCAGCAAAAGAATTTGATAAAACTGCCGGTGATGCCTACGTTGCAGAAGTTAAAAAACTCAGGCAAAACTAAGTAGTAATACTAAGTAGTATTACTTAGCAACGTTGAATAGCAACAATTCAATAACGTAGTAAGAAAGGCGTGCTATGAAGCCAATAACGCGTGAAACTAAAGCGCTGTATGAGATGTGTGCAGTGGCTTTAGTGCGAGGTAATGCAACGCTTGATGGCGCAGACGAGGTAGGTTTTATCCTTGATTTACCAGTATTCACTGTCAGTCATGTAGCACGCCTTACTAATACACATCCGCAAACCTTGCGTCAATATGATCGACTCCGTTTGATTATGCCTCAGCGAACAGAAGGAGGCGCTCGCCGTTATTCTTTGCGAGATATTGACAGAATTGTACAAACTCAGCATTTAAGCCAAGATGAAGGTATTAATCTTGCAGGAATTATGCAAATTTTGGCATTGCAAGAGGAAAACCGTCAGCTTAAGAGGCGCGTAAGGCATTTAACGGAAATAGTAGAATCTTCTGATCGTAATATTTTTGCGGCAAATGCAGATGGTGACATTGTTGAAATGCATCGTTCGCGTAATGCACGACATTGGAGGCGGGACATACGTACAGAGCGAAAAGCTTTGCCATCATCATATACGTCTTCAGCAAGCATTCACGAAAAAGAAGGCCAATCAGTTTTGGATGATAAATCAGTAGTATTGTGGCGAGCGTGGAGCCTATAGTAACGTAGACAAGGTTACGTATTGTGCTGTAGTGAGAAATTAGTGAGAAGAATGAATAGTACGAAAAGTAATACAGGATTATTGCGAAACATAATGTGCTACAGAAGCTGCAACAAATATATGTGCAGTACAGCAGTATAAAGGATTGTGAATGGCTGAACAGACGACGAATGTGTTGGCAAATACTCTTAACTCAAGTGAAGAAAAACATGCGTTGCGCGCAGTATTTTGGGATATGGATGGCACTCTTATTGATTCCGAACCGTACTGGCATGAGTCTGAGTTTTATTTGGTAAAAAAATTCGGTGGATACTGGGATGAAGATTTAGCTTGGGAGTGTTCTGGCGGGTCTCTTGAAACTGTTGCCAATAAAATGATTCCGTCTGGCACTAAGTTAACGGTTGAAGAAATTGGCAAAGGCATGGTTGATTACGTTGCTGCTCGTGAAGCAGAGGCTGTGCCGTGGATTCCAGGTGTGCTCGAAGTGCTCAGAAGTCTTATTCAAGCTGGTATTCCTTCTATTTTGGTGAGTAATTCGCCGCGACGCTTAGTGGAAAATATTGTGAACCACGCTCCAGAAGGTGCTTTCGCTGGGTATGTGTGTGGAGACGATGGTTTTAAGCCGAAGCCTAGCGCCGAACCGTATCTTGCTGCGGGGAAAATGGTTGGTATTGAGGGCACAGATGAGGAAGTTGCAAAGCAAATGGCTCATTGCATTGCCATAGAAGATTCGTTATCAGGTCTTACTGCCGCAATGAATTCGGGAGCAACTGTAATTGCACAAACAGGTTTCTCGCGCGCAAACATATCCGAAAGTAAGCATCACGCAGAACTCAACGGTTATGCGGGCGTAACTGCGCAAACGTTTAAAGATTTAGTTACAAAACAATGTAATGAATAAAATCAAATGACAATCCAGAATAAGCTGCAAAAATAAACAACAAAAAAGCTGCTCAGCGTGCTCAGAAAGTGTTGATTTAGTATTTTCAACACCCGAACAAAGCTGCGTAAAAAGTAAGCTCATAACCCTTACGGCAGTGGGGCTCATAGTGTGTTGAGTGTGGGCTATTCCTTAAGCTAGGAGTGTTTGAAGCAAGAACTGTCTGAATATTTAATAGCACTTCGGCTTGAGTGTTACTAGTTCAGTCGGCTGACTGAGCTAGTAACGATATTTGGGTTGTGAGTGTTGTTTTCTCAGTCGACTGACTGAGTTTTTAACAGTGTTTTGCCGATCAGCGTTACTAACTCAGTTAGTTAACTGAGTTAGTAACAGAGTGTTGCGGCTGTAGCTTATACCCCCAGAACATCCACCAGCTGAGCTTTGCACACTTTTGGGCCTATAACCCTAAATTCAAGTGCTTATACGTATAGAAAAACCTCCGCGCACCCACTAGAGGCCACTTACCCTTGCTGCATTTCTGCCCTGGGGGGATTGGGTGACGTAGTGCCACGCGGAGGCTTTTTCTATCTTACACGATTTTTGCTACATGTCGAGAGCTTGTTGTGTTAGGCGCGCCACACGCTTTTACCATGTTCTTTAGCTGTCGCAACGTCAGCAGTAAGTTGCGACTCATTTGCCTCAACTTCACCAGCAATGTAACGTTCAACTAGCTCTCGAGCTTCACTATCTTCATGTTGTACAGCAGGCGACTTCATAAAGTAGGAACTTGGAGCCAAAATTGGACCAGATAAATGGCGATCCAATGCAATCTTTGCAGCGCGTACGGCATCAATAACAATGCCAGCAGAGTTTGGCGAATCCCACACTTCAAGCTTGTATTCCAAATTTAATGGGACGTCACCAAAAGTGGTGCCTTCCAAACGCACGAAAGCAAACTTGCGGTCATCTAACCAAGCAACGTAATCGGATGGCCCAATATGAACATTGTGTTCATCCATTTCGTGAGGAACGATTGAAGTTACTGCACGAGTTTTAGAAATCTTTTTAGACTCAAGCCTAGAACGCTGAAGCATGTTCATAAAGTCCATGTTGCCGCCAACATTTAACTGGTATGTGCGATCTAAGCGTACGCCGCGATCTTCAAAAAGACGAGCCATCACGCGATGCGTAATAGTAGCTCCAACTTGGCTTTTAATATCGTCACCAATAATAGGTACTCCTGCGTCGCGGAACTTTTGTGCCCAGTCAGGGTCGGAAGCAATGAATACTGGCAAACAGTTCACAAACGCGCAGCCAGCCTCCATAGCAGCTGTTGCATAAGCTTTATCTGCATGTTCAGAGCCTACTGGTAAATAAGAAACTAGCACGTCAACGTGTTTGTCTTCCAATACTTGAGTTACATCAACTGGCTCAGCTTCTGATTCGTCAATCATTTCACGATAATAATCGCCTAAACCGTCATAAGTAGGCCCGCGCATAACTTCCACGCCCAAATTCGGCACGTCAGCAAAACGAATGGTGTTATTTTGCGAAGCGCCGATTGCTTCACTCAGATCATGACCGACCTTTAATGCATCAACATCAAACGCTGCAACAAACTCAATATCGCGCACACGATACTTGCCAAAAACAGCGTGCATCAACCCTGGAATTTTCTCACCGTCATCAGCGTTTTTGTAATATTCAACGCCCTGAACCAGCGACGAAGCGCAATTGCCTACTCCGGCAATGGCAACGCGGATGCTCATATAGACTCCTTGTCTGGGACAATAAGCGGCATTGCATTATGCCGCATTTATACATACTTCATCATACTATTGCCTTCACCAATATATGCCAATATGTGCTGCATTTTTAGTTATTTTTAACGATAAAAACGGTAGAATGAATAAAATTCAGCACCGGGCGCTACGGTTGAATATATGGTTGTACATAAAACTGGGCGTCGGTCGGCTTCTTCTCGTGAAAAATCAGCGAGGAGCATATCGTCACAATCGCAAAAAAATACGGATATGCCTGCTACAGTTCCTCCAAATGAACGTGGCTCGTATACTTCTCGTACGCGTGCTTCTTATACCTCTAGTGGCAACCATGGTTCAAGGCGAGAACGTTCACGCGCTTACACTCGTCAACAGCGCCGAAAAACTTGGCATGGAAGGCATCCTATTATTTTCTGGATGTTAATTATTATTTTCGTGCCTATTTTATTTGGTGCAGCAATCTTTGCTTACATGTACGCAACTACTGACATACCTGCTCCTGACAAAGTTGCTATGGCAGATAAAACTAAGGTATATTACGCAGATGGCAAAACAGAATTAGGTTCTTTTGCTGAACAAAATCGCGAAATTATTAACTGTTCTGTGCTTCCTAAATATGTTGGTCAAGCAATTGTTGCTTCAGAAAATCGTTCGTTCTATCATGATGGCGGTATCGATTTTAAAGGTATTGGTCGCGCACTCATTCATAATGTTACTAAACACGGTCGTTGGGGCGGTTCTACTATTACTCAGCAATATGCTGAACGTTATTATCTTGGTGAAACGAAAACTTATCTAGGTAAACTTCACGAAGCTATTCTGGCGTTGAAAATTGCACAAACGCAAGACAAGAATACTGTACTTTGCAATTATATGAATACCATTTATTTGGGTCGTGGCGCATACGGTATTCAAGCTGCTGCTAAAGCGTATTTTGGTATTGAGGCAAAAGATTTAACTTTGCCGCAGGCGGCATTGCTTGCGGGCATTATCCCAGCGCCAAGTAGTTGGGATCCTGCTATTGGTCCAAAAGAAGCGGGTATTCGTTTTAAGCGTGTGTTGCGCATTATGAAAGAAGATGGTTATATTACGGCGTCTGACGCAAAGCAAGCAACAATACCAAAGACGATTACGCAAACTACTCAGAACATGTATGCGGGACCACGAGGATACTTGCTGCGTATGGTTCGTGATGAGTTAACGCACAATGGGGCATTTACGCAAGAGGATCTTGATAGTGGCGGATATCGCATTATTACTACGATTGATAAAGCTAAGCAAGACTTAATGTTTAAGGTTGCAAGTCCTACCCAAGAAGGGCGTGGAATTGTGCCACAAGGTTTGCAGGTTGGCGGTATATCAGTAAATGCGAAAGATGGTTCAATTATTTCAGTGTATGCTGGTGACGATTATTTAGCTAAGCAGTTGAATAATGCAACACAAGCTTTGTATGAACCTGGTTCCACAATGAAACCGTTTGCGCTATTGGGTGCAATTCAAGCTGGTACAAGTTTAGATACTATGTTCAATGGCAACTCTCCGCGCAAGTTTGAAGGCATTGATAAACCTGTTGGCAATTTTGCTAATATGAGCTATGGCATGATTAATTTATATAGTGCTACAGCAAATTCTGTGAACACTGTGTATATGGATTTGCAACATAAGCTAGGTGCCAGCAAAGTTGCGCATACTGCTGTTACGGCTGGTTTGAATCCTCGGCGAGTAGATGGTAAAAATCCGTTTACGGTGCTCGGCAATGATTTAGTGCATGTGAATGAAATTGCGCGTGCATACGCTACGTTTGCTAATCAGGGCAGGCGTCCAGATTTACATATTGTTGCTAGTGTGAAGAATCCTGATGGCAAAGAGTTTTATCGTGCTCCTACCACTGGTAAACAAGTATTTTCTCCTGCAGATGCTGCATTAGCTACGAAGGCGATGGTTGGTGTAGTGCAACATGGTACTGCAATTGAAGCTCGTGCGCTTGGTAGAGCTGTTGCAGGTAAGTCTGGTACAGCCAATGATGAAACTGCTGGTAGTTTTGTAGGTTTTACGCCAAATATTGTGACTGCGTTTGCAATATGGAATCCGGACGCAAATGGTAGTCCGCAAGTAATTAAGCCATTCCACGGGTATCTTGGCGGTAGCGATTATCCTGTTCATCTCTTTACAAGATATATGAAACAAGCGTTAGTTGGCATGCCGAATGTTAAGTTCCCTGAAGCAAAAGATATGGGTAAAGTCGGAGGTCCAGATGGCACGTGGGGTTTGGGTGAACGTCATGTGTATGTGCGTGAAAAAACTCAAAATGACAATAAAGAAAATAAGGAAAAAGATAAGAACAAGAATAAAGAAAATAGTGAGGATAGTGATGAGCATATAAGCGGTAGTGATAGCACATTGCCAGACAGTTCTAGCAGCTATAACAACAGTACTTATGGAAGTAGCAGAGAGAATCAGACAGGTTCAGATGCTGCTCATGGTGGTCAGTAATTGATACATAGTGTTGAGTGTAAGCTGCAGGGTAATTGACTTATTGGGAATGCTTATAATCCGTGTTGACTTGGTAATGTGAGCCGATGATAAGGTTCGGTGGTTTTCATCGCCAGCACTGGTAAATAAAATTGTGAAAAAATTACCCAATAATCGTCGAATAAGTGTTGCACAACTCGCACTATTATGGAGACTGTCGTAAAGTCTAAAGTATGAGCGGAGAATTAACAGGAATGCAGTCCGATAATATTGACGAGCAGTTTGACGCTGTTGAAATGTCAGATGCTGCATCGTTGGATACAACTTTGCGTAAAGCTTCTGAGGTGCAGAATGATGAGAATCGTAGTGCATCCCAGCGCTCAGCGTTGTCCCAGCCAATCGCGCCGTTTTCGCCAGTTGTGGATCATAAATCGGCGGAAACAGTAATGCCGTTAATTCCGGAGGATGGTACGTCGGAAGCTGTGAAGCAAACTGTGAAACAATCTGTGAAGCAGTCTGATGGATTATCGAATTCTGGTAACAGTTTGCAAGATTTAGAAGATTTGCCAGAACAGTCAGCAGTACAAGCTTTTGCTGCAGTTCCTGATACTGGTACGTCTAAAATTGCGACCTTACCAAGAGAACACAATAATACAAAAAATTCTTTGCTTAATACCTCCTCACCATCTGATGACGTAGATCAACTTGATCCATTAATGAAGCGACCGCGCGTATCCACCATTTTATGGTGCATGATGTTAGCAGTAGTCTTTTTAATTTCAGCAGTAGGTTTGTGGTTGCTTAGTGTACAAACTGTGCTTGGGCAAAGTTATGAAGAGATGGTAATTAGTGGGTTTGGTTCTCACGGAGTGCCACCTTGGTTATCGTTCTGCCTGCGTCCGCTATGTATTTCATTTGTTGTTATTATTCTTGGTGCAATTATTGCTGTAGCAGCATTGAGCATTGTTTGTATTCGCAAACGTTGGTGGATGCTTGGTCAATGTGCTTGCATAATTATTTTGGCAGTTGCTGCTGAGCCGTTAAAAAAGATGTTGCCTCGACCAATGCTTATTAATATTGAATATTTATCGACAAATTCAGCGCCATCTGGTCACGCATTGGTGATTGCGGCAGCGTGTGCGTTGCTTATTTGTGCTGTATCTCGCGCGTGGAGAGCGTGGACTGCGCTCGGATCTGCGGTTATAAGTATTTTAGTACAGCTTTCTTTGATTGCAGGGCATTGGCACAGGTCTTCAGATGTACTGATATCATTACTTATTGTAGGTGCAGTAACACTTGCTGTGCTTGCTGGTACTCGCAGTAGTGGAATGGATATGCCAGCATATCGACGCTCATCGATTAGTGTGCAGATTGTGGGAAGCTCTATGATTACGTTGGGAGCGTTAGCCTGTTTGTACGCTGTGTATTTAATCTGGCAGATTTTGCCGGGCGTTGATATTTTTGCGCAATGGGCTTCAGGCGTATCTTATATTGCGACTTATTGGCTGATTATTGGTGTATCTTTGCTGGTTTATGGAGTGATTATGGTAATGCGCCATGCTACAGCTGCTCCACTAAGTCGGCTTGGTTTGGTGGGTGCTCCACCAACGCCGCCGTCAGCTGCATAAGTAATACGTCTATTTTGACTGCTTTTATCCACCGATGTGGAATGGGATAGACGTACAGCATAAGATGCGATACAGTTAGTGCGAAACTTGTAGGCGTATGCCTCTATGCTTGATGTTTTTGTGAAGAAAGGAGCGAATATGGCAGCGGAACATAAGCTAGTCATTGTGGAGTCTCCCACGAAGGCGCGAAAAATTGGCGGGTATTTAGGTAATGGATACACCGTGATGGCGTCAGTGGGGCATATTCGCGACCTCGCTCAACCGAGTCAGGTGCCTGCGTCGCGTAAGGCCGCATTCGGTAAATTTGGTGTAGATATCGATCATGGTTTTGCTCCTTACTACGTTGTTGGTGCCGATAAAAAGAAAACAGTGGCAGATTTGAAGTCTGCGCTCGCCAAAGCTGACGAGTTATATCTGGCAACTGATGAGGATCGTGAAGGTGAAGCTATTGCTTGGCATTTGGTTGAAGCGCTGAAGCCAAAAGTTCCAGTTAAGCGTATGGTTTTTCATGAAATTACCAAAGATGCGATTCAATCTTCGTTGAAGAATACACGTAATGTTGACAATAATATGGTTGATGCGCAGGAAACTCGTCGTGTACTTGACCGTTTGTATGGTTATGAGCTTTCACCAGTGCTGTGGCGAAAAGTTGGGCCTGGTCTTTCTGCGGGTCGTGTGCAATCTGTAGCTACTCGTCTTATTGTTGAGCGTGAACGTGAACGTATGGTATTTACTAAGGCATCTTACTGTGATGTTAGTGCACTTTTGTGTGCAGCTGATACCGATGGTAATGATGTTGATTTTGAAGCTCGTTTGACTGAGCTTGATGGACGTCGTTTGGCTGGTTCTAAAGATTTCAATGCCAATGGTGAGCTTATTGCTGTGAAGGATGATTCTCATCCAGCATTGCATATGGATGCAGTATTTGCTGCGCATCTAGCTGAGTCTTTAAAGAGTGCTGATTTCGTAGTGGATTCTATGGAAACGAAGCCATATCGTCGTCGTCCTTTGCCCCCATTTACTACGTCAACGTTGCAACAGGCTGCTGGTAACCGTTTGTCGATGAGTTCTCGTCAAACTATGCGAGCAGCTCAAGCTTTGTATGAGAATGGCTATATTACTTATATGCGTACGGATTCCGTAACGCTCTCTCAAGAAGCTATTGCTGCTGCTCGTGCTGCAGCTAGTGAAGTGTTTGGTGCACAATATGTAGCGGAATCTCCTAAACAGTATGCAACTACGTCAGCTGGCGCTCAGGAGGCGCATGAATGTATTCGACCAGCTGGAGCACATTTTTATAATCCAGATGATTTAGCAGATAAATTACCTGCAGATCAGCTCAAACTGTACACGCTTATTTGGCAACGTACGCTTGCTTCACAGATGGCTGATGCTACTGGTTTTACTGCAACAGTTAAGTTGAATGCGGATACTAAAGAACATGGCAATGCTTTGTTCCAAGCCTCTGGCACGGTTATTACTTTTGCTGGTTTTATGAAGGTTTTCGGTAATGCTTCTGCTTCTGATAGTGATAAGGCGTTGCCTCCTATGCAAGCTGGTGATGTACTTGCTGCACGGGATGTTACTGTAGGTGCTCATGAAACACAGCCACCTGCTCGTTATACGGAAGCTTCGCTGGTAAAAACTTTAGAGGCGAAGGAAATTGGTCGTCCTTCTACTTACGCAAGTATTATTTCTACGATTATCGATCGTGGCTACGTGTATGAGCGTGGTCGAGCTTTAATTCCTTCGTGGCTTGCTTTCGCGGTGATTAAGCTTTTGGAAGCTAACTTCCCGAAGTATGTTGATTACGCCTTTACTGCAGACATGGAAAATGGTTTGGATCGAATTGCGCATGGTGAGGAAACTGGTTGCGATTGGTTAACTAGATTCTATTTCGGTTCGGATGATAATTCTGCTAAGTCTGCAGATGAAGTGCATGTGGGTTTGCAACAACAAGTTGCTGAACTTGGTGAAATTGATGCGCGTGAAATTAACACAATTGATATTAGCGATGGTTTACATGTGCGCGTTGGTCGTTATGGCCCGTATTTGGAAGACACTAAAAATCTCGATACTGAGGGGAACCCTCGCCATGCTTCTTTGCCTGAAACATTAGCTCCAGATGAATTAACTGTTGATGTAGCTCGTGAGCTATTGGAAAATAATGCTGAAGGCCCTCGAGTGCTTGGTGTTGATCCTGAAACGGGTGGCACTGTTGAAGTGCGAAATGGCCGTTTTGGTCCATATGTAGCTTTGGTTGATGCACAACATGATAGTGAAGATGCTAAGTCTGATGCTAAGTCTAGTGCTAAATCTGCTAAAGCTCGTCCGAAAATGGCTTCATTGTTTAAAACTATGGATCCTGCGACCTTAAGTTTGCAAGATGCTTTGCAGCTTTTACACTTGCCGCGTTTGGTGGGCGAGTATGAAGATGTTGATGCGGAAGGCGTAGTCAAACTTGCGCGAATTGAGGCAAATAACGGTCGTTATGGTCCGTACTTAACTAAAACTTATTCGGCAGTTGATACTTCTGCTGGAGAAACAGTAGAAGCTAAGCCGGAAACGCGCTCGCTGGCTAGTGAAGACGCTATTTTTAGTACGACCTTAGAAGAAGCGCAAGCTTTATTCGCACAACCAAAGTATGGAAAGCGTACGCGTGGTGCTGCTAAGCCGCCGTTACGTGAGCTTGGAGATGATCCTGAAACTGGAAAACCAGTAGTCATTAAAGATGGTTTCTATGGGGCTTATATTACTGATGGTGAAACGAATCGCACATTGCCAAAGCAATATACACCTGAGTCGATTGATCCACAGGATGCGTTTGCATTGTTGGCTCAAAAGCGTGCTGCAGGTCCTGTAAAACGTAAGAAGCGTGCTACTAAAAGTACTACAAAGTCTACTTCAAAGAAGTCTACTGCAAAGAAGTCTACTGCAAAGAAGTCTAGTACTAAAAAAGCATCGAAATAAAATCTAAATCTTAAGTAGACCTTGCGTATGGAGTCACAAAATATGGAGTCACAAAATATGGCATCTCAAAATGGTGATTTTTCAGTCGGTTGTGCTTGCGGAGGAAACTGTGGTTGCGGCGGAGCGGAGCCCGCTGTGCGTAAAGGCTTATTTATTTCGTTTGAGGGTATTGATGGCGTTGGAAAAACAACGCAAGTTGAAGCACTAAAAGAACATTTGCAATCAACAGGGCGCGAAGTAGTTGTTACCTGCGAGCCAGGTGGTACTGCTCTCGGAAAATCTTTACGAGAACTGTTGTTGCATGGATCTTTTGTGTCTTCGAGAACTGAAGCGCTTCTTTTTGCTGCCGATCGCGCTCAACATGTGGCTCAGGTAATTCGCCCTGCGTTAATTCGTGGAGCAATAGTAATTACAGATCGTTATATTGATTCTTCGCTTGCATATCAAGCAGGTGGACGCGAATTAACAATGGACGATATACGAAACCTTAGTGAATGGGCTACAGACTCTCTGTGGCCGGATCGTACGTATTTGCTAGATATGCAGCCGGAAGCAGCTTTTGCGCGTTTGCACAGGCAGCAGGATCGCATGGAGTCCGCTGGAATTGATTTTACAAGACGCACCCGTGAAGCTTTTTTGGATTTAGCGCAAGAATCTGCAGATAGGTATCGCGTATTAGATGCTACGTGTTCGGCACAATCGTTATCGAAATTGATTGCGCAAGATGTAAATAATGCGATTGAAGAGCTTAACGCTCAATAAACGTAAATCGGGAAGCGCAGCAACATAACGAAGTGCAGCTACATAGTAAAAAATATGAGGGGGTGAAGCAATGAGTGTGTGGGATAGTGTTGTTGGTCAAGGGCAGGTAGTTCAGCGTTTGCAAAAAGTTGCTTGCGCAGACGCAAGTAAAATAGCGCAATCTTGGCTTATTTGTGGTGCTGCCGGCTTTGGTAGTGTGCAAGTTGCGCGCGCTTTTGCTGCTGCTCTTGAAAGCCCAGATCATGGCGAATGTAAAAATGGAGAGCTGAGTAAAACTGCTAAGGAAGTTCTGAATGGTTCGCATCCAGATGTGCATATGCTCACTACTGAAGGTGTGACCTTGAGTGTAGATGCTGTGCGCGAAGTTATTGGCATTTCTGAACAAATGCCGAGTACAGCTCCATGGAGAATTATTATTATTGAAGATGTTGGACGCATGTTAGAACGCAGTACCAATGTGCTTCTGAAAGAAATTGAAGAACCAAGTGAACATACGATTTGGTTACTTTGTGCTGCTAGTACTCAAGATGTATTGCCAACTATTCGTTCTCGTACGCAAGTTGTGCAATTAGCTATGCCGGACGAGCAATCCGTAGTTGAGTATCTTATGAAAAAAACCAGTGCGGATAGCAAACTAGCACATCGTGCAGCTAGGTTATCTCAAGGGAATATAACTACTGCGTTGCTATACGCAAGTGATGAACATGCTGTAAGTAGACGAGATGAGCTGATTGCAGGTTTGCTGCGTTTGCATGATGCTAGTGATGCAATTCTACTTACTTCCATGCTTATTGAGGACGCAAAAAGCCAAGCGGAAAATGAAATTCAGCGAAACGTTGATGCTCAGCAGAAAGAATTTCGCAGAATTAACGGTTTGCGTGATGAAGATCGTGTTCCTCCTAAGTTGCGCGCAGCTTACAATGCAATCGGTAAAAAAGATGAAGTAAAACGTAAAATCACGCGTGTAAGTCGAGATGTATTAATGCGTTCACTTGATGCGATTGCAAGTGTATATCGTGATGTTTTAGTCGTGATTCATGGTGCACAAGATTCTTCGCCGCTCATAAATCAGGAATATCAAGCAAATATTGTAGCGTTATCACAAAGATTTACAGCTACTCAGGTTCTGAATGATGTTGATAGCATTGCTGCAGCTCGCCGACGGCTCGCAGGCAATGGCAACACAACGCTTGTTTTTGAAGCGCTCTTTTGTTCACTGCTTGGGTAAATTCACTAAAATTTAGTGACTGCATAACTTCAAACTTGTTGAACATATACGTCATTGAGGTAGTGGATACTTGAAGTATGAATATTTCAACAGATTTCACTACTATTCCGGATGATTATTCTAAGGCTGCGCCGACGCAGAACAAAATTAACGGAGTACCGGTAGTCTCCTTCCCGTTTTACGTTGATGACATGCCACCTTTTGTGCATTATTTGCATTGGCGTTTTGTTGACGACGATGCAATACCTGTATGCGGTTTTGAGTGGATTCACTGGACTGCTGCAAACGTGCCTGTTGAAGCGTTAATGTTTGATTTTAACGATTCTCATGCTTTGCAAATACCGCAAGATTTTTCTCGTACTATGCAGTCGATGATTCCTGAAGCCGTGCAAGGACGTAACTCGCAAGCAAGTAGGTTTGTTGGCTGCACTGACCCAGCAATTACTATGCACTACAATGGTCCGCAGCCTCCTGATAAAGATCACGAATACATGTTTGAAGTTTTTGGCACAGAAAAGCCTTTGCCAAATCTTCAACAAGGATTCTACATGAATGAATTATTGCGCGAAGTGAGAAACGTAACATCAGGTGTAGATGCTGGTGGCATGTTCCTTACTGGTAAAGCTTAAACGCAAGTATGAGAGCAACCAATTATGGTTGCAATTAACACCTAAGCGTTAGAATCAAAAAGTAATAAATCTAAAAAATATAAAACCTAAAAACAGGGGATGCAAATATGGCATGCACAACAATTCTTGTTGGTCGAAAAGCAAGTTATGACGGGTCTACGCTTATTGCGCGCAATGAAGACTCAGCCAATGGCGAATTTAATCCAAAACGTTTAGTAGTAGTAAAGCCGGAAGATCAGCCTCGCGTTTATAAGTCAGTTCTTAGCCACGTAACAGTTGAGTTGCCGGATAATCCAATGCAATACACAAGCGTGCCAAACGCAGACTTGCGCGAAGGAATTTGGGGAGAAGCTGGCGTCAACGAAGCAAACGTTGCAATGAGCGCAACAGAAACGCTTACATCTAATGAGCGTGTGCTAGGCGCAGACCCAATGGTTGAACTTCAGAAGGCACAAGGCAAAGTTGGCGATGCTGACTACAAGCCGGAAGTTCCAGGTGGAATTGGCGAGGAAGACTTCCTAACGCTTGTTTTGCCTTATATTCGTAGCGCTCGCGAAGGCGTTGAGCGTTTGGGTGCGTTGCTTGAAAAGTACGGCACTTATGAAATGAACGGCGTTGCGTTCTCTGATGTGAACGAGATTTGGTGGCTTGAAACCGTTGGCGGCCATCATTGGATTGCTAAGCGTGTGCCGGATGAAGCTTATGTTGTGATGCCAAATCAGCTTGGAATTGACGAGTTTGATTTGGATGATGCTTTTGATGCTCAAGAGGAACACATGTGCTCGGCTGATTTGCTTGAGTTTATTGAAGAAAACCATTTGGATTTGTCAGTAGAAAACGCTTCGCCGTTTAACCCTCGTGACGCTTTCGGCTCTCATTCGGATGCCGATCACGTGTACAACACTCCTCGCGCATGGTTTATGGAGCGTTTCTTGAATCCTTATGACGAAGTGTGGGATGGAAAAGATGCAGATCACCGTCCGGATAGCAACGATATTCCTTGGGCTCGCCAGCCTGAGCGCAAAGTCACAGTTGAGGATATTAAGTACGTTTTAAGCTCGCATTATCAGGGCACTGAGTATGATCCTTACGGCAAACTTGGCGATGAGCACACTCGTCACATGTTGCGCCCAATCGGCATTAACCGTCAAAGCGAACTTGCAGTAATGCAAATCCGCCCTTACGTGCCAGAAGCAATGCGTGCAATTCAGTGGATTACTTACGGCTCTAATCCTTTCAACTCTTTAATTCCGTTCTATCCGAACGTAAATCGCACTCCGAAATATTTGGAAGATACGACTACTCGCGTAACAAGCGAAAACTTCTATTGGGAGAATCGTATTATTGCAGCTCTTGCGGATGCTGCTTTTAACGATACTGCAAACGCAATCGAGCGTTACCAGGAAACTGTTGGTTCTCTTGGTCATGCAATGGTTAAGAACACAGATGGCGAAATTGCTGATTTGCTTGGCGTTTCTTTGAGGGATTACGAGCCAGAGCGTGAAGGTGATGAAGGCGAAGATTACGATGATTTAGTTCGCGATCCTGAGGCTATTATTGCTGAGCTTCGTAACGACAAAGTGCGCGAGGCTTTGGCTGTAGCAAACGACGATATGGCAGCAAAGTTGAAGAAAGAAACCGATTCTTTGCTTGACACAGTGCTGTACATCACTAGCATGCGTATGAAGAATGGTTTTAATCGTTCCGATCACTGAAATGTAATTACATAAGTTTTCTTATAAATAGATACAGAAAAACTTATGAAAATAATGTAATGACTTAAGTGCCTTCCGAAGAAATGAACTTTTTATTTCATGAGGAAGGCATTTTTGTTATGTTTTGTTACTTTGTTATAGATGTTACTAATAACGTGCATAGTTGTTGGGCGTGCTGTCTATGCTGAGCGCAAGCAATCGTATAGTATGAATCATGTAACTTAATTTCCGCATGCATTGTTGTGCAATATGCCTATGAAAGAGGGGTACATGAGCATTCTTGATTCATACACTACAACATTCGGTTTAGTAAAAAAAATTGATGCTTTTGGATACGTGGACTATCTTAAGCAGCATCCTGAGGAGCCTCGTAAGCATGGTAAAGTGCTTCTTGTTACTGCTGATACTCCGTTGAAAGCTTCTCGTGGTGAAGGTAAAACAACTACAACTATCGCGTTGGTTGATGCTTTGCGTGAGCGTGGTGTGGATGCGGCGGCTGTTTTGCGTCAGCCGAGTATGGGTATTACGGCTGCTGGTTCTAAAGGCGGTGCAAGTGGTGGCGGCAAGTCTTCGCTTTCTCATCCTGAGTTGATTGACTGGGGTTTGTGCGGCGAAATGGCTGCTATTGCTTGCGCGCAGAATTTGCTGGTTTCGTTTGCAGAAAAAGCAATTGATGAAGGTAAACTGGATACTATTTTGGTTCCTCGTGTAAGTGAAGTTCCTTCGCGTTCACTTCGCAGTATTGCTGTTGATTTTGGTAAGGGCACTATTCCTGAGCGTGTGGTGCTAACTCCTACTTGCGAGCTGATGCAAATCGTGGTTCTTTCTCGCAGCATGGGTGAAATTTCTGAGCGCGTTGCTGCTATGATTGCTGGTACAAAAGACGGTAAGCCTGTTAAGTTTGGTGAGTTTGTGGATTTGTGGCGAATTACCAATATTCTTGCCGACGCTGTAAAGCCTGCAAAAACTGAGACACTTAATGGTTCTCCGATTTATGTTCATTGTGGCCCGTTTGCGAATGTTTCGCTTGGTATTCCAAGTTTGGTAAGCGTTGAAATGGCTTGCGCTGAGCATGATGTAGTGGTTGTGGAAGCTGGCTATGGTACGGATGCTGGTGCGCAAAAGTGGCTGGATATTGCTGCTCGCGAGTTTGGTGCTCAGTGGCCTGCCGCTGCTGTGGTTGTGACTCGCGCAACAACTTGGCGTGATGATGAAACCTTGGCTTGGCGTTACCCGTTCCATGTTGCGCGACTGGAATCGCTTAATATTCCTACTTTCCCGTTGATTAATTTGTGGGAAGGTGAGGATGATCAAGTGCCTGAACTGTTGGAGCAAGCGCAGTCTTTAGGATTCAGAAAGCCAATTGTTGGCAATTTGTTCCGCGATGGCGGCGATGGTTTGGCAGATCAGCTTGACGATTTTGTGTCGGTAATTAGTGCTGATGCTGAAACGCAAGTGCCAGAAAGTCGCAGGGGTCAAGCGCTTTTGGATCGCGTTAAGTTGCTGTGTGAAGAAGCTTACGGTGTTCCAACTGAGCGCGTAATTGAAAAAGCTGGTTTTGAGGATTCGTTATCTGCAGCTGAGGATTTGTGCGCAAATGCAGGTGTTGAATTTGATGATCTTGCGTTAGTGGCAGTCAAGTCTCCTGCAACTATGACTGATGATGATCACAAGCCAGCTGAAGAGCGTACTGTTACTTTAAAGAAGGTGGAAGTTCACGCCGGCGCTGGTGTTGTGCAAGTCAATCTTACTGCTTCGCTTACTACACCTATGCCAAAAATCGTGTGATTTTTTCTTCTTTGTATAACAAAACGTCGCGAGTGTTTTCCTATGTGAAGCATAAGCGACGTTTTTGTTTGTAAGCATTGTTTTTGCTATGCGAGGAATGTGCTCGCTACAATGATGTGCGAGTACTCCGCATGCAGTGTGTTATGATATGTGAAAAATGTCACATGTACTATTTATTTGTCTTATTGTTATAACAACTGTAATTATTGTTGTTTGCAGTTCTTATCTACCATTTGCGGTACATATTTTCCTATAACTGCCATTAAAGGCAATAAATTTTATTTCAAAATGCTGATGGAAAATATTTTATATGAGTGTTTTTGTTGCAATGTGGCAGATTTTTGTTGTTGTAAAAATTACGGTAATTTTCGATTTGCAAAATTGTGAATGTGATGATTTACTCGGAATTTGTTTTATTTATATTTGTTATCCCGAGGGGAGGATATGCGCGCTCGTGGAAACAAAAAATTTACAGCAGGAATAATTTCTGCTGCGTTATTATTTGCTGGAATATCGACGCCTACGCTTGCGCAAGCCAGTAATTTACATAGTAATCGACCAAAATATGTAAGTAATGCACCAAAGCAAGTTAAACAAACTGATGTTGCAGCGAAAAACGTTGCTGGCATGGTGAACGATTTGATTCCTGCTCCTACGCAGCATTTTGGCAAGCCAGATGGAAAACTCCCAGAAGTAAGAACTTCAATCAGCTATGTTGATGGAGATTCTACTGACAATCATGCGGATACGAATAAAACTCATAAAATTCTGCGCCCGGGTAGCAAGCTTACGCTTCGGGCTACAGCCAAATTTATTGTTCCTGAAGATGGTGATGTTTTTAGACCATATCTTCGACTAGCTATTCCGAAAATTCCGCCGGTAACTGAGAAGCCATCTGAAGATAAGACTTCTGTTGATCATAATCCTCGCCATAATGACAACACAACTTCGTATGACCATATGAAGAATGAGCTAGCAAAGACAGGTGTAAGTGCAATCGTTCTTGTTGTTGCAGCTGTTGTTATGTTTGCATTAGGTTTGATGAATAAACTGAAGTTGCATCTTCGTAGAGGTAAGCATAGAGAATAAATACGCGTAACTCAATTTAAAAAGATGTGTGTAAAGATAAAAATGCCCCCCTGAGGGATTTGTGTCCTTCTTGGGCATTTTGTTATGTCTAAACTTTAGAAATTTATTATTTGACTATCTATTTATTGTACTACAATATTGTAGTACAACATTGCTATGAGGAGAGTAAGAATTATATTCGAAAATCATAGTAATAAGCATGGCTTAACTTCAGAAGATATTGCTTATGCTGTAGAAAATCCAATAAAAACTGAAGAAATGGAGTATAAAGGTGTTTTATATATACGTTTAACTGGTAAGCATGATGATGTATTAATGCCATCAATTGGTATCGTTATGAAAATTGAAAATAATACTTTGCGTATTTATCATGCGGGGAGTGGTGAACAATCATTTTGGGATTTACCTTTTGATGATTGGGTGAAGAAATACAAGATAAAATAGATTATAGTTTGTTTACAACAGATTATTTGTAGGAATTAGAAGGTAAAAGCATGGCCAAAGTAATTGAGCATAATGGAACTACTATTGTTCAGCGCGAAGGCGATGAAGCGCGTGAGCATATGAATAATTTAATAATGAATCTTACAGATACTGACAATATGGAAGATGCTCATGTTGCGCTTGTTGGGCGACCGCCTATTATGAGCAATCTCGAAGCATCTACAATTATTCAATTTCGCATACCTAAATCTTGGAAAGACAAAATTGCAGAAGATGCAAAAAAAGAAGGCGAATCTACAATTAGCGAGTATCTACGTTCACTGTTAATGAGGCGCCATCGAGAATTACAATCTGCCTAACTGTTGAGTTTTGCGGGCGCGACGACCTGCTTTAGCGCTTAGAGCGTAGCGCGCGAAAGCAACTCGGAGCGGAAACTCGCTTAAGTTGGAAGTCCAGTGGACTTCCAACGCGAGTTTCGTAGCGAGCGCGTTAACCGCAGGAGCCGTGTGCTCTTTGCGGGCAGATATTTTGCGAATGTAGTAGTATATTCGGCTGTAAAAGTTGCGTGCATTTAAATAGTTGGCTAGGAGCAAAAATGAGCGAGATTGAATCTGAAGAAACGAAAACGAATACTTCAGAGAACCGCGATGTATGCGGTACAGTCGTTCTCGCAGCAACGCCTATTGGCAATATGGGTGATGCTTCTGCGCGACTTATTAATCTGCTCGAGACTGCAGATATTGTTGCTGCAGAAGATACGCGTAGGTTGTATGATTTAGCGAACCGTCTTGGTGTGCATGTTGGCGGTCGCGTGATTGCGTATCACGATCACAATGAACGAAACAAGGCGGATGGTCTGCTAGATGAAGTTGCACAGGGTGCGCAAGTTCTTGTGGTATCGGATGCTGGAATGCCAACTATTAACGACCCAGGTTTAGCAATTGTTCGTCGGGCTATTGAACGTGGTTTGCCTGTTACATGTGCACCTGGTCCGAGTGCAGTTTTGGATGCGCTGGCATTATCTGGACTTCCGACTGATCGTTTTTGTTATGAGGGCTTCTTGCCTCGTAAATCAGGCGAGCGTCAACAGCACTTGCGTTCGTTGAGAACGGAGCGCAGAACAATAGTATTCTATGAGACTCCACACCGCATCGCAGAAGCTATGGAAGATGTGCTGTCTGTGCTTGGCTCTCATCGTTCAATGGCTTTATGTAGAGAGTTAACAAAAGATTTTGAAGAGATTCGTCGAGGAACGGTGCAGAGTATTCATGATGGAGTGCTTTCTGATCCTCCTCGTGGGGAAATAGTGTTGGTTATTGCCGGTGCTAGTGATGAAGAAGTGCAGGCAGAAAGTTCTGAATTAAGCATAGATTCACTTGCAAAATTAGCGATTGATTGTGCTGAAACAGAAGGGTTGCGCATTAAAGATGCAATCACAAAAATAGTGAAAGAGCATCCTTTTGCTGACGGATCATACGCTAATCGCAAACAGGTTTACTCGGCCTGTCTTGAACAAAAAAGTGAAGCAGCGTAAAGCGAGTGTATTAAGCGTAATTTATTCTTAACTCTTGTCATATGCGGAAAAAAGTACTTCAAAACTGTAGCGGACATCAGGTCCGCCCTGCTGTGAAATGTATTCTAAAAGTTGTGCGTCAGCAGTTGGGTTGGCTATAACCCATTTGCGCAATTCTGGTATGTGTTTGGCTATATACCATAATATTTTAGGTTGCGTAGTAGGATCGACTGCAACAAGTGGTGTCAATATTATTGGTGGTTGAGGGGGCATGCTTGCTTTTTGAGTAGTGTTAGATTGTATTGGCATAGTTTGCTCATTTCGTTGTAATATCGTGTAACCAGTTTCGAGCGTGAATAGATCCAGGAAAGTACGGATTGTTATCGATAATTTGTTTGCATTTATGTAGGTCGATGCAATAGCGTGATATCAGTAATTGAGCAATATCTTTTCTGTATAGTTCATACTTTTCGCTATTGCTCGGAGTATATGCTAAATCGCAAATAGTGCGTTCTGGTGTTGTAATGCGTATTTTTCCCAATACTACGAATTCTTCATTGCTTAAATGTCTACGAAATGAGCGGATTGTGCGCCCATGTGGTTTTCTACGTAGATGCCCATAATCAATAACATCTATATTTTCAGGGAAATTACCTCCTACCCAAACCCATGCTGCTGTAAATAAACAAGCTATGCTTTCTGTAGTTATGAAATTGCTGACTATACTACTTCTGCCTTGCGTAGATGTAGCGGTTTTATGTGAATAGCCAGTATTGAGCGTGAGTTGATTTAATACGCCGATTTTTGAAAGTTTTTTCATACACATAGGTCCTGGTAGATGGTTGTTATCAAGCAATGGTGGGAATTCTTCTTGCGGAATTTCATTAGTTTGTTGCAATGTATGTCTTCGTTGTTGTGCCATGTTCTACTCCTTCTTATTTCTTCTTATTCCTTTGTATTTCTTTGTATTTCTTCTTATTTCTTTGCATGCGAATCGTTTTTATGCCCACTTGTTTTTCTTTATGCTGTTTTCGTGTTTTTGTTGCTAGGCGTTTTTGTTACATATAGTGAGATTATGTTGTGCTGTCTGTGCTTGGCAGAGAATTTGTGTAAATTGTGGATATGTGAATAGGTAGAGAGAAAAATGATTTTTATACACTGTTATTGTGGACTAAGTTAGTAGCGTGTGCGATGTTATTGTGCACATATTCACATTTTTACAATGCTATGTTGCACTCATTGGCTTATTTGTGTAAAGCGTTTTGAACGTAAATTAGGTATATATTACGACGATTTTTATATTGCCGCACTATCTTTGCCTGAGCTGAAATATTTTTTCTTATTGGGCAGATTATGCGTAATTTTTTTAGTTTGGATGTATTTCTTGAATTTTACTGTGTACATTTGCTGGCACTGTCCGCGCTGAACAAGATAATATTGGGCTATGAGTCATATTTTGGTGAATGTTGCTTGGCCGTATGCTAACGGCCCTCGTCATATTGGTCATGTTGCAGGATTCGGGGTACCCTCGGACGTGTACGCGCGCTACGAGCGTATGAAGGGCAATGACGTATTGATGGTATCTGGTACTGATGAGCACGGTACCCCAATTTTGGTTGAGGCAGATAAAGAAGGTGTTTCTGCGCAAGAGCTTGCAAACCGCTACAATCGCGTCATTACCAAGGATTTGTGCGATTTGGGCTTGAGTTACGATTTGTTTACGCGCACAACAACCGCAAACCATGAGCATGTGGTTCAGGAGATGTTCCGCCAGTGTTTAAAGAACGGTTATATTTATAAAGGCACGCAGAAGGTTGCTATTTCTCCTTCTACTGGTCGTACCTTACCTGACCGCTATATTGAGGGCACATGTCCATTGTGTGGTGCAGACGGCGCTCGCGGAGATCAATGTGATGCTTGTGGCAATGAGCTTGATCCAGATGAGTTGATTAATCCTGTTTCAAAAATTAATGGTGAAACTCCACGTTTCGAAGAAACTGAGCATTATTTCCTTGATTTGCCTGCTTTAGCTGAAGCGAACGTTAATTGGCTTCATTCTCGTGATGGTTGGCGTACTAACGTCATTAACTTCTCGCTTGGTTTGTTTAAGGAAGTAAAGCCTCGAGCTATTACGCGCGATATTGATTGGGGTATTCCTGTTCCTGTTGAAGGTTGGGTAGATAACCCTAATAAGCGCTTGTACGTATGGTTTGATGCGGTTATTGGCTATCTGTCTGCATCTATTGAATGGGCGCGTCGTCAAGGCAAGCCGGATGCGTGGCGTGACTGGTGGTGTGATCCAAAGTCTCCTGGTTATTACTTTATGGGTAAAGATAATATTACGTTCCATTCTCAGATTTGGCCTTCAGAAATGCTTGCGTATAACGGAGCTGGTTCTAAGGGTGGTGAGGCTGGTGTTTACGGCCCACTTAATATGCCTGAGCAGGTTGTGGCTTCTGAGTTTATGACTATGGAAGGCAAGAAGTTTAGTTCTTCGCGTGGCATTGTGATTTATGTGAAGGATATTTTGGCGCGTTATCCTGTGGATGCAGTTCGTTACTACATTTCTATTGCAGGTCCTGAAAATTCTGACGCTGATTTTACTTGGGCTGAGTTTGCTCGTCATAATAACGAAGAACTTGCAGCAAGCTGGGGTAACCTAGTAAATCGTGTAGCAAATCTTATTAATAAGAACTTTGGCGCGATTCCTCCACTCGATGAGGATTCTATGACTGCAATGGATCGTGCGCTTCTCGATCAAACTTCTGACGCATTTGCTTTAGTGGGTAGCTTGATTGAGCGACATCGTCAAAAGAATGCTCTTACGGAAGCTATGCGCATAGTTGCAGATATTAATAAATATATTTCTGCAACTGAGCCTTGGAAAATTAAGGATGATGAGGCTCGCCTTGGCACTGTGTTGCATGTTGCAGCTCAGGCTGTTTCGGATGCAAATCATCTTCTTGCGCCGTTCTTACCTCATTCAGCGCAGAAGGTTTGGGAAGCTCTTGGTGGCACAGGAGTATTCTCGCCGTTACCTCGCATTGAAGAGGTTGAGGATTTGGATAATCCAGACTTTAAGTATCCGATTATTACGGGTGATTATCGTTTGGGTGAAACTGTACATCCGTGGGAGAGCGAGGAGTTGGTGGCGGGCACACCTGTTCCGAAGCCAACGCCTATTTTTGCCAAGATTCCGAAGGAAGCAGTTGATGAAGAACTTGAGCGTTTTGCTACTGCATTAGCTGAGCGTCAGCGTGTTGAAGCTGAAAGACTTGCTGCGGCAAAAAAATCTTTGGCAAATAGTGGGAATTAAGTTGGAATTTTCCGTGAAGGTATCATAAAATTACAAGAAATAGTGGTTGTTTCGTTCTTGAAAAATATTTTAAGGAAATTTTAAGGAAAAACCACTTTTCTTTGAACGAATGTTTAGTTATACTAACATATGTTAATGGTTCGCCATTAGCGAGGTTCATTTTTGAACCCCATAATTGAAACCTTCTTCTCTCTTTCTCTCTGCCCCGGCGGGTTTCTCTTTCCCGCCGGGCTTCTTTTTATCTTTTTATCCTTCGCAAGTATTCGCAAAGCCTCAGCACTGGTACTAACTCAGCAAACGAACTGGGGTTATAGGCCAAAAAGTGTGTAAAACTA
>NZ_KQ956828.1 GCF_001546485.1 Gardnerella vaginalis | reverse complement strand
TAGTTTTACACACTTTTTGGCCTATAACCCCAAAATGCAGGTAAGTAAACTGCAGATAAGTAACAAAAAAAGCTCTCGACTTACGAGAGCTATTCGCTGGGGTACCTGGACTCGAACCAAGAATGGATGAACCAGAATCACCTGTGTTGCCAATTACACCATACCCCAATTGGCAGGCTTCGCGGCTCTTGGAACCGTTCCGTCTTTCGTACCCCCGACCGGATTTGAACCGGTGTTGGCGCCGTGAGAGGGCGTAGTCCTAGACCGCTAGACGACGGGGGCTTCATTTATTGCTACGCTCTTGACGCAACAAACGTCAACTCTACAACATAAAAGGATAATAAGCAAGAGCGGCGTGTTGAAAAAAATAATGTACAGTTTCATACACGCGCACCAATTCTTTTAAGACATTATGTGTTGACAACAAATACAACTCATTAATCAAAATAAATACACACTACACTGTCAAATAAACTAAAGAAAAAGGCGAAAACGTAGCTATATTGCCAAGTTCTCGCCTTATTCAGATTTTATTTGCGCTTATACATTATTTGCGATTTACAAATGCTCACGCAAGCCGGACAAACGCGCCAAAGTCACATCTTTGCCCACGATTTCCATGGACTCAAACAGTGGCGGAGAAACGCGACGACCAGAAAGTGCAACTCGCACAGGACCAAATGCCAAGCGCGGCTTGTAACCAGCTTCCTCAACAAGCTTCTTGTTCAAAAGCTCATGCAAAGAATCAGTATGCCAATTAGAAGCATCAACGCCCTGCAGAGCAGCGATTGCGGCGTCAAGAACCTCGCCTGCAGATTCCTTCAACTGCTTACGAGCGTCGTCATCTGGCGCAATGTAGCCATCTTCGCTTAACAGGCTACCAACCATTCCAGCAACCTCACCAAGCAAACGCACGCGAGGCTGTACAAGAGGAGCTGCAGCGCTAAGCACCTCACGCTCGCGATCAGTCAACGCATCCCAAGAATCCGCGCTAACTACACCATCCTTATGCAAGTAAGGCACGGAACGGTTCAAGAAATCTTGAGGCTCAAGCATGCGAATATGCTCAGCGTTAATCGAAATTGCTTTATCCAAGTCAAAGTGCGCAGGATTTGCCTTAACGTCTCGCACATCGAACTTTTCAACCATCTCGTCCATAGTGAACACGTCACGATCAGGCGCAATAGACCATCCAAGCAAAGCCAAGTAATTCAACAAGCCTTCTGGAATAAAGCCGTTATCTCTATGCAAGAACAAGTTGGACTCTGGATCTCGCTTAGAAAGCTTCTTCTTACCTTCGCCCATAACGTAAGGCATATGACCGTAAAGTGGAGTTTCCTTAGCAATACCCATTTCCATAAGGTAACGGTACAGCACAATCTGACGAGGCGTAGAGCTCAAAATATCCTCACCGCGCAAAACCACGTTCACATCCATCAACGCGTCATCAACAGGATTTGTAAGCGTGTACAGCGGATCACCATTCGGGCGCACAATCACATAATCTGGAACAGATCCAGCTTTAAAAGTAATCTCACCACGAATCAAATCGTTAAAAGTAATGTCTTCATTTGGCATCTTCAAACGAAGCGCAGGTTTGCGACCTTCGTCGCGAAAAGCTTGCTTCTGTTCTTCAGTAAGATTGCGATCGTATCCATCGTAACCAAACTCAGCTGGACGACCTGCAGCAACGTTACGTTCCTTAATTTCTTCTGGAGTAGAGAAGGATTCGTAGGCATATCCTGCATCAAAAAGCTTTTTCGCTACGTCCTTATAAATCTCCATGCGCTGGGACTGGCGATATGGACCATTATCTCCACCAACGTCAATACCTTCGTCCCAATCGATATTAAGCCAACGAAGAGCCTCAATAATCTGCTGGTAGCTTTCCTCGCTATCACGCTCATTGTCGGTATCTTCAATACGGAACAGCAATTTGCCATGAGTATGGCGAGCCTCAGCCCAGTTAAACAGCGCGGTACGAACCATACCCACGTGAGGCGTGCCGGTTGGCGAAGGGCAAAAACGCACACGAACATTTTTTGGAAGTTCAGGCTTTGCGGATTTTGTTGCATTATTAGCAACTTCTTGAGTTTCCTCGATATCAGTCATAGGTTCCATTGTGCCGCGCGTTACGGACGTGCCGTATGTACAGGTGAACATCAACCTATCAACAATGCTAATCTAAAGTTTGAGTTGATTCCTTATTGCCTTCAACATGCGCAAACTTAGCCGCTAGCGCTTCACGAGATTTGCGATCGTCTTCTTCTTTTGCACGCTTTTTAGCCTCTTCAGGATCCCACAGCACATCTTCACGATGCTTTTTCCACTCCGCAGCTAACAAAGGCGACGCAAAATTAATTATCGCGCTAATACTATTTTCGTTACTTTCGCTATTTTTATTACTTTCACTGCAATCTACTTGCAAATTGCGCACGCAATCAACAAGCTCACGCCACTGAGTATCTTTAAACATCATGCGAGGCACACCAGCGCACTCACACACCTCGTTGATATAAAGGAAAATTGGTAAAGTTTCATAAATATCGCTAGCTTTTGCAACTAGCTTGATAAGAATACACAAAATCAGCATAATTTTTTGCGACTCTACAGATTCTTTGTATTCAAAGGATTGCTTTTTTGCGTATTCGATAGCGTTTTGCAAATCTTCAGCAACCCAATTTCCTTGCACTCCCAACGTATCTGCAGCGCTATTAATTGCATCGGCATCTTCAGAGGCGTGCGAGTAAAGTTCATTAAAAATGGTTTCTATATTATTTGCATTGTTTTCTAAAATTTCTGCTTCCGCTTCGTTGTAATGAGGCTCATAGCACGAATCCATTTCATCGTAGGCGTCCGCAGCCGCAAGCAAAGCATCCACAATTTCTTGCGGACGACCAGGGATTTCGTCTGCGCCTTCATACACAAACTCAGCGTCCGGCACAGTAACGTCAAGATTTGTAAGTATTCGCGCTATCGCTAACATTGAGCGCACTTCCAGATTTTCAGCATATTTTGCATCATTATCAAGATGACGAGCTTCGCTAAGAGGCCATAATTCCGTTAAGTCAGCTGCAGTTTGAGAAGCATTGCGTAGCATTGATACACATTCCGTATATTTAGCACATTCAGAACCATTCACCATTCCGATACTCCTTTGCATCACACAAAATATGGTATTACAAACTTATTTAATAAGCTCATTACATAGCTTCCATTCGCCGAAATAATGAGTTTACTTCACAACTTATTGAACATTCGCAGCAGGATCTACATACGTAATAGAAAGCACGCGCAAAGTCTTGCAATCGTAAGTAATAGAAGTAATTGATGCCAATGCCGTGTGCCTAAGAAGCATATTATGCTCAGCATGACCAGTTTCTAGCAGGTGGCGATAAGACCAAATCGGCGATTCGTGAGTGACTGCAACGATTTGCTCGCCAGGGTGCTTACGAACCTGCTCGCGCGCAAAATCACCAACGCGAGCGGCGATGCTTTTGTAGGATTCTCCCCAACTCGGCTTCCACAAATTTGCAACAAGCTTCCAGTTATTATTCTTCCAAAGTGCGCCCTCTCCGTAGCCAATGCGTTTTCCACGGAAATTATTACCAGCTTCAATCAAGCGCTTATCTAAAATAATGTCGCTTTCATGAGACTGAACCGAAGATTGCGAAGAAGATTGCTCAGAATCCTCACCGCAGTGCGCTTTTACATAGTAAGAATTTGTGATATCACGCAAAGCATCCTCAATTTCGCGCGCTGTTTCGCGAGTGCGATCAAGAGGCGACGAGTAAATTGCGCTAATTCCTCGCATTTGCGGAACTGTTGCAATATATTGCGCTGTAGCTCTTGCCATCCGCACACCTCGCGCAGAAAGATGAAAGCCTGGCAAGCGCTCGTACAGCACATGATTCGGATTATCTACTTCCCCATGACGCACAAAATGAATTGTTGTAGCCAGCATTCCTAACTCCTACTTTTACTTCCAACCTTTTGGCGTATGATGTAGCGACCACTGCCCTAGGCGATGTGCAAAACTCGTATCTTTTTCGGCAACATAATCAGGCTGCTTAGACTTAGTGTCATCAAGCAGCCACTTGCGAATCACAAAATTCCATACTGCCACAACAACCGTCGCAATTAACTTACCAATATTCGTTCTAAGCACGTATATTGCAGTTTTGCTCATAGCTGCTGTCATTCCCAAAGTACTCGCCCAAATAATCACATCGTTAATAAGCAAGCCAATAACCGCGGAAATAACAAAAATCAGCAATTCCATCCAACGAGCCATGTCTTCGCGGTGCTTAAACACGTATTTCATACTGGCAATATAGTTAAAAATAAGCGAAATAATAAACGAAATAGTGCCAGCAACCACGTTATTTACGTGCACAAGCAGCAACAAATTCAGCAGCGCGACGTCAATAATCAACGCAATAATGCCGACAATACCGAATTTCACAACCTGTTCAATAAGCTTTTTCATACATTCCATTAAACACGCGACGGCTAACAATTAACATATAATTGTTACGTAATATTGGAAGTAATATTGTGGAGTAATAAAACTTACTAAATTTAGCAAAGGAGCGATTATGCCAGTTATTCATACTCATGTTTCTGTAAGCACAACACCTGCCCAGCGCGACGCATTAAAAGCTGCTTACGGCAAGGCGATTAGCGCAGTTCCAGGCAAAAGTGAGCATTGGCTTATGTGCCCATTCGAAGATAATATGCCGATTTATTTTGCAGGAGATAATTCCAAGCCTGCAGCTTACGTTGAGGTGAATGTGTTTGGTTCCAGCGTGCCTGGTTCGGCTTGGGAAAAGTTGACTGAGCAGATTATGGCAGCTTTGGAGCGCGAGCTTGGCGTACCTCAAGACCGCACTTACATTCGTTACACTGCAACCACCGACTGGGGTTGGAACGGCGGCAACTTCTAATCGCAAGTCGCACGTCGCAAGTCGCACGTCGCAAGTCGCGTGTAACAAGCCGCAACTCACAAATAATCACATCACAACCTAACCAAAAGCCTACCGCAAACAAGACGGTAGGCTTTTGCTTTACAAACGAATGTTGCTTTGCAAAACATCCGCTTGCGTAATTAAAATTTTTGCGGTGTCATAATAAATCTATTAAGTCCTACTTCATTTCTAAACGTGTCGAATTGCACACGGTTAAAATCTGGATTATTCAAAACTTCCCATAAACCTATATATTCCAAGTATTTCTGTTTCTCATCCAGTTTTGTATAACAAATCTAGGATCATCATTATTTTTATACTTAGCAATATCCATAAGACTTATATAGTCACTTTTAAAGTCTTCAGTATAAATCTGAATAGCAAATCCCTTTGCTTCCCGTGTTATAAGTTATCTATAGTTTCATCACGTGTTGGATACAATGAAACCTTGCCCTTGAACTCTGAAACATTTTATAGGAATCCTGAAACCTTAGCTCGCAGCATCATATTATTTCTTATTGAAAATAAGAAATAATATCTCAAATAACACTCACAAGATAGCATACAAAAAGATGGCTCTAACATATCGCTAGAGCCACCTTCCAATAAACAATGCTAGTTACTTAAAACAGGCAGTGCCTACTTATTTGTTTCCTTCCATCATTTTCTTCTTGCAAAAAATTGCAAGCCCCGCAATCGAGAAGCCAAGCACTGCAAGCAAGACTGCAAACGATGCTGATTCGCCTGTCTTAGGAATCATACCAATACGCTTTTCAGACTGCGCCTTAAGAGCTGATGTCTTAAGCTGCAGCTTATGCTGTGACTGCTTAACTTCTGGATCATTTTCAACGGCGTTGTTTACAGCATTGTTGTCAACACCTGCATTGGATGTGCCCGTAGTGCCAGTGCCTCCACGAGAGCGCATTCCCTTTATAACGCGGATTCTAACAGCTGCACGAACGTTAGCTGCGTTAGCTTTAGCATCCGCAAGCACCCTACGAGCCTCCACAAGCCTGCGTACAGCAGCATCCACCTGAGCCTGCGTTGCATTTGGATTAGTCGCGACGCGCTTAGCCTGCGCCAAAGCATCATCTAACATATCAGCCGCCTGCTTAACAGCCGCATCCGCCTGCTTAACTTCTGGAGCATTTTCAACGGCGTTTGCGTCACCAGCTCCAGCATTGCCAGGCTTAGAATCACTTTCAGCACTATCAATCTGAATGCTCAACTCGCCCTTATCCACAGTAGTAGGCGCATCATCGTTCACACCAGTGCCTGCGCCACCAGGGAGTGAGCCGGGCGATGGCAGTGAACCAGAACCACCAGCAGAGCCAGAAGAACCTGAACCACCAGTAGAACCAGAAGAACCAGAACCACCACTTTCGCCATGTTCTGAACTAGATTCTTTTGCCTTCACCTGTAGCGCATCTGTAACTGTAGTCAAGTTTCCTCTCGTTAACTTAACAGGCTTTCCATCGTTTACTAG
>NZ_KQ956827.1 GCF_001546485.1 Gardnerella vaginalis | reverse complement strand
GATCGCGCCGCCACGCACAACAAAGGCATCCTCAACGGCATTGCAGGAGCCGCGCTCGCGTCAGGAAATGATACGCGAGCGCTAGAAACGGCAGCACACGCGTGGGCGGCGCACTCCGGTCGCTACCTACCACTGTCAACATGGAACACTGAAACCTTAAACCACCAAATCATACTCCATGGTCGTATTGAAATTCCACTACAAGTTGGCATTGTTGGCGGCTCAATCTCATCTCTTCCAATGGCAAAACTCGCAATCAGAATCGGCAAATATAAAAATGCAAACGACTTTAGAGACACTCTTGCAGCTCTCGGATTAGTGCAAAATCTTGCAGCTCTTCGTGCTCTAGCAGGACCTGGAATTCAAGCAGGTCACATGGCATTGCAGGCATCAAATATTGCAATAGCAGCCGGCGCAAAAGGCGCAGAAATCCAACAAATCGCGCATAATCTTATGCAACTTAGCGCATCAGAGCGCACTACAGAAAAAGTTGCGCAATTGCTTAAAAAGTTACGTGAATCAAGTAAAAATTGAGGAAAATTTAGGAATTTAGGAAAAATGAGCACAAAAAATACCGAAACAATCGCCCCACAAACCACCACCCCACAAACCACCGTCGGCATCGACCGCATCTCTTTTGCTACCCCACACTACTACTTAAATCTCACAGATCTGGCAAACGCGCGCGGAATCGACCCTAACAAATTCACAATCGGCATCGGCCAAAGCGAGCAATCCGTGCCGCCTAATCACCAAGACATCGTTACTCTCGCCGCCGAAGCCGCGCACCCACTCCTACCCCACATCGATAGCAATCGTCTCAAAATGCTCATCGTGGGCACAGAAAGCGGCGTCGACGCAAGCAAATCTAGCGCGCTATACGTTCAGAATCTGTTAAAACTCACGCCGTGGGTGCGTTGCATTGAAGTAAAAGAAGCTTGCTACGGCGGCACCGCGGCTTTGATGATGGCATGCGATTACGTGCGCGCGCACGCAGAAAAAGATCCGCAAGTGCTCGTTATTGCGGCCGATATTGCGCGATACGGTCTTGCAACTCCTGGCGAAGTAACGCAGGGAGCAGGGGCTGTGGCAATGTTAGTTAGCACGAATCCGCACGTGCTTAAAATTAACGACGATAGTGTTGTAAAATCTGCGGATATTCAAGACTTTTGGCGACCGGTTTACCAGGACACAGCGCTTGCTCGCGGCAAGTTCTCGACTGAGCAGTATATACAGTTTTTCTGCGACGTGTGGCAAAAGTATTGTGCGCAAAACAATTGCAATTTCAACGATTTTGCAGGGCTTTGCTTCCATTTGCCGTATACGAAAATGGGTTTGAAAGCGCTTAAAGCGGCGATGGATTCTTGCGATAATACTTGCAACGCTACCAATACTTGCAACGCTACCAACTTAAGCGAATCATCACGTAAATGCCTACTTTCGCGCTACGAAACCAGCACAAAGTACAGCCGTCGCGTAGGCAATATTTATACGGGTTCCCTGTATTTGGGATTGTTGTCTTTGCTTGAGTTAGACGGACTTGAGTTAGACGGATGCACTCACGAAAATAGCGAGCTTCCTCCACTTAAAAGCGGCGATAAAATCGGCCTATTTTCTTACGGTTCCGGCGCTGTTGGCGAGTTCTTTAGCGCAACTCTTGTTCCAGGATTTAAAGAAGCGCTGTTTGCTCGAGAGCACGCGGATATGCTCGATTCTAGAGTGCGATTAAGCGTTGCAGATTACGAAGCGATGTTTTCTAGCGTTGCGCCTTACGCTCCGGAAGATTTCGTAAGCGATACGTCTCACCGCGAGCGCGCACACTTCTTCCTGGACGGCATATCATCGCAAGAGCGCCACTATCGTTCGAACTAAAGCGAGCCACAAAATAGGCGACCAAAACTACTCGCTATACTCCTTTATCAAATGAATCTCACCCACAGTAGGCTGGCGAGCCGGCAATTCCATCCAATTTCCACCGTCGTAACTACCTGGGCGAGCCGCAACCATAATCTTTTTGCCCGCATACTTTTCAACAAACGCAGCCTGATCTTTATCCGAATTATCAAATCGAACAGAAACAAGATCAAATATCATGTGACTTGGCATAAACCCACCATACATTCCACTGCAAAAACCGTTACCCGAACGCTTCTGATCTAATGCAATAATGTCAAAAGTACCGTTTCCTTCGTTAAGAGATTTCATAACTTCATCCTTAGCATTTGGATCATTTGGAGTAGTACCAGGATAATCGTACGCTTCTTCAGCGCTCAACCTCTTAACAGTTCCAGAAAAAACTTGATACCCTTTTTCGAGCCACTCATTAATGGTTTTATTCATCTTCTTCTGCTCAGGAGTTAAATTCGGAGTATTAATCAGATTGTTTATATCAGTTAAGTCGTTAACGGACACAAATTTTGGATACACGAAATTTTGCAAACCAGCCAACGAGCCTGTAGTAAATTTGGTCTTAAATTCTATAGGCTTAGCAACGTCAACCGTAGATTTATCAAAACTCTTACCATTAATTTTGTATGTATACACATGCCAAGGAAGACCATCAACACCATCATTTTCAGGAGTTTGATACGATCTTGCAACAACAATACCGTCATGATTACCGCCGAAGAACATAGTGCCACGCTCTTCATAAATATCATGCCTATCTATAATGTCCGGGTACGAAACAATCTTCCCATTTTTATACGAGAATACGTGAATATATTCATCTTCACCAATATTGAACCCTTCAGACGCAGTAACAACCATTTCCGGGATATTGTCGCCATCAATATCCCACAATGCATAGTAATAACTGTAATGCTGAGGAAAATTAGTAGAAGTATAAGATCCGCTATTAATCACATTTTTGTAGGCTTTACCGGCATTTGAAATAATATCGTCTTGAGTTAAAGCTTTAGGCGCACTTCCGTGATGAAAAGTGTTGCCCACAGCATTCAGATTAGAATTTGCACCGCGAGTTGATGAAGAATTATTATTTGAGCGGAAATACCATACGCAAGTGCATACAACTAGCACAATTACAACAACAGCGGAGATTACGGTAATAATAAGATTCTTAGGTTGACTTAATACTGCAAGGAACTTGGAAAACTTCGGTTTGACTGGATTAAGCTGCTGAACGTAAACAAGCGGCTGCTGCTGAGAATCTGCATCTTCTACCCTCGCGCCGCAATTTGCGCAAAACTTGCCAGTACCGTTAAGGCGATTACCACAATTAATACAAAACATATGAAACCCTCACTGGGTGAGATTATAGCATAGAAAGCGCCTCAGAGCTTGCGCGACGATCTGCTTGAGCGCTACGCTTTAAGCGCGAAAGCAAGTCGTCGCACAAACGCGGGGAAGGTTGCGCGCTTTTGTGGACTTACACCCCACCCAAGTCCCCAAACACTCGCTATCACAAACCAAACTAATCTGCACTGCCTGCGTCAATCGAGACGCAGAAAGACCTCGCTTGCATTGGAACATACCAATCTGCCCTGACTGCGTCAATCGGGACGCAGGCAGACCTCGCTTTCACTGAAAGTGCACTGCACTTTCAGTTCTAAGAAAGCTCGGCAGAATAAAAAAGCTTCAAGCGCAAAATACGCTTGAAGCTTATTATTCTGCGGATGGGGCGAGATTCGAACTCGCGGTAGGTTTCCCTACAACGGTTTTCAAGACCGTCTCCTTAGACCGCTCGGACACCCATCCATTTGCGCACGAAAGCAATCAAATTGTCGCTTTCAACGCACGAAGGTTAAGCTTATCACCATGCATGGAACGCACAACATTCATCTTGCTCACATACTTTATTTCTCAGCCTCTAACAGCAAGTCACTGTTATTTGAAAAACCTCATATTACGCCACCACACATGTTTGCAAACAAAAACGTGCGCAAGCACAAAAACTTGCGCACGCAATTACGTACAAAACTACAGACTAAAATCTGGATAATAAAACCTCAAAGCAATGAAGCAACATACAACACTTATGCTTCCCACTTCGTCGGCTCAATCACTTCCTTACCACCCATATAAGCCTGCATTGCCTTTGGAATATCAATCGAACCATCTTCATGCTGATGATTTTCCAAAATAGCCACAAGCCAGCGGGTAGTAGCCAAAGTGCCGTTAAGCGTGCTAACTGGGCGAGTTCCGCCATCTTCCATGCGTTCACGCACATTCAAGCGACGAGCCTGATACTCAGTGCAGTTAGAAGTAGAAGTAAGCTCACGGTAACGACCCTGCGTTGGAACCCAGGCTTCGCAATCAAACTTACGAGCAGCAGAAGAACCAAGGTCACCTGCAGCAGTATCAATAATGCGATAAGGCACTTCCACCTTAGCAAGCATTTCCTGCTCCATACCTAGCAACTTCTGATGCTCAGCGCGAGAATCTTCCTGCTTGCAGTAAACGAACATCTCAACCTTGTCGAACTGATGCACACGAATAATTCCGGAAGTATCTTTACCGGCGGCACCAGCCTCGCGACGGTAGCAGCTCGACCATCCGCAATAACGCAAAGCACCATTGCTTAAGTCAAGAATCTCATCCTCATGCATACCAGCCAAAGCAACTTCGGAAGTACCGACCAAATACTGATCATCCGGCTCACGCAAACGGTAAATCTCATCCGCGTGAGAATTCAAGAAGCCAGTGCCACGCATTACTTCTGGACGAACAAGCGTTGGTGTAATGGCAAGCGTAAAACCGTGTTCCTCAGCCTGATCTACAGCCATAGTGAGCATTGCAATTTGCAAACGAGCCACAGCGCCGCGCAAGAAGTAGAAGCGAGAGCCAGCAACCTTTACACCACGACGCATATCGATGCCAGCAACGCCAGTTCCAAGCGTCAAATGATCCTTCGGCTCAAAACCTTCAGCTGCAAAATCGCGAGGCGTACCAACCTTCTTAACGACCACATAGTCATCTTCACCGCCTTCTGGAGCTTCATCTTCGACGATGTTAGAAAGCTTCCACATAGCAGTCGTGTAGTCGGCAGTAGCTTTTTCGGACTCAGCCTTATATGCAGCCACCTTCTGAGCAAGCTCTTTAGTTTCAGCAATCAAAGCAGTTTTTTCTTCCGCAGGAGCAGTTGCAACCTTTTTACCAATTGCCTTCTGTTCAGCACGAGCAGCTTCAAAAGCTTTCAACGCACTACGACGCAAATCATCATTGCGTAATACTTCATCAACGAGTTCAACGGACTCGCCACGCTTGCGCTGCGATTCCTTAACTACGTCGGCATGTTCACGAATAAATTGGATATCAAGCATGACCCCTAGCCTAGTGCCGCAAGGCGACAGAAGCCTAAGTTTTATGCACGCCGACAGATATAATGATTAAAATACGCACAATATATAGGGGGATGCTATGGCAGCAATACATGCAAATACAGAAAATTTTGAAAAAATTGCTTCAACGAATGAAATTGTTGTTGTTGATTTCTGGGCTACTTGGTGTGGTCCATGCCGTGCGTTTGGTCCAATTTTTGAGAAAGTTAGCGAAAAATATCCTGACATTCCTTTTGTCAAAATTGATATTGACGAAAGTAATGAAATTGCTGAAGCTGCTCAAATTAAAGCTGTTCCAACAATTATGGTTATTAAACGAGGAGAAGTTATTTATCGTCAAGCCGGATCACTCCTTGCTTCTGATTTAGAAGATTTAGTTGAGCAAGCAAAAAAGTATGAAGCAAAAAATAATTAAAAGTCTTGATAGCATCAATACGTTGCAAAAATAGTTATAACACTGTAATGCTAACACCGTAAAATGTGATGCATATAACAAGATATACGCCACGAGATATACTGGAAACGATTTTGTGCACGTTGCTCATGTTTTGTTAATTTACACTGCATGTGTTTACGAGTAGCTTAATTGCAGAAATAAGGAGGGTTATGACCAGTCACCGCAAGCATACTGTTACACTTAGTTCGCTCAGTTTACGTCAATGGGCAAAGTTGGGTGCAATTATTGCAGGCTTCGCAGCTTTGGTGACGCTTGGTTTTGCTTCGCGTGGTTTTTATACTTCAGCTCAAGGTCACACTGCTCCACTTACCGCATATTCTGCTACTGATACTACACAGGTTTCTCGTGGTGCTGCGCGAGAGGCACTCAACAAAGGTGCAACATCGTATATTAACGTAGTTATCAATGGTCATCATCGCACTGTTTTAGGCACTCATTTTACTGATGTTAAATCTGTACTTGAGGCTGGAGATATTACACTTGAAGCGCATGATGTTGTAACACCATCGCTTACTACGAAGGTTGACGAATCAACAGTTATTACAATTAATCGTGCTGGCGCAAAGTTAGAAACTTCAGACGATGCGATTGCTTTTAACGTCGTTAAGAAGGAAACAGCTGCTCTGCCAAAGGGCACTGAAAAAGTGCAAAGTGATGGCGCTAATGGCGTAATGGAAACAACAAAAATCGTTACGCGTGCAAAAGGTAAAGTTGTTTCCTCCAATATCTTCGCTTCTTACGTGAAGAAAGCACCAAAAGATAAAGTTATTCTCGTTGGCACTGGCGGGACTTCGGTAAGTAGCAGCTTGGCATCTTCCATTGGTACCACGGTTCCAGCTGGCGAGATGCAGCAGTGGGCACATGACTGGCTGCTTTCTAACGGTTATTCTGAAGCAGATTTTACTGCTACTGTGTTTATTATTTCTCATGAATCCGGTTGGCGCGTGAACGCCATGAATCCTTCTGGAGCTTACGGTTTACCGCAAGCTTTGCCAGGCGGCAAAATGGCTTCTGCTGGCGCTGACTGGGCTACGAATTATCAAACGCAGCTTCGCTGGTTCTGGAATTATTGCAATGGTCGTTACGGTTCTATTCAGGGTGCGTACAATCATTGGCTTGCTTACCGAAGCTACTGATTACTATAAATTTTAAAATCTTATTTTTGCGTGAAGCTTAATTCAAGATTCACGTTATGAGTGACACTATTCGCAGCACTAAGTACTACCTGTACGTTGCGTACTGTTGCAATATTGCACATGAGAGCACAAAGTGAATAAGTTGCTGTTTTAAGCAGCTTATTGACAATTTTCTTATTGCGAAGCAGCCTACTAAGCACAAGCTTTTGCATAATTACGTATTGTGCAACTACTATATACAACTGAATGATATAAGCAAAGGATGTTTTATTGTGACACAATCAACTTGGTTATCTCGCACAAGCCATAATCTCAGTCATGCGCTAGTTGGCGAAGAAGCCTATCACAATAATCGTCTTACACGTCCAGCATTTATTTCTCTCGCTATTCTTACGTTTATTACTTTTATTGGTAATTTTGCGCAACTTCAGCTAACTGCTGCTCTTCCAACAATTGTTCACGAATTTGGCATTAGTGTTACTACCGGCCAGTGGCTTACTTCTATTTTTCAGCTGATTATGGCTATTATGGTGCCTCTTACAGCATTCTTAACGCGTCGATTTTCCACTCGTCAAATTGTTATTACTTCCATGCTGCTGTTTACTCTCGGTTCCGTGTTGGCATGGCTGAGTAATGACTTTGTCATGGCATTGCTTGGACGCACGCTGGAAGCTATTGGCACGGGAGTTATGTGGCCTGTGCTTCAGATCACAGTATTCTCTGTTTATCCTGTTACACGACGTGGCGTAGCTATGGGCAGTGTTGGCATGGCTATGAGTATTGCACCGGCAATCGGCCCTACTATTGGCGGTTTGCAAACTGACATTAATGGTTGGCGCTCTATTTTCTTCTCTTTAACTGTTATCGGTATTATTTCAGTGGTTCTATCTACTCTTTTCCTCCATAATTTTGGCGAACATGACCCTCATGCTCATGCTGACTTTTTCTCAGTAGGCTTGTCAATTATTGGTTTTGGCGGTTTAATGTTTGGCTTTACTAATATTGAAGCATGCGGAATTGCGCACCCACTTTCTTGGGTGCCTATGGTAGTTGGGGCTGTTGGTATTGCTTGGTTTGTACTTCGTCAACTTCGTACACAACGACGCGGTCATACTCCATTGCTTGGTCTTGGCGTATTAAAAAATCGTTATTTTATGATTGGCACTATTTGTGCATGTCTTACTTTCTTCGCTTTTAGCTCTATTATGGTGCTCATTCCGCTGTATATTCAATCTGATCGCGGTTTTTCTGCTACTATGAGTGGCTTAATTTTACTTCCAGGCGCATTTGGCATGGCTATTTCGCAGTACTTTGGCGGTCGCATGTTGGATCGTTTTGGCGTGCGTCCAGTTGCCATGGCAGGTTCTATTATTTTGCTTTTTGGCACTGTGATGATGAGCCTTATTGACATGCATACGTGGATTTGGTGGATTTCTATTTGGCAATTCACGCGACAAATAGGCATGGGATTCCTTCTTATGCCAATAACAACTTGGTCTCTTAATTGTCTGCAATCTCAAGAGCTTGGCGATGGTTCTGCAGTCACCAATACTATGCGCCAGCTATGGGGTGCAATTGGTGCGCCTGTGCTTGTAGTTACTATGACAGTACTGACTACCTGGCATCACTCTGTTACTGGCACAGGACATGCTGCAGATGTTGCTGCGAGTATTTTTGGCGTGCAATGGACACTACGTATTAGCGCTATTATCACTGGAGTTATGGCATTACTCGTGATCTTTGGGGTCAAGGGTGAAAATACTGGTTCTGCACATAATCTTGCGCGTAGAGCCATTGACCGCATGCGCATATTGCATATTCCTCACACTGTTGAGCATCATGATGTTATGCACGATCACACACATCACCAGTATTAAAACCGTTTCCTCACATATTATTTGGATGTAGATGCTGAGGTTAACCCTTACTTATCTGAAGGTAAGCTTTGTACATTGCAATTATGCAATACTGCTACCATACTCTGCTTTTCTGCACGCGTTACTGTTAAACCATACTTATATTTGACAGCAATCTGACGAGCTACATACGCACAACGAAACGATTTATTCGATGGTAGCCAATACGCAGCAGATGCAGAACCTTTCTCTTGATTAGCAGCACCTTGTACGGCAAGCAAATTAAGCATATCGTTACCAAATTTCAAACGCTTAGCAGTATTCCACTTCCATGCTCCAGATTCCCACGCATTTTGCAATGCAACAACATGATCGATTTGCACTAAAGCACTGGTTTTTCGCCCACGCACAAAGCGAATATCTTTACCCGTATAAGGATCATGTAATAATCCTGAACGCACTTGACACGATCCAGCATACTTATATCGAATATCTTGCAAATCACGTGCGAGCACATCTTCTCTCACATCACAGCCATTACCATCATCATCAGTAGTTCGGTAGCCAAATACTTGACGCTCATACCCTGAACGATGAGGATGAGCAATATGAAGCTTTTGTAATACCTGAGCAGCTTCCCCATTTGCTTCGTATTCACCAGTAAGTTGACCAGCAGTATGATTAATTTTTGGCAATATAAGACCAATAACAATACCGCATAGTATAGCGAGTACCAGTAGCCAACATAATGCAAACCATTGTCTACGAGGTTGATTGCGATTGTTACGTTGCTTTATGTTGTTGCTACTACGTTGCGATTGATGCGATAAGCTCTGCCAACGCAACTCTTGTATATCATTATTACGCATATTTAGTCCCCCCAACTTAACGTATGCATATTCTTAAAATAACGATTTTAACACAACGAGTATTACCACAAAGTTCATTAAGCGTTCATCAAAAATTTTATTTAGTAGATGTTATATGAACCATAGATGGTATACGCTGCAACACTACGTCCACCACTTGTTGAATCAGAACAACTAGCAACACTATTGCCATAACAGCATACACAGTGCTCCAGGCTGGAATATTTGCTGGCACAGGATGAATAGTATGCGAAACAATTAAAGCTGCAAACGCAATAGCTAATAACGACACGCCTAGCACAAACGATGAAACTCCAGCAATTTTACGCGCTAAACGCATGTTTTGCTGCGCAACTTTATTCATAGAAGCAATCATACGGTTAACACAATGCTCACCCTGGCGGAATGCTAATACTTCATCGATACCAAGCTCAATATCACTGACTTCACGCTCAACTTCGCGCTGCTCAACACACACCTTATTTACAATATGCTTTGAACGCATCAACAAATATTGAGGCATTATCAACACCATAAGTACACAAGCTACTATTGCTAAGTATGCCAAATTGGTGTCTAAGTAGTACAGCACAACAATCAACGGTATAACTGCACAAATCATGCCAACATTCATACTGATATGAGCTTTATGTAAACGATCATGATGCATATCAATACCAGCAAAAGATAACACTAGTGTAAGTGCTCGAATTAACATGCAAGCTACAGCTACTAGCACACACTGTTGCATTCCGAAACCAAATATTGGTCGTCCTGCGACTGCAAACATTGCAGCAACAATAGTTACCGGAATACATACCGCAGCCACGAGATTCAATGCAGTAATAAACGTTGAAATAATAGCAAATACTACTCGCTTAACTTTTGACACAGCACGAGTTCGACCTAAAGACGTTAGTTCCGACAAAGAGGCATTGATGGTATGAACAGAATGCTGAGATGAGGAAGATTCTTGAGATTGCGAAACATGCTGAAGATCAGTGTTAGCAATATGAAGATGCGTTTCTACTGTTACATTAGCATCTGCAGAAGTAACTCCAGCATCATTCGGCATAAGAACTATTACAGTTGACGAGCGTGCCATACGACGTAACACTTTCATAAGTGCTTTTGCTTCAAAATCACTTATCGTTTCCGCAGAATAATCGAAAATATATACTGGTGTACGACGTAATAAAGCTCGTGCAAGAATAATACGACGAATAATATCAGCAGGTTTATATGTTGCTTCAGGATTATGCAGTAAACGCTCAATTGGCATGTCTAAGCCGTCATAATCTGCATAGACTATACCATCCACGCGCACAGCGCGCAAAACATCCCACATTGCGGTTGTTGTAGCAGTTGGTGCAGCCAGCAATAAGTTTTCGCGCAAAGTAGTAGCAAATAAGTGACTTCTTTCACTAACAAGCGTAACAACGTCTGCTAAAGCTCCAGAAGTAACATCATGTAATGGTAAATATGAAGCATGCTCATTCGCATCAAACGCATCCGAAACAACAAATGGTGAAATGTCGTCTTCTTGCACTTCATAACGATCATTATACGAGAGCAGCACATCAGCAGTTGTTGTAAAGCCAGTTCCCGAAAGTATACCTTCACGCATCACAGACTGATACTTGCTGGGAACAACTTGCACCTGACCAGAACGAGCAATTATTGATACACGCTGAACTTCATGATTAGAATCACGGTTTTCTGGAATATCGCACCGCATACGCAAAGCGATGTTAGTAGCACCATCTGGCAAAGATAAGGTTGTGCCATCGTCGCTAAATGCTATTGGTGCAGAAGAATCAGTAACAGTTTTCAACAATGTCTCAACATGACGCATACCGTGCACAGCATGACGTAGCACATGCATATGCTTACTTACGTTTCGCAACGGTTGAACGCTTAACATTAATAATGGCATAGTCAATAGCGCTGCAGCAAGACCAACACCCCTCACTGACGACAACCAAACTGTTGCAACAATTGCAATGCTGGTAATACCATATGCGCAGAACGCACTCAAACAACGCCAATAAGAAGCTCCCAAAACCAGTACTAAAGCCATAGCTATGCCATTACATACTGCAGCTAAAGCACAAATACCAGCAATTGCAGGATTAACAGTACACAAAACTGCAGCAATAATTAAAGGAATAGGAATAGCAGCCACAATTTGCGGTACTAGAATCGCAATGCAGTGTTGAATTGCAGCAATGTCGTCATTGACTGAGAGCGTAGCAAAATCACCAAAACTTTCAACATTTGACGAACGCAACGATAACATGGCATGCAACATCTTAGGTCGCAAACGCATCGCTACGCGTGATTCAATATCTGTCGATATAGTGCATGCCCAATGAAAAGTTGCATATTTTAATAAAATGATTGCCGCTAACGCAATGATGTAAGAAGTAAATTCCACAGAACTCATTAAGGAAGTACCTAACGAGCGCACAGGTCGAAGTATTGGCGAAAGCATGCCAACACATACATATACAAATGCGATATTCATAAGAGAAGAAATCGCAAGACACGCCGACCTTAAAGCAACTAAATGTTTGATGCCTGGTACGAACGCAAAACAGCGATTTATCATCTCCCGGTCCTTTTCTTTATCCTAATCTTTGTCTTAAATCCTTTAAAAATAGTATGTCCCAACTTCTTTTAAGATTACGCTGTACACGCACCATCAACACGCCGACAATCGCCTTATTATGCTGATTTTAAGCCGTTTTTATGCCTTTTCTAAAAACTCATCACTGGTGTTTCACGAGTGTTTCACGAACATTTTGTTCTTAAAAAGATTTATCGTAACACAGCCGCAAGCGAAGAACGAACAACAACACTTGCAGGTATCTGGCCAACACCATGAGCCATGTCGGGAAATGCTGGTTCAGGACCATGATGCATTAAACGCAAAACCTCGCGAACAGCCAATGAACCCAACTGTTGCGTATCAACATTAACCGTAGTAAGAGGTGGGAAAAAATCACTCATTGCAGGCATATCACCAAAACCTATTACACTAATATCGCTCGGAACTTTTAAACCATGTTCATACAATGAACGCACAACACCCACTGCCTGCTCATCACTTGAAGTAACAACAATACTCGGAAGAGTAATACCTTCCATACCAAATTTTTCTAACATATGATTCATACGCGCATATGTTTCCGAAGATTTCCATGATGCACATTGCACAATATGAGAACGGATACCCTGCATTGCAGACAACGATCTCCACGCAATTAAGCGTGTTGCAGCTCCCCTCCATTGTGCAGGACCAGCAAAATAAATAGCATGACGATGACCATAATGTGAAATAAGAGACACAATATCGTTCATAACACGCCATTGATTCATACCGATTAATGAATAATCTACATTACTGTGGCAACGCAGCAGATGTATACCTTCGTGAGCACTTATGGCACCGTGGGTAGATGTAATACACACGCAAGGTTTCATGATGCGTGTATGACACAATGATGTAAATATTGCATCCGTTTGCGCATCAACAATAAGACCATCTATATTCTGTTCTTCAAAACTTTCACACAACGCACGAATATCACTCTGCTCGCACAATATCTCATTAACCATGCTCACCGAAAGGAACAATCCACGTGCTTTAGCTTGAGCTTCGATAGGAGCAATAATATCACGCGAAAAACTTGTTTCTGCACCAACAATAAGTCCTAACGTACGCGATTGTTGTGTTGCTAAAGACCGAGCAGAATTGCTGGGATGATATCCAAGTTGCTGAATCACATGCAATACTCGCATACGCGTGTTTGCAGAAACATCTGGCGAATTGTTAATAACACGAGAAACCGTTTGATGACTTACTCCAGCAGCATGCGCAACATCAAGCATTGACACACGTTTCTCTCTGCTTTTTGTCATATGTAATCCTCGCTCAATAATGTTTTACCAATCACAACTTAATAATAAGTTGATACTCAAGTACTCTAAAGATGCCAAGATAATCTATGCAAATCACTTGGACCTACTTTTTTAATTGCAAGACGATGAGCCAAAGAACCGTAACCTTTATTGCTTGCCCAATCATAAACTTTATATTGCGGTTTTGCGGACAATGACACCATAAGATTATCTCGCGTAACTTTTGCTAATACTGCAGCTGCAGCAACGCTTGCACATTGCCGATCTGCTTTTACTAAGGTATGCACTTTTACTGGGGAAGGTACATACGGTGCGTCAAAAGTATCAGCGACTTTATCAATATAATCGTAAGGGCCATCCAGTATTGCAGCAAAACGATGTTCTTTATTGGGACACAATTTATTGATAGCTATTTCAACTTGCGCAATTGCTTGCAAAGCAGCTACGCCAAGCGCATAACTTATACCCCACTCATCAATTTCTCGATTCGTACAGGAACCGACTGCCCAAGTAGTACACCATTGCTGTAATGGCTCATAAAGCATCTCACGCCGACGTTCAGTAAGCAATTTAGAATCAGCCAAACCTTCAGGCATGGCTTGTGCTGTAATTTGAGTTGCACCAATAATTGCAGCACCAACCATCACGGGTCCTGCGAGTGACCCTCTACCAACTTCGTCGAGGCCAATAACCCAATCGTAGCCTTCAACAAGTAACGCCTGCTCATAGTGAAAAGATGGAATAAGTGGCATATGAGAAGATTTAGCTGGCATCATTAAAACTTTACTAACAGACTCTCGACTTATTGATAACTATTGCACACTTATGCATGCAAAACTAGTAATCACGAACAATTCACAAGCATAAGATGCTATTAAAGATTACATAAATATGTGCACATACATACTATTGCGCAGACCGATTAGGCACACTATCAAAAGCATCGTGATGATCATCCAAAAAACCAATTCTGCTAATTGGCCATGAACGGAATACCGCAACACCCTCAATCTTTGAAATCGGCACTAAACCATCATCACCATCGTTACGATGATAACGAGAATCAGCGGAGTTGGCGCGATTATCTCCCATCACAAACACATGGTTTGGCTTAACTTTCACTTTGAATGGAAAAGCACTTGGGTCAACGCCTGGCCGAATATACGCAGATTCGTGAACTTCAACTCCATTAACAACAATAGGTTCTCCAGGACCTTTGCATTCAACAGTGTCGCCAGGCAATCCTATAAGACGCTTAATTAAATCTTTACCGACTACACCATTGACTGCACTTTCACCACTTAACCAATGCGCAGGATCTTCAAAAACTACTATGTCTCCACGCTGCAATGGAAATACTCGTGGCGTAAGCTTTGTAGTAATTACATAATCACCGATGTGAATAGTATCAAGCATAGAACCCGATGGAATAGTGTACGCACCCAGTAAAAATAGACGCACAAGCAAAACCAAAAAGATTGGAATACCAAACCATACCAATACGTCACGCAGCGAGAAACGATCTCCCTCATTGCGACGCGCATGTGCAAAACGGTTATTTTTACTGTAATTCTTAGTAGCTTTTCTATGTGTAGATACGTGAGAGCCGGACGGTACATAACCCTCCGGCTCTGGTGGAACCGGTGAAGGATCCAAGCCATGACCCGCTACAGCAACGATATGATTATCGCTCATTTGCGTGCCACGAAATGCCATAAGTAATCCTCACCTTAATCCTAATTTTACTTAGCAGAGTTATCGCGACGCTCGGCAATACGAGCAGCCTTACCACGCAAAGCGCGCAAGTAGTAAAGCTTAGCGCGACGAACGCGACCACTACGAACCAGCTTAATCGAATCGATAGCTGGGGAATGAAGTGGGAAGCGACGCTCAACACCAGTGCCGAAGCTCACCTTACGCACAACGAAAGTCTCACGAACGCCAGCACCCTTACGAGCAATCACCACACCGGTGAAGGTCTGAATACGAGTGTTGTTACCTTCCTGAATCTTAACGTTGACATCAACGGTATCACCAGGACGGAAAGCTGGAATTTCTTCAGCAGCCTTAAGATGCTTCGCATCAAATGCTTCTACAGCATTCACCATAATATTCCTCCATCGCCGCCGCATACCGACGTATAGTTAGCGCTAGAAACAAGTGTTCTAGCGTAGTTTTCCCTAAAAAGTTCGCTTTTTAGGAGCTTCCGATCCGCGCAATCTCAATAAAAGAAGCAGCTAGACCTCAAAGACAAAAAAACTATGCGGCATTCTTTCGTCGAAAGCATACAGATATTAAATCTATGCATAATAATGGACATTCTTTGGCACTATTTCAGCGTGAAACTCCATCAAGCGGAGCAGTTTCAACAGTACGAGTCAACTCGTCATCATCAGCATCGTAATCAAACAATTCGCCATAACGACCCCAACTAATCGCAATATCAAATTGCTGACGAGCCAACGCATCAGTATGCTTACTGCGTAATAGATCCAAAATCAACTCGCCTCGAAGTTTTCCGTTACGATTACGGCTCAATGCCTGATCAATTGCGTGAACAAGCGGGGCGTGTTCCAACGAAAGTCGTGCAAATACCTGCTTACTATGCAAAATATCTGCATTATGCCATTCCTCACCAGCAGAAGTAATAGCAATATGACCATTTTCAGCAGTAATAAGATTCAGCATACGGCCAGCATCAACTAATGGGAACAAGTCATCAATTTCAAACGACAAGTCTGCAGCCAAATCAGCTAAATCGATGCCATCTGGATTTTCTGAAATAACATCAAGCAAACCAGCCATACCACCTGGAGTTGCATTTGGAAGCAAACGAACTGATACAGGCTCTGTTTTCGCTTCACCGGATTCAGCTTCAGTTTCGTTCTGTTTGTCTTCATCCTCATCGTCATGGTGACGTTGAATAAGCATATCCGCAATGGCTGCAGCTTCAGTGTCTTCAGTATCAGCAGTTGCAGCAGCCTGAGTTTGATCTTGAGCATCTGCAACTTCATCATTATCTTGCTCAGCTGCACTTTCTGGAGCAGAACCTGTAAGAATGGCATATAAATTATCAACCATTGCCTCAAATTCAGCGCTGTGCTTGTCACGTGGACGAGGTAAATCAACCTTCACATCTGCAATCAAATGACCAGGATGCGAACCAAGTACGACCACACGATCAGCCATTTGCACAGCTTCCTCAATATTGTGCGTAACAATAAGCACAGACTTAATATCGCGCTCTTCGCTCGACCATAACTTCAACACTTCCTGACGCAAATTTTCAGCAGTAAGCACATCCAGTGCAGAGAATGGTTCATCCATAAACAGTGCATCCGGACGCAACACTAAAGCGCGAGCAATACCCACACGCTGACGCATACCGCCAGAAAGTTCCTTCGGGTAAGCAGTTTCAAAACCATCCAAGCCGATTGCATCAATTGCAGCCAACGCAAGCTCAGTGCGTTTTTCCTTGCTCACACCACGAGCACGCAAACCAAGCTCCACATTATCTTGCACGGTAAGCCATGGCATAAGCGCGAAAGTTTGGAACACAATAGCTACACCAGGGTTTGGCCCAGTAAGCTCACGACCTCGATATGTTACCGTGCCTTCAGTTGGCTGCACAAGACCTGCCATTGTACGAAGAAAAGTGGATTTTCCAGCTCCTGAACGTCCCAGAATTGCAACAATCTCACCTTCGCGAAGAGTGAAAGAAATATCATGCAAAACGTGTTGCGTGGTACCACTGTCGGAAGTGAAACTTTGACTGATGTGCTTTGCATCGATAATATCGCTTGTAATTGAGGCTGGCACAGTTGATTCAGCTTTTTTGTTCAAAGTGTTCATAATATTTGCCAATCTGTTATATAAAATCTAATTTAGCGGATTTATTCAGTCGATTTATTCAGTCGATTTAATTGAGAACATACCTTTTTTCGGAATACCTTTGCAAAGGCGTCCAGAACAGTCGATTACTTAACACAACAATTAAGCTCATAACTGTTACACCTACAAGCGTTTTCACAGAATCACCCCTAGTTGTAGCAGCAGTAATATATGCACCCAAACCTTGGGTTTCCATATGATTCTTACCATATTCCACAATCTCTGCAACAATCGACGCATTCCATGCACCGCCCGCTGCAGTAATACCACCGGTGCACCAAGATCCAAAAATTGCAGGCAAAATAAGGGCTTTCCAACGCAACGCATTATTCAAACGGAAGCTACGCGTCATTTCGCGCAAATCATCCGGAATAGCACTTGCACCAGCAATAACATTGAAAAGAATGTACCATTGCGTACCAAGCGTCATCAAAATAATACTTCCCCAACCAAGGTCAATATGCCAAGCCATAAACCACATCATTGCAAACGGGAATATGAAGTTTGCTGGGAAACTAGCCAGAATTTGCACAACCGGCTGCATAATACGCGAAATCTTAGGATTCATGCCAATGTACACACCTACTGGCACCCAAATAAGCGAGCTTACAAAAATCAGTACAGCAACGCGCATAAAAGTCAAAGCACCCAACGCTCCAGCTGTAGCAAACTCTTGTAAGCCAGCGCGCGTAGCCACAAAGTACAGCATTTGAGCAGCGCAAGCCACTATTAACACAACCATCACAATGTTGAAGAGCAAATCGCCAATCTTACGCTGAGAAGCCTTAGATGGCCACTTAGAACCTGTGCGACCAAACGGACGCGTAACAAGATCAAGCCATTCACGAATTGGTGAGAACAACCTACTAATAACTTCATCCGCATGAGAATGACGAATAAGCGTCAAAATAGCACTGTGACGCTCATCGTCCGAAGCGCTCTGCGTAATGCGGAAACGCTCAGCCCAAGCAGTAAGCGGCTTCCACAAGAAGAAGTCAAGCGCCAAAACAACCATAACCATCGAAGCAATCGCCCACCAAATATTTCCAAGCTTGTTTTCTGCGGCGGATTGTGCCACAAAACTACCAACTCCTGGAAGCGCATAAGTGTGATTGTTTACAGAAATCATTTCGGATGCTGTAAGGAAGAACCAGCCGCCGCCAACCGACATCATGCAATTCCAAAGAAGAGGAATCATTGAGTTCGGCATATCCAGCACCCAGAATCGCTGCCAATGCGTAAGTTGCAAACTGCGAACCGCCTCATCCAGCTCTTTTGGCTCACTAAGTAGTGATCGATGGAATGAAAAAGTCATATTCCATGCCTGGCTGGTAAAAATAGCAAAAATCGAAGCAGCTTCAACGCCAAGCATAGAACCAGGGAACAACACTAACCAAATAGTAACCGTTGCCGAAAGGAAGCCAAGAATTGGCACAGACTGCAAAATATCAAGCAGTGGAATAAGTACTTTACCAAGTCTACGGCTACGCGCTGCAAGAGATCCATACACAATAGTAAAAATAAGCGATGCCACTAGCGCAAGAAGCATACGGAATACTGATCGTAAGGTGTAATAAGGTAGATTGATTAAGTCAGTAGACACTTTAGAAGGAATACCACTCGGACCAATTGGCTGATTGATACATTGCAAAAGGAAGGCACTTACGCCAAATAGTGCAATTATTCCTATGCATACAATAATATCGGACCAAAAACGAGTGTTTTCGTCTACTTGCGTGCCTGCTCCGCTTTTTTCAGATGTTGTAAATATTGTCATGATAAGTCCTCGGGGAACGCTTGTTTTTTCGAGAGCCGCTTATCACCACTATTTTTGCGTTTAAGCTATATTTTGCTTAAATTTGAGACTTCACTTCGCAATTTACGCACGAAACTTCCAGATACAAATCCTTCACTGTGAATCTTTCATCGCAAACATTTTGGTGGCGATTGCCGGCTTTTATATATTCAGGAGGAACGTCCGTACTACTACTAACACTGTCTGAATCATCACTAACAGCACTATGAGTACTCTGATTACAACTACTACTGTCTTGTTTCACGGCAAATCACCTCCTACAACCTGTGCGCGCCAACGCAAAATCAAATCTTCACTGAATCGGAGGCTTATAAGAACCAAGGCACAAGCAAGCAGCAACAACACAGTTGCTCGCAATCACCTTCATCGTTCAAGCTTCAGCTTCGCAGGGCGGTGGCGTTGCATTAGTTGAAGCCTTGAATTCGACAACAACTGTTAACCAACTTGCAGTGTCTCCACTGTGTTGCGGCAGCAACCCGTATCCCCGTGGTAGCCTTACCTACCGACCGTGCTCATTATAAATTATTATCACCTTTAAGTCAACCGCAATTCTCTTAAAAACAAAGTATTATCAACACTTATTGATAAAACCCACATTCCAAAAATAAACACAAGCACTTGTATGTATTCAGCGCAACAAATTCAATAAAGTAACTACTATCTAAGTGCTATATAGCGCACGCTGTAAACTCAGCGCAAATACTCGCATAATGTACAAACTGCAATAATAAACAAACTGCAATAATAAACAAAAGCCTCTTGATGAATCTCATCATCAAGAGGCTTAAATCAATTACTCAATGCATTACTTACGATGAGCACGATAGAAGCGAATCAAGCTCTGGGTAGAAGCATCCTGAGCTGCCAAAGCTTCATCATCCTTAGAGATTGCAGGAGTAATCTGCTTTGCAAGCTGCTTGCCAAGCTCCACACCCCACTGATCGTAGGAATCCAAGCCCCAAACAGTGCCTTCAACGAAGGTGATGTGCTCGTAGAGAGCAATCAACTCACCCAAGCTAAATGGAGTCAAAGCATCGCCGAAGATAGAAGTGGTTGGACGATTGCCCTTGAATACGCGAGCTGGCACAATCTCCTCTGGAGTACCTTCAGCGCGAACTTCTTCAGCAGTCTTACCAAAAGCAAGAGCCTTAGTCTGTGCAAGATAGTTGCCCAAGAAGAGCTCGTGCACATCCTGATCGCCATCCTTAGTAGGATTTGGCGTGTTCACGAAAGCAATGAAATCAGCTGGAATAAGCTGAGTACCCTGGTGAATCAACTGGTAGAAAGCGTGCTGGCCGTTGGTGCCTGGCTCGCCCCAGAAGATTTCGCCGGTTTCGCTTGTTACAGGAGTGCCGTCCCAGCGCACAGACTTACCGTTGGATTCCATGGTGAGCTGCTGCAAATAAGCTGGGAAGCGGTGCAAGTACTGATCGTATGGAAGCACAGCATGGGAAGCAACCTTGTAGAAGTTGCGATACCATACGTTGAGCATACCAAGAAGCACTACAACGTTCTTCTCGAATGGAGTCTCAGCAAAGTAAGTATCGATTGCGTGGAAGCCCTTCAAGAACTCTTCAAAGCGCTCTGGACCGAGAACCACAGCCAAAGAAGTACCAACAGCGGAATCTACAGAGTAACGACCGCCAACCCAGCTCCAGAAGCCAAAGGCGTTGGTTGGGTTGATGCCGAACTCTTCAACCTTCTCAAGGTTGGTGGAAACAGCCACGAAGTGCTTAGCAACAGCTTCAGCCTTCTTCGCGTCGCTTCCGTCAATAGCACCGCACTCCTGAAGCTTGTTCAGCAACCAGGTACGAGCGGTACGAGCGTTGGTCAAAGTCTCCAAAGTAGTGAAGGTCTTGGAAACAATGATGAAAAGCGTAGTTTCTGGATCCAAATCCTTGGTCTTTTCTGCCATGTCGTTTGGATCAATGTTAGAAACGTAGCGAGCGCTAATACCAGCGTCAGCGTATGGCTTCAAGGCTTCGTAAACCATGACCGGGCCCAAATCAGAACCGCCGATACCAATGTTTACAACGGTCTTGATGTTCTTGCCGGTAACGCCCTTCCAAGCGCCGGAACGAACTTCGTTAGCAAAATCGTAAATGCGACCCAACACTTCACGCACGTCTGCAACGGTATCTTGACCGTCCACAATGAACTTGCCAGCATCCTCTGCAGGACGACGCAAAGCAGTGTGCAACACTGCACGATCTTCGGTATTGTTAATGTGCACACCGGTGTACATTGCCTTCGTACGCTCGTCAAGCTTTACAGCCTTTGCAAGGTCGGCAAAAAGCTTAAGAGTTTCAGGCTTAATTAAATTCTTAGAAAGATCGAAGTGGAGATCTCCAGCTTCGAAGCTCAACTTATCCACACGATCTGCATCCTCTGCAAACCATTTCTTCAGGCAGACGCCTTCAGACTGCAACTCGTCGTAATGCTTCTGCAATGCAGCCCATTCTGGGGTTTTTACGGCGTCAACTGGCGGATTGATGGCCATTGTTTTGGTCCTTTCATTTCTTTCAACTGATGTGATACACAAACCAACAAATCATCGTTTTCATAGAACAAACTATGACACCACGAATCATCGCATGTATTATTGCTGCAATATATTCATGCACACTATGCAGAAGATTGCACGCTGTATCACTATCATCCACTTCACAAGATACTCACAAAAGCAGACAGAAACACGCGAACACGAACATAAAAATGAACATACGCAACCAATAACTCAAGCTTCTTTGCAATATCATCAATTTTGTTACCGCGGGAGTATTATAGTGGGAGTTGGTATGCAGGATATCAAACGCTGACATAGCAGCGTTTATAAAACGGCACGCCAAGCTAGACAAATATGAAGATATAGTGTATAATGATTAACTTGTGCGCGAGTCGCGAATGCGTCTCGGGCAACATGCCGCTTTAGCTCAGTCGGTAGAGCGTCTCCCTCGTAATGAGAAGGTCGACAGTTCGATTCTGTCAAGCGGCTCTCTGACCCATTCGGGCGCATTAATGCTGTGTTTTATTTGTGTTTATACGCTTGATTGGCTGTATCCAGAAACTACGCGCGCGAGTGGCGGAATGGTAGACGCGCAGGATTTAGGTTCCTGTGTCTTACGACGTGTGGGTTCAAGTCCCATCTCGCGCACTTTGTGAATCTTATGCGGATATGTCCTCATATTCCGCTGAGATTTTTTATTTTTCCATCACAAAATTAGACGCGTATGCCCGCAATAATTGGGTTGTAGCTCAAAAAATGTGTAAAGCTAAGCTGATAAATATTCTGGGTTATAAGCAACACTCTCAATACTGTTAATAATTCAGCTAACAAACTGAGAAAGTAACAGTCATATGTTACTGGTGC
>NZ_KQ956826.1 GCF_001546485.1 Gardnerella vaginalis | reverse complement strand
ATTCGATTACCGCAAAACGCTTGTATTGCAATACTTGACACGTGATTTTTTTATGCACATGACCTAGAGCCTTCCTTTTTCGTTTGCTGCGAGTACGCTAATTTTGGCATTGTTTTACATGCGGAGAGTGTTTGCACCATCGTAACGAATAAAGCCCATGCATTTCGCAGATTGCATGTATTCAGGAAGAAAGGTAAGTTAAGGAAGGTACATATGTTGAATAAAAAATTTATAGCAACGTTAGCAACAGCTGCCACATTACTCAGTGGTGTTGCGTTAGTATTGGTGCCTTCGACTGCATACGCTAGCGAAACTTCGGAAGCAGCAGTAAGTAACAATTCTCAAGCTTTTATTACATTCACTCATCCTGCGTTGAAATCTCAAGTTCTCGAGAGTATGCGTGCAAGTGGTGTAATAAATAACTCAGTAAACGATGTGACTCCAGATCAAGCAGCATCAGTAACGCATCTTAATATTGCTTCCTTGGCTGATGGCTCGACTCCTATTACTAGCATATTAGACTTTTCTTACTTCACTCATCTTAAAGATTTGTTCCTTGATTGTTCCCATATTGCCAACTTGTCGCAGCTTTCAGGTTTGAATCAAGTACAAAAGTTAAGTCTTGTTGTCACTTCTGGTACTAATTTGTCGCAGCTTTCAGGTTTGAATCAAGTACAAACATTAAATCTTATTATTACGTCTCTTGCTGATTCATCACAGAGTTCTGATCCTAGTGTTATCAATCTTTCCGGGCTGTCTGTTTTACCAAATTTGCAGAATTTAGATATTGACGCTCAAGTTACTGATTTGCAGCCTCTAGTAGGTTTAAAGAATTTGCAGAATCTGAATATTGCTGTTTCTGCGGATGCTGATATAACTCCGTTAGCTGCTTTGAAGCATTTGCATACGCTAAATCTGTATGGACCACATCTTGAGAATTTGTCGGGTTTAAGTGGAGTAACAAGTTTGAAACGCTTGATTTTAAATAGTGATATTGAGCAAGCTGTTGATGCTTCGCCGCTTGCTAATCTTACGAATCTTGTGGATTTGAGTATTGGCATGTCTCTTGCAGATGTTGCTCCACTTGCTTCTTTATCACATCTTCAAAGATTGCAGTTATCTGGTTCCAAGATTTCTGACATTTCGTCGTTAGCTGCTCTGCAGCATTTACAAACTCTAAAGATTATTGGCACGAATGTTACAGATGTTTCTGCTTTGAGTTCTTTGAGTTCTTTGAAAAAGCTGTTTATTAATAATAGCGTTCATAACGATACATTGACAGCTTTGAAACAAAAGTTACCTTCGCTGTTAGTATCTTCGGATTATTCCGCAGAAGATGATGATTCGCCAATTGTGTCTGATGATACTTCAGATACTTCAGATACTTCGGATACTTCGGATACTTCAGATAGTGGTGATGTTGCTGTAGATGATTTTAATCTGGATAATTTAGATTTGGATACTTTTGATTTGGATGATGTAAATGTATCTGATTTTGACGAGTCTGATTTTGATATATCTGACAGTGATGACATTGATTTTGATGCGAATTTAGACACTATAGCTGATACTGACTTTGACGTTGATACTGACTTTGATGCTGATTTCAACACTGACCTTGATATTGATACTGATGTTCATGATGCTGCTCATACAGCTCATACCAGCACTATTAATAGCGTTCAGAAAGCTGATGCAACCAACTAAGCAGTGTGAATAGCAAATTATGAATTACACGTTGCATATATGAACATTGCATATATGAACATTGCATATATAACACATGTTGCCAGCACACTTTTATGTACTGGCAACATGTTCGTTTTATCAGTAAAATTCTAAATTTTATAGCTTAAGATAAAGCTAATAAAGCTAATAAAGCTAATAAAGCAAGAAAGCTATTTTTTACGCTATTTTTGCTCATCAAGCTGTTTCCATGAATCAACATCAATATGATGTTCAGGATTTGCTTGCCAAGCTGCCCAAGCTGATTCCACAATATCCTTTACATCGTAGCGAGCATGCCAACCCATTTCTTCGTTAATGCGCTTTGTGCTACCAATAAGTTGAGGAGGATCTCCAGCTCTGCGATCTAGCACTGTTTCTTTAAATGGTAAGCCTGTAACTTTTCGCACTTCGTCTACAATTTCTCGCACAGAAGTGCCCTTGCCGGTACCTACGTTAAAAGCGTCATACTTGCGTTCGTCACGATCTAAATACGTAAGTGCTGCAATATGAGCGTCTGCTAAATCGGAAACATGAATATAGTCGCGAATGCAAGTGCCATCCGGAGTAGGGTAGTCGTCACCAAAAATAGCAGGTGCTTTACCGCGCTGTAAGCGATCCAGTAACATAGGAATCAAATTCAAAATAGCAGGATCTTCCAATTCCACCGGACCACATCCGGCTACGTTGAAGTAGCGCAAAGCGCAGAAACGAATACCGTAGGTATGTTCGCATGCACGTGCCATCCATTCGCCAAATAGCTTGGTCTGACCGTACGGATTAATAGGCAACATTGGAACCACGTCTTCTGGTACTACTTCAACAGGTGGTATGCCATAGGTTGCAGCTGAGGAAGAAAATACGAGTTTCTTTGCACCGCTTTCTCGCATTCCTTCAAGCACATTGAGCATGCCGTTAATATTCTGCTGGTAGTACCACAGTGGCTTTTCAACTGACTCACCAACCTGCTTGCGTGCTGCAAAATGAATCACTGAATCAACATGTTCATCTTTCATAATCTGTGCAAGACGCGCTCCTGCATCAGGGGAAGCAATATCCATGCCATACAGTCGTGCGCCTTCGATACGTGTAGGTTTTCCGTAGCTTAAGTCGTCAACGACGACGACATTTTGATGAGTTTCGTGCAATGCGTGAACTACATGCGCGCCAATGTATCCACACCCACCAGTAACAAGAACAGTCATACTTAGCCTTTCCTCTATAATTGTGTAGCCAGTGAGATTATATCTCGCTAAAGTGAAGTCTTATCTGCATGTGACGATACGTAACGGTATGTAGCGGTACGTAGCGGTAGCATCTTTAGATGTAGATACATGCGTAGATGCAGCTGCGCTGTATGTTGTAGTAATGTAGGAGCGTATGTAAAGATTTATTGTGTAAGTTAGCAATTCACGTAATGTATGTACGTAATGTTCCGTCCAGCAATGATTTTGGTGACATAATGGTACGGAGATGCACGCAGTTAGAAGTGAGTAGGAGTGTAGGTTGCAAGTAATAATATCAATTATTGCAATGCTGTCAGCAATATCGTTTTTGTTCATTATGTTGTTTATTTTGCGCATGCTGATTGGCGCTTATTTATGTATTATGGTTATCCGCATGATTGTCGATTGGCTTATGGTGCTAGTTCCTCGCATGCGTCTTCAAGGAATTTTTGCTGTTCTTATGAATATTATTTACTTTATAACGGAACCGCCGTTGCGTTGGTTGCGTAGATTTGTTCCGCCTGTGCGTTGCGGCAATATAAGCATTGATGTGAGTTATATGCTTTTATATGTTGTTTTATACGCACTACAAATCATATTATGAGTGCCATTGTTGTGTTCGATGATTATAATTTTATAAAACCGGCGTTTTATAATATAAATTTTTTGTATTAACTATCCCAATTTTCTGCGGACGTGATAGCATCGAAGAGATATATATCAAAGAGATGCGTCCCAAAAGCGAGGTGTAAAGCATATGACTCTGTTGACGCCTAAGGACATTCGAGAGCATACCTTCCAAATTGTACGATTCAAGGGTGGGTATGACGTTGACGAGGTTGACGAATTTCTCGATCAAGTTACAGAAACAATAGAAGCACTTGGTCAGCAGGCAGTGCAAGGACTGGGTCAGTCCACGCAGTCGCTTGGTCGCGATGTTGCCGGCTTGAATACTAAGATTGCTGAATTAACTTCTCAAGTAGAGTCCTTAACTCAAGAAAATGAAGCGTTGCGTAACGCTAACAAGCAGCAAGGTGACAATAATGAAGCTGCTGCTTCGCTTGAAGCTACTATCGTGAAGTTACGTGAAGCTGAAGAAAGCAATCGTGCTTTGACTGCTCAAAACCAGCAATTGAAGGAACAGTTGGATGGTTTGGGTGCTCAAGTTGATCAGTTGACGGCACAAACTGCGCAAGCAGATAATGCTAAGCAACTCCAGAAGGAACTTGAAAACGTTACTCGTGAACGTGATGATTTCCGAGCCAATAGTGAAAACTTGGGTCGTGAACTTGAAACAGTTCGTCAGCAGTTGGTAGTGACTCAGCAGGAGAACACTAAGGTTGCTGAACTTGCTAAGCAGTTAGAAGAGTCTCGTCAGCGTGAAGAACAGCTTCGTCAGCAGGTTGCAAAGTTGGAGCCGAATACAGAAACTGGTAGCTTACAGAAGATTGCTGGTGCTGGTGCTGAAGCTCAAGGTTCGGAGCCAGAGCGTGCTACTGCTATGTTGACGCTTGCTATGCAATTGCACGATCAGTATGTTGATAAAGGTAAAGCGAAAGCTCAACAAATTGTTGAAGAAGCGCAGGCTCATTACAACGACACTGTTGCTAAAGCCGATGAATATTCAGCTCGTACTCGTTCTGAGGCTGAAGAATACGGTAAGCAGACTCGTGGCGATGCGGATGATTATTCGACTCGTACTCGTAGTGATGCTGATGCTTATGCTTCGCGTGCACACAATGAGGCGGATGCTTATTCTGGTAAGGTTCGTCAAGCGGCTGACGATTATTCCAAGCAGACTCATGACCAAGCTGATCAGTATGAAGCAGAAGTACAACATCGTGCTGCTGACTACGATTCTACAACTCGTACAGCTGCTGACGCTTACGCTCGTCAGGTGCGTGAGAACTTGGAGAAGCAGACTCAGGTTATCGAAGGCAATATTCAGAGTCTTAAGCAGTTTGAGACTGAATATCGTACTCGTTTGACTGATTTCCTTGGTCAGCTTGTTGCGCAAGTTTCTGATGAGAATGCGTATGCTGAGCTAGGTCAACAACCTCAAGCTGAAGCTGACAAGTAGGCATAGTTTTCAGTAAAACAGCATGTAAGCTAGGTAGCTAGTGTGAACTGGTTGTGTATTATGTGCTTGTAATACGCTGAAATTGAAGATCGGATAAAAATTGACGCATAGAGATGTGCGTGTGAAACGGCTGCGTATTCGCGCAGCCGTTTTTGCACTTGTAGTTATTATTGGTCTTGTTATAGATCGTGTAACTAAACTGTGGGCGCTCCATGGTTTAGCTAGTGGCAAGCATATTCAGCTTATTCATAATGTGCTGTCGTTGTCACTAGTAAGAAATCCTGGTGCTTCATTTGGTTTAGGATCTAGCGCAACGTGTGGTATTAGCATATTGGCAATTGTGGCTTGCATTGCAATGTTGGTGGCGATTCGTCGTACGAGTTCATTGCAATGGACGCTTGCGTTATCATTCGCTTTTGCCGGAGCGTTTGGTAATTTAATTGATCGTGCTATGTATGCTGAACATTTTTTGGATGGCAAAGTAATTGACTTTATTAATTACGGTTGGTCAGTTGGTAATGTTGCAGATATTATTTTAGCTATTGCAGGCGTATGGTTTGTAATACTAGTCATATTTGAATTTCCTTTTCAACCAGCCGAAGGCGCACATAAAAATCAACTTTCTTCTGACGAAAGTAATGAGTAGGTTGTGCAAAAAGTATGCTAGTTCCAAAAGATTTAGTTGGCTGCCGTTTTGATGTTGCTATAGCGCAATTACGTAATATTTCACGCTCAAAAGCGAGTGAACTTATTGCGAAACGTATTGTGTATCTTGCTCATCGTAAAGCAAATAAGTCTTCGTTGTTGCTTAGCGGTGACGAAATACTTTGTGATGACGTAGTTAGCGAAAAGTCTCTTGCAAATAAGAGTAACAGTGAAGTAGTGCAAGACAGTGAGCAAGATTCAAAACAATGTGCAAATCAAATAGTAGAACACAATATGGTTATTGCTTACCAAGATGACGATATTGTGATTGTTGATAAACCAGTTGGTATGGCAGCTCACGCAGCTAACGGGTGGAATGGTCCAACTGTTGTTGATACTTTAGCAAAGCGCGGAATTAACATTTTGACTACTCTTGGAGATGAGTTTCGTCGTGGTATTGTAAGTCGTTTAGATGTTGGCACAAGTGGTTTGATGCTAGTCTGTAAAACAGATTTAGCGTATGAAGTAATGAAAAAACAGTTTGCAAATCATACTGTTACAAAAACCTATCATGCGCTTGTGCAAGGCGATTTAACGCAAGATAAAGCAACAATTGAAGCTCCTATTGGTCGCGCAAAAGTTTCGGATTTTCGTTTCACAATCACGCCAGATGGAAAACCTGCTGTAACACATTGGGATGTGCTTGAACGTTTTGGTAGAGCAACACTGGCTAGCGTTAATTTGGAAACAGGTCGTACGCATCAAATCCGCGTGCATTTTACGTCTATTGGTCATCCTTTAGTTGGCGATTCAATGTATGGAGCTAACCCTGTGCTAGCTGAACAACTTGGTTTGCATCGGCAATGGTTACACTCAATGGCACTCACTTTTACGCATCCAAGAAGCGGTAAAACTTTGACAGTACAGTCGCATTATCCTTCTGATTTGCAACACGCGTTAGAAGGTATGCGAGAATTATCAAAGTAGCATTATCTCGATTTCTTGGTCAACTTTCGCTTATAGAATAGCATCTATGACTCAGCCGGAAACCAATTTTGTACATTTGCATAATCACACGCACTATTCTCTTCTTGACGGTGCGTCGAAAATTCCCGATTTAGTTAATCGTGCTAAAGAATTAGGTATGCCAGCTGTAGCAATTACTGATCATGGCAACATGCATGGTGCGTACGAAATGTGGAGTACGGCTGTAAAAGCTGGTATTAAACCGATTATTGGTATTGAAGCGTATGTGACGCCTGAGACTGCTCGTCAAGACAAAAGCCGCGTGCACTGGGGTACGGAAGATCAGCGTGCAGACGATGTTTCCGGCGGCGGCTTAATTACGCATATGACAATGTGGGCGGAAAACGATACCGGCTTAACGAATCTTTTGAAAGCATCTTCTGTTGCAAATCTTGAAGGGCGCGTGATGCGTTACCCACGTATGGATAAAGACGTGCTCGCAACTTACTCAAAAGGTGTTATTGCATCGTCTGGTTGCCCTTCTGGAATTATTCAAACGCGTCTTCGTTTGGGGCAGTTTAAGGAAGCTTTGCGTGCTGCAGGCGAGTTTCAGGATATTTTTGGACGCGATAATTTCTTTATTGAACTCATGAACCATGGGCTTTCCATCGAAACGCGCGTAACAAAAGACTTACTTGAAATTGCGAAGAAGTTGAACGCTCCACTTCTTGCCACGAACGATTTGCATTACGTTCATGAGGAAGATCGTGAAGCGCAGGATGCTATGCTTTGTATTAATTCCGGTTCACGCTTGGACGATCCTGACCGCTTTAAGTTTGACGGTTCAGGATACTATTTGAAGTCCGCTGAGCAAATGCGTGAGCTTTTTAAGGAGTTTCCAGAAGCTTGTGACAATACGCTTGAGATTGCTCGACGTTGTAATGTTATGTTCGACGACGGCGAAGATGGCGCTTTTATGCCTCAATTTGATTGCCCGGAAGGTTGGGATGAGACTTCGCTATTCCTTAAAAAAGTTGAGGAAGGATTGGAATGGCGTTACAACAATCATGTGCCAATGGAAGTGTTAAAACAGGCTGATTATGAATGTGGTGTGATTTGTCAAATGCAGTTCTGTGGCTACTTTCTTGTGGTCGCGGATTATATTAATTGGGCTAAAGAGCATGGTGTAATGGTTGGTCCTGGCCGTGGTTCTGCTGCAGGCGCTATGGTTGCGTACGCAATGGGTATTACGGAGCTTGACCCTATGAAGCACGGTCTCATTTTTGAACGCTTCCTCAACCCGGAGCGAGTATCCTTGCCAGATATTGATGTTGATTTTGATCCAGATGGTCGTGCGAAAGTACTTGAATACGTTGGAGAAAAGTACGGTAGAGATAAAGTAGCTCAGTGCGTTATTTACGGAACTATTAAAACTAAGCAGGCGCTTAAAGATTCTGCGCGTATTATGGGCTACGAGTTTTCAGTAGGCGAAAAAATTACAAAAGCATTGCCTCCAACAAAAAATGGTAAAGACGTAAGTTTACACGATATTTTTGATGAAAAATCAAAACGTTATGCTGAAGCTCGCGAGTTTCGCGAGTTGTATGAAGCAGATCCAGATACGCGTCGTATTACTGAAGAAGCAAAAGGTATTGAAGGTTTGATTCGTCAAACTGGTGTGCATGCTTGCGCAACAATTATGGGTTCTGAGCCAATTACCAACACTTCGCCGCTTCTTGAACGTACTGATGGTACTATTACCACAACTTTTGAATATCACACATGCGAAACGCTTGGCTTAGTTAAAATGGACTTTTTGGGTCTTTCTAACTTGACGGTTATTCGCGATACCTTGCGCAATATTGAGCATAATGGTAAAGATCCTATTGATTACACAAAAATTCCGTTAGACGATAGGCCCACGTATCAGCTCCTTTCTAGGGGAGATACTTTAGGCGTTTTCCAGCTTGATTCTGACGGCATGCGCGCATTACTGCGCACCCTTAAGCCAGATAATTTCAACGATATTTCTGCTTTAATTGCACTGTACCGTCCTGGTCCTATGGATATGGATTCGCATACGAATTATGCTAAACGCAAAAACGGTTTGCAAGATATTATTCCAATTCATCCAGAAGTTGAAAAACCTCTTAAGGAAGTTTTGGATGAAACATATGGTCTTATTGTTTACCAGGAACAGGTGCAGTCTGCTGCGCGTATTTTAGCGGGTTATAGTCTTGGTAAAGCAGATGTGCTACGTCGAGCAATGGGCAAGAAGAAGCCGGAAGTGCTGGCAAAAGAGCAGGTTCCATTCTTTGAGGGTATGAAAGAGCACGGTTATTCAGAAGAAGCTGCGCAAGCAGTGTGGGATGTTTTGGTTCCGTTCTCCGGATACGCGTTTAATAAAGCTCACTCTGCAGCTTACGGATTAATTTCTTACTGGACGGCATATTTAAAAACGCATTATCCGGTTGAATTTATGGCTGCTTTGCTGCAAAACGAACGCACGAATAAAGACAAAACCGCACTATACTTAGGTGAAGCTCGACGTATGGGTATTCAGGTTCTACAACCAGATGTGAATGAATCTGTGCTTGAATATTCCGCTGTTGGTGATGTTGTGCGATTTGGCTTAGGTGCTATTCGTAACGTTGGCGATAAAGCAGTGAACGATATTATTGCTGAGCGTGAAAGCGGTCGTGGACGCTTCGTAAACTTTATGGACTTTATTAAACGCGTGCCAATAACAGCGTTAAATCGTCGCTTAGTGGAATCGCTTATTAAAGCTGGAGCTTTTGATTCTATTGACTCAAATCGTCGCGCACTGTTCCAAATTTGCGATCCTGCGATTGATTCAGTAATTGCACTGAAACGTAAACAGGCAGAAGGACAGTTTGACTTATTTGCAGACATCGACTCGTCTTCTGACTCATCTGACGACTCTGGTTTGGGAGATATGCAAATCACTGTGCCGGATGTTGAAGAGTGGGATAAAAAAACGAAGCTTAATTTTGAGCGTGAAATGTTGGGTTTGTATGTCTCAGATCATCCTCTTAGCGGGTTGTCGGCAGTATTAGCAGACTTGCGTGAAATGACTATTGCTCAGCTTATTGATCGTGCAAAAACGATGAGTGATGGTCAGCAAGTGACGATTGCGGGGCTTGTTACCAGCGTCGATAGGCGAGTGTCTCGTAAAGGTAATGCTTGGGCGATTGTGACTGTTGAAGATATGGAAAGCTCCATTCAATGTATGTTCTTTGGTAAAGTTTACGAAGCTTCGGCTCAGGAACTTGCAATTGACCAAGTTGTGCGTATTCGCGGTCAAGTTGAAGTGCGAGACGAAACAGTATCGATGCGTGCTACAGAATTTGAAGTACCAACATTAGAATCAGTGGACGAAAGACCTTTGACTATTGTGCTACCTCATCAAGCATTAGATAAAGCCCATGTAGCAGAATTAAGCAATATTTTGCGCCGTCACCCCGGCTGCTGCCAAGTTCGTTTAGCGCTACTTGACAATACGGGTAGAGCGCAAGTGCTCACTTTTGGTGATACTTTTCGTGTTAAGCGAGACACATCACTGTTTGCGGAAATGAAAATCGTATTTGGTTCTAACTGTTTGCCAAGTGCGTAACGTGCTGCATGTGTGTACTTTTGTGTAATGAATTTGATAGCATACATGTACATCAATCCGACTCGAATATACTACGTAAAGAAGAAGAAATGACAAATAAACAGAACAATCATGATGCGTCTCATGAAAATAATGAGCCAATTCGTACTTCTTTTACTGATACTGAATTAAACGATGCGCTCGCAGGTTTTGAACGAGAATTTAAGGAAGATGCTGCGAATGCAACAGATAACACTAAGTCTAAAAATTCTCAAAATAATAGTGAAAATCATGAAGATGCTGCGCTTGATGAAGCTATGCGTAATATTGAAGAAGCTAATTTTGAAGAAGATTTACAAGGTTTACTTGGTAATAAAGCCAAGGTTGCTATGATAGTCACTTATGTTACCCCGGCACAATTATTAGCAGCTTTTTGCAAAATGGTTAGCGTTTCAGCACAATGCTTTGACGAAGAACAAGGTGCTGTTGCGGTATTAAAGCATTTGAACAACAATGAGCCAGAAGAAGCAGTGCAAAAATTTGTCGATTTCTTCCGCGGAATGGATGTTATGCTTATCACCAATCGAGCAGATAAATTAACAGCAAAAGTTTACGAATATAGTGTTGAACCGCAAGACATTGTGGCGCCAATGGCACTAGCGGTGTGGTCTCGAACAGTAGAAGATCTTGCTATTTGCATGGAAGACGTTAACAGCATTGCAAAACAAGGCGTGAAAATATTTGACAGTGATGATTTCAGCGATGGAGATGCAATAAGAATATTTCAAAAATATGGTAATTCAAACAAATCATGATATGACTGCATTTATCACAATTGCGTAAGTACATTACAATTACGTAAATTCATTGCATATAGTTGTGATACTTGCAGCATAATATGCAATAATACACTACAATTACACGTGACTGTGCATGCATTTGATTGTGCATGCTATTGAATGCTACCCAAGGGGCTAATTATGGATCGACAACAAGAGTTTGCTCTACGTACTGTTGAAGAGCGCGACGTGCGGTTTATTCGACTCTGGTTTACGGACGTGCTTGGCACGTTAAAATCCGTAGCTATTGCTCCTGCAGAGCTAGAAGCAGCATTTGAAGAGGGTATTGGCTTCGATGGCTCGGCAATAGAAGGCATGACGCGCGTTTTGGAAGACGACATGATTGTGAAGCCGGATCCGTCAACCTTCCAAATCCTTCCGTGGCACGGAGGTCCAGAAGGCACAGCACGCATGTTCTGCGACGTGTTAACTCCTGACGGTGAACCTTCGCTAGGGGATCCTCGTCACGTGCTTAAAACTGCGCTCGCAAAAGCAAAAGAAAAAGGCTTTACTTTCTACGTTCATCCAGAAATTGAGTTTTATTTGTTTGAAGCTCAAGATGATTGGTCTAAAACTCCAGTGCCAATTGATGAGGGTGGATACTTTGATCATGTGCCGCGTAGTTCGGCTATGGATTTTCGTCGTAGTGCAGTAAGCATGCTGGAGCAGATGGGTATTTCTGTAGAGTATTCGCATCACGAGGGTGGACCTGGTCAAAACGAAATTGATTTGCGTTATGCTGATGCTCTTACTACTGCGGATAATATTATGACTTTCCGCACTGTGGTGAAGGAAATTTCTCTTGAGCGCGGAATGTATGCAAGCTTTATGCCAAAGCCTTTAACTGATCAGCCTGGATCGGGTATGCACACGCATTTGAGTTTGTTTGAAGGTGACACAAACGCTTTTTATGAGGCTGGTCAAGAGTTTAATATGTCACTGATTGCCCGTCAGTTTGCTGCAGGTATTTTGTATCATGCTTCCGAAATTTGTGCTGTAACTGATCAATATGTGAATTCTTATAAGCGTTTGTGGGGTGGTGCGGAAGCTCCTAGCTACGTGTGCTGGGGTCATAGCAACCGTTCTGCGTTGCTTCGCGTGCCGCAGTATAAGCCTGGTAAGGGCAATTCTTGCCGTATGGAATTCCGTGCGCTTGATCCTGTAGCGAACCCGTATCTTGCTTACTCTGTGCTTTTGGCTGCTGGTTTAGATGGTATTGAACAGCAAATGACATTGTGTGAGCCAACGAGTGACGATGTGTGGGAGCTTACAGATGCTGAACGTCAGGCGATGGGGATTCAGCCATTGCCAGAATCGTTGGATGAAGCTTTGAAGATTATGGAGAAGTCTGATTTTGTGGCAAGCGTGTTAGGCGAGCATGCGTTTGAATATTTCTTGCGTAATAAGCACCAGGAGTGGGAGGAATACCGTCGCCAGGTGACGCCTTTCGAGCTAGAAAAGTATTTGCCGCGCCTATAAAACCGTTGTAGTGAGTTTGTTTATTCACTTATATTGATGAAATGCTGGAAGCTAATAGCTTCCAGCATTTTTTATTGTTTGGCAACATAATAATCTTTCTTGGGGTTATAGGCCAAAAGTGTGTAAAGCTAAGC